>NZ_JBYUVT010000005.1:0-405073 GCF_058135255.1 Flavobacterium sp. LK-23
TAAATGCATAGTCATACTTTGTTTTTCTTTCCATAAAAAATGCCCCAAATAGTGTCTAACTTTTTGGGGCATGTTCATTGAGTTTGCAGGCTTTTTTGTAAAAACAAACTAAGGTGAAAACTAGAACCCAAAGCTTTCAACACGATTTTCTAGAAAGAAAAGGAATCTTTTGTATTGATAATCAATGCCCTATCATTCAATAAACCTCAAATCATATCGCTCCTCATAAAACGTTTTTCCCCATTCCTGAACTTGTTCCGATTTTGTGAGCTCGAATCCCATCATTTTATACATTTGAAGCGCTTTGTCTTGCATGTTTGTGGTAAGCAGAAAAACATTTTTAAATTTCTTTTCTTTACAAAAATCTACAGCATCAGTCAATAATCTTTTGCCAATTCCGAGACCTCTAAAAGCAGGATCTAGAAGAAACCATCTCAATTGCGCTTCTTCGTTGGATTGATGTACGATTGCAACACAACCTACAATTTTGTTGTTGTATTGGGCCATCCAAATTCGGTCATTTTCTGGGGAATATTTTTCTAAGAAATCGTAAAAAGTCTTGATGACATACTTTTCAAAATCGGTCGAAAAATTGTATTCTTTGCCATAAATCGTGCCGTGTAAATGAATAATATAGCCAACATCTCCAGGCGTAATTTCATGACGATACGTAATAGCTTCTCGAGCTATTTTATTTTCTGTCAGCAGGTTTCTAACCGTTTTCATTGAATCAATCAAAATTTCTTTTTGCGAAGAATTCAGATTCTCAATTTTACCTTCAATCTTGTTTTCAGATTTAGTATTTAAAACACTTAATAATTCATTGCCAGAATCGGTCAGTTTAATGTTTAAAGCGCGTTTGTCTTCTTCTGAAGCGATTTTCACAATTAAATTTTCCTTTAAAAAACGTTTTAAAATTCGGCTTAAATATCCTTTATCCAGATTTAAAATTTCAGTGATTTTTTGAGCTGTTATAGTTTTGCTTTCGCTGATTTCATAAAGGATTCGTATTTCAGTCAAAGAATATTCGCTGTCTAAATAATGCTGACTTAAAATATCTAAATGCGCAGTATAAAATCTATTGAAACTTCTAATTTTTGAAGTCGTACTAGTCATGATTTGAAATTGTATTGTTGAGGTACAAATATATAAAATTAGTTGCTTTTGTCAACTATTTTTAGATTTGTTTTTTTTATGAGTTCGCCAATTTTTTAGAAGCTATTTTTGAAAAAGCATGCAAGAATATTATAAAAAAAAACTCCAAAATCTGACTTTTGGAGTTTTTAGTGCGGATCAAATAATTATGAAAGCCTAGTAATACTCTAGCATTTTTCTCATATCAATTCACAATTATTTTTTTATAAGAAACTTTATTATTTTCAAAGTTTAATTTGAGTATATATAAACCTTTTGTAAAATGACGAACATCAATTTTAATGTCATCAGGATTTACGACTTTGTTTTTGATTATTACTTTTTGACCATTTAAATTGTACATTTCGAGAGTATCTATTTTTTCTTCATTATTGAGTTTTATGGTTAAAAAGTCAGCTACAGGATTAGGATAAATAATTATATTTTTCTGATTAGAGAAATCACCAACATTTAAAGATGAAGTTTTATATTGATAAGTGTCTGAGTAAATTTTAGTGCCATATTGATTTGCTACTATTCTATAATAATAAGTTTGGTTTGGAAGTGGATTATTAATAGAAGAGGTCACTATAGTTGTTCCGTTTCCATAAATAAAGGATGGATTTGTAGCAATTGAATTACCAAAACTATCCGTAAGACCATATTCAAATTGTATATTTGTTAAATAATATCCGTTGCTATTTACCAACCCCTTTAAAACTATCGATTCATTTTTGTTCTCTATTTTTCCAGATGCCATTATAACTTTACCAGATATGTTAAATACAGCCTCATTACTATAAATAGTATTGCCATTATAATTGCCTTTTAGTCTAAAATAATAGAACGAATTTGGATCTAAATTTGAGATTTGTGCAGTTACAGTTTCTGTACTATTGGCTGTAATTTTAGATAAACTTAGAGGTACGTTTTTTTCATAATTCAATGTTCCATATTCAAGAACAAGATCGGTAATATCGTAAGTATTGGCAGTAATATAACTGGTAAAAGTAACTGTGTTCTCTTGTATATAAGGACCATACAAAAAGAATGTATATTCAGGTTTTGTTGTAAAAGACACGGTATTTCCGTAAATAACTTCTCCTTGATGTTTGGCTTTTATTCTGTAAAAATAGGCTGTATTGGGTTTTAAATCAGTTAGGTTGCCCGTAATGCTTTCTGTTGATTCTTTATGGACTAATGATGGATTGGCGCTAATTGTTTTATCTAAAACATTATTTTGTAGTCCATATTGAAATTCTATAGAACTTATATCGTTATAATTTGAAGTAATTTCTGCAGTAAGTTGAGCTGAATTTGTTGTGCAGTTAGGATATAAATCTGTAATAGTGTAATTAGGCAAAGTAGTAAAACTTAAAATTTTACTAGTGTAAGTTTTTGAGTTGTAGTCTGCTAATATTCTAAAATAATATGTTGTATTAGGAGCAAAATTTGTTATATCTGCGAATACATTTAACGACTCATTTGCATCTACTTTTTCTGGTATTGCATTCATTATTTTGTAAGAGGAATAATCAGCATTATAGTATTCAAAACGGATATTGGAAATTTCCCCTTTATTTGATGTAACATTTCCATTTAAAGTAACAATTGAATTTTTTACAACAGGAGTTAATGCCTCTAAAGAAACATCATCATATTCTACATCACTTCTGTAAAGTCTTCCATTTTCACCACTCCTAAAAATTTTATCTGATGCAATTTCTATTGATCTGATTCCGAATTGGGTAGTTAATAGTTCCCAGCTTTCCCCTCCATTAACGGTTTTATATATTTTTCCGTAATCCTCTGCCACATAACCTACGTTTTTTGAGTAAAATTTAATGATGGTGTAATATGCAAAAGGAAGAGTTAGTTTTTTCCATGTTTTTCCACCATCATTCGTCTTATATAATAATCCTTGGTCACCTGTAAAGTAACCATTGTCTGCATCAACAAAGTCAAAATCTACAATATCATCTTCTACTTCTATACTTTGCTTCCATGTATTTCCTCCATCTGTTGTCTTGTACATAAATCCAGTAGAATAACCTATCCTGTTTCCGTACCCGATCTGACTATTAACAAACTGAATTTTACCATATTCGTTATTAGAAACCTGACTCCATGTAATTCCGCCATCAATGGTTTTTAATGCTATTTTTCTATTAAAGCCTCCAGAAATGAAACCTGTATTTTCATCTGTAAAAAAAACAGAACTCAATCCTTCGTCTACAGAAATGCTTAGTTTATTCCAAGTAAGTCCACCATCAATAGTTTTGTAAACGTCTCCGGAAATGCTGGTTGTTCCTCCTCCGATAGAATACCCTACATTTTTGTTAACAAAGTAAAAACCACTGCAATATTCATAATGTTTTACACTTCCAACTTGTGACCAAGAATTTCCGTTATCGACTGTCTTATAAAAAATCTGACCTGTTTCAAAGTATCCAGTTCCATCATTAAACATTTGAATTTTTTTGATAAGGTTATAAGTGAAAGAATTTTCTTTCCAGGTTTTGCCGCCATCTACCGTTTTGATTATTCTACCTCTGGCACCAGTTGCATAACCGATATCGCTATTTTCAAAGTAAATTCCATACATCGAGGTATTGTAAATGTATCCTTTCTGAAAAAATATCTGACTCCATGTAATTCCACCATTTTCTGTTCTAAATGTTGCACCACTATCTCCTGTTACAAAGCCTATATTTTCATTTAAAAAATAGAAATCATAAATGGCCTGACTAATTCCTGTAATTTCAATCCATGTTTCTCCTCCATCAGTTGTTTTAAACACTTTGCTATGTTGTTGTGATGAAAAACCAACTTTTTCGTTGATAAAATAAACGGTGAAAAAATCTGAGGGAAAAACATTTGTACTTTGGGTAACATACCAGTTTTGTCCGCCATCAATGGTTTTTAACATTCTTCCGTTTTTACATGCAGCATGTCCGATTAATTCAGAATTAAAAAAAGTTTTATTCACATCCGCATTAGGAATGCTTAAGCTCGTCCAAGTAATTCCACCATCAGTAGATTTAACAATACTATTAGAACTTGATAGTATGATGGTAGTGTTATTAATTACATTAACGGTATTGAAAGAAACATTGAAACCCGTTGAAATTTTTGTCCATGAATTTCCTGAGTCTGCTGTTTTTAAGACATATCCAAGGTCACCAACAATAAATCCAAGATTATTAAAAAAGTTTATATCATTGCTTGAGGCGGTAAGTGTAAGCTTTTTTTTCCAAGAATTACCTGCATCCTCGGTTTGTAGTAATTCGTCAGATGTAAGTATGTAGCCGACGGTTGAGGATACAAACTTTACTTTTTTTCCTGTGTTGACAGTTGGTTTAGGATTTAATAATTCCCAATTTGTTTGGGATAAAATTGTATTCGCAGAAAGGAAAAGACATAAAATCAGGAGTAGTTTTTTAATCATAGTTCGGATTTATTTTTGCTGATCGAAAATAAAAAATGTCAGACTAATTTAGAAAAAATTAGATGCTTTTTACATGAGGTGTTAAAAATAGTTGTGAACATAAAAATTTTATTCTCTTCATTCATTTTTTTTGAAAAGAATTTTCAATAGAATAAAACTCATTTTAAGGCATTCCTATTAATTATTTGTTAAGCACTTTTTCGCTCCAATTCTGCTTTTTATAAGAGAAAGACTGTTTATCTCAGACAAAGTTTCTGAGTTTTTGCTCCAAATGCTGTAAAGCTTTATTTCGTGGCTAATTTTCGACTTCAAATGTTAATAATATGTTTCGTTTTACAGGGGTTTTATTAATGTAAACGTAACCTAATCAACCTACCCCTAGGTTTAATTTTGGAGACATATAAGAAGAACCCAATACTTTGTATATGCCAATTTTTAAACAGCAGGATCATTATCAAAACGAAATCAGAAAAAGTGTTTTGGCTCACGCTTTTCATTTGATTAATCATAAAATAATGAATCATGTATAAGAAGTTTACAGACGAAGAACTTGTCGAATTATTAAAATCGGGCAAGGATAAAGCTTTTGATGAACTTTATTTTAGATATCGAGATCTGTTAGTTCGATTCGTATATCTCCGAATGAAATCGATTGCCATTTCAGAAGAAATTGTGCAGGAAGTTTTTACCACTATTTGGGAAAGACGCAAAACAATTGTGATCCAAAAAAGTTTTGCGGCCTACATCTACACTTCGGTTCGCTACATGACTTTAGATTACATCAAATCACATGAGGTTACTGACCAATACATTCAGGAAGTTTTAGATAAAAATACTGTTTCGCAAACCAGTTATAATGCGATCGAGGATTCTATTTATTATGACGAGTTGAAAAAAGCGGTTGATGAAGCGGCATCATTACTTCCTAAAAAATCAAAAGAAGTTTTCATTCTTAGTCGCGTAAAACATTACACCAATAAAGAAATCGCTGAAGAATTGAATGTTTCCATTGAAACTGTAAAATACCATATTACATATTCGCTGAAATTCATGCGCACTTATTTGGGCGAATTCAATTAAAAGTAAACTTCAGATTAAGAACTCAGCTTTTTTCTTAACAGAAGCGTAACCTTTTGCGCCTACCTAAAATTACAATTCCCAAGACATACTATTAAAGACATAAAGAAATTATAATGCCTGAAAATTCAAATAACGAAATCAAAAATTTTTTAGAAGGAAAGTATTCTCCGAAAGGACAAGAAATGTGGAATAAATGGTACGATCGTACAGATGATTTTTTTGATAATATGGAAATGGTTCAATCAGACCGTTCCAAACTTAAAAAGGAATTAAGACAAATAAAAAATGCTCATAAAGTTATTGCCCTTCCATACAAAAACTGGGCTATTGCGGCTTCATTGGTTTTCTTAATCGGATTATCGGTGTTTTTTTATCAAACATCAAATGCCGTTGAAAGCAAACAATTTGCCGTAAAACTAGGAGAGCATGCTAAAATAGAATTAAGTGATGGAACACAAATCTGGTTAAATGCTGGAAGTGTACTTAAATATCCAAAAGAATTTAAAGGAGATACCAGAGAAGTGTATTTAAGCGGAGAAGCTTTTTTTGATGTAGCCAAAGACAAGAAACATCCTTTTATTATTCATACCAATAAAATGGATACCAAAGTTCTCGGAACCAGTTTTAATGTTCAAGCGTATCCAGATCAGACCACACAAGAAGTTTCGGTTGCTACAGGAAGAGTAAATGTGAAATCGACTGTTACAGAAGAAAATGTGTATGTAACTCCGGGACAGAAAGTGGTTTTTAAATCTCAAGACAATAAGCTTCAGGCTTTTAAAGATATTCCGGTAAATGCCATTTCGTTATGGCGAAAAAATATTATGGTTTTTGAAGAAACGCCTTTGCCAGAAGTTGTGGCCACAATTAATCGCAATTACAATGTTTCAATAGAAGTCAAAAATAAAAACTTAAACGCTTTAAAGATTAGCGCCTATTTTAAAGAACTGCCTGTCGATCAGGTAATTGGATTGGTGTGCAATATAATCAATGCCCAATACAAAATGGACTCAGGGGTTTACAAAATCGAATAATTCTTTAAACAATAAAAATAAAACTACGTAGCAAACTAATAAACAAAACAATTACACTAAATCTAAAAACTATGAATGAAAAACAAATGCGGTATGCCGCAAAATGGCAGAGCATAAGGACAATAGGAGCAAAATTATTCCTGTTTATGACTTTGTTTTTTGCTGCACTAACAGTAAAAGCCGGGAATGTTGACATTAACAAAAGAGTGACTTTAAAAGTTGACAATGAGAGTATAAAAAATATATTTCAAAAAATTGAGAATCAGGTTGATGTGCATTTTATGTACGAAAGCAGCCAAGTAAATGCCAATCAGAAATTAAGTTTAAAACTGAATAATGTAACGCTAGAACAAGCGTTGGATAAAATTTGCGGTAATGTACTTAGATATGAGATTGTTAGCAACAATGTCGTAATCAAGAAAAATCAGAAAGTTGCTTCGGCAGATCAAAACAAAATTATTGTTTCGGGAACTGTTATAGCAGGAGACGATAATATGCCTTTGCCAGGTGTCGGGATTAAAGACAAAGGTTCGGATGCCGCAACAGCAACAGATTTTGATGGAACTTTTAAATTGGAAGTAAACGCCTCTGAAGCAACGCTTATTTTTTCTTACGTTGGATATGTAACGCAAGAAGTAAAAGTTACGGGTACGCAAACCATTAATGTAAAATTGGCTGCCGATGTAAAACAGCTTCAAGAAGTTGTGGTAATGGGTTACGGTAGCGTGAAAAAAAATGAAGTTTTAGGAGCTGTTGGTTCTGTTTCTATGAAAGAAACTTCAAGCAGAACGTACAACAACGCTGCCGAATTATTGCAAGGAACAGTTGCCGGAGTTACGGTAATTAATGATGGTGGAGATCCGACTGCATCGCCAACAATTAACATTCGTGGTATTGGATCTTTGAATGCTGAAACGCCTCTAATTGTTTTGGACGGAATTATTTACAGCGGTTCTTTAAATACCATAAATCCAAATGATATAGCATCGATAAACGTTTTAAAAGATGCGGCTTCTGCAGCAATCTACGGTGCGAGAGCTTCTGGTGGGGTAATTTTAATTACTTCTAAAAAAGGAGTTTCAGATAAAATTAATGTAAATGTAAACTACCAAGGAGGTTTTCAGAATGTAGCCAAAAAACTAGAGGTTTTAAACGCTGCAGAATATGCTGATGCTATGAATCTTGCAAGAGATAACGCAGGTTTGCCTAGAATTCCTGCTTTCGATCCTGCATTTGAACCAACTGCAAGAACAACAAAAACAAACTGGATGGATGAAATTTTCCGTACAGGAGAAATTCAAGATCTATCGCTTTCGGTAAACGGGAAAACAGAAAAATCTAATTTCTTTCTTTCTGGAAGTTATAGAAAAAACGAAGGTATTTTGTTAAATACGTATGGAGAACGTTATACGGTAAGAGCAAATTCTTCTTTTAAATTGGCTGATAATTTCACAATTGGAGAAAATATTTCGTACTCGTTAACTGATGGTCAGACTGCTAATACGTCAAGTTCGTATACAGGAGCAATTCAAGCAGCGATTTTGTATCCGCCAAACGCAACGATTTACAGAGAAGATGGTTCAGGGCAATTTGGCGGTGTTCCAGAAAAATATATTGGTTCTTACGGAGACGTTATCAATCCGGTAGCGTATTTGAAAAGATTAGACAATAAAAATCCAATTTCTACCATTTTGATCAATCCGTATGCAGAATGGGAAATTGTTCCAGGGTTAAAAGTAAAATCGAACTGGGGTTATACTAGAATTCAAGATAATGCATCAGACTTTACAGTAAAAGTTACCGAGCCAGGAAAAATCTTCGATTTCAACAGATTGACGCTAAAAAACATAACAATTACAGATTTATTGAGCGAGCAGACTATTTCTTATGAGAAATCATTTGGAAAACATAATTTGAAAGCTTTGGCTGGATATACGTATCAAGAAACGAAAAGAGATTTTTATACTGTTGAAGGAACTGGTTTTGATAACGAAGATCCATCGCAGCGTTATTTATTGAATGCAAAATTGATTCAGCAGACAGCAGCAGGAAGATCAGATGAAATTATTTCTTCTTATGTGGGAAGAATCAATTACGATTTCAATCAGAAATATTTAATCTCGGGAATTGTTCGTCGCGACGGAACTTCAAAATTATTAGAAAATAACCGATGGAAAGTGTATCCTTCTGTTTCTGCAGGTTGGTTAATTTCTGAAGAAAATTTCATGAAAGGCATCGAGCCAATCATCAGCAACTTAAAACTTCGTGCAAGCTGGGGGCAAATTGGAAACTTAGGAAACCTTGGGCCATATCAATTTAGTGTGCCTTTGGTGCAAACTCAAGCTTTAATTGGAGCAGTGCCATCAATCAATTATGGTTATGCTGAAAGCGAATTATCAAACCCAAATTTAAAATGGGAAAGTTCTGAGCAGACTAATATTGGTTTAGACTTCACTATGCTAAATAATAGTTTGGTTGGATCTGTTGATGCTTATGTAAAGAAAAACAAAGACATGTTGGTTCGTGACCAATTGCCAGGAGTTTCTGGAACGCCACAAGGAAGAATCGTTAACTCGGGAGATGTTGAAAACAAAGGAATCGAGGTGAGTTTAACCTACCAAAAAACTCGCGGAGAATTTAAATTTGATGTTACGGCAAACGCTGGATTCTTAAGCAATAGAATTGTTTCTATTAAAGACGATTTAAATTCATTAGAACCACTTGGTTTAAGCAGAGTTCGTAGTTTGCCGTTAGCCAATATTTACCAAGTTGGAAGCCCAGTTGGAGCCTTCTACGGATATGCTACCGATGGATTATTCCAAAGCAATGATGAGGTCAAAGCTTTTGTAAATAAAGATGGCGTAATGTATCAGCCAAATGCCGTTGCTGGAGATATTAAATTTAAAGATGAAAATGGAGATGGTGTAATCAACAATAGTGATAGAGTAGTTTTAGGAAGCCCTTTCCCAAAAACAACGTATAGTTTGAATGCCAATTTCAGATACAAAGGATTCGATATGAATGTCTTTTTCAGCGGAGCTGCAGGAAATAGTGTTTTCAATGCGGTAAAACATACCGGTTTAAATGCTTCTTTCCCAGGGTACAATTTATTGTCTGAATCTAAAGAAGCTTGGTCTCCAACAAACACCAATACCAATGTTCCGGTTCTTTCCTCAACAGATAACAATAACAACTTCGGACGTATTTCTGATTTATACATTGAAGACGCTTCTTTCTTAAGACTGAAAAACGTTTCGATTGGGTATACAATTAAAGAAAGCTGGCTGAACGGAAAAGCAAAATTGAGATTCTTTATTTCTGGACAAAACTTATTTACAATCACGAAATATTCTGGAATGGATCCTGAAGTTGGTCTTAAAAACTTCGGAATGGATTTAGGACGTTATCCGCTTTCTCGTATTTACATGACAGGTGTTAACGCAACTTTTTAAAAAATAAAAAACAATTAAAATGAAAAAAATAAGTCTTTTATTATTGAGTTTCGTGCTTTTGGTAAGCACTTCGGCTTGCGAAAGCGAACTTGATGTTGTGCCACAAGGAGCTCCGTCAAGCGGAAATTTCTGGAAAACGCCAGCAGATGCAAAAGCGGGAGTAAATGCAATTTATGCTTTATATTCTGATGATAATATGTATGGTCGTGGTTTCTTCTGGTTAAATAATGCCAGCGATGATATTGGAACAAAACCAAGACAAAATGCAGAAAGAATCAAAAATTTTATTGTAGACGGATCAGAATCGGATACTAAGGATATTTGGAGAATTCACTACGAAATTATGAAACGTTGCAACGATGTGATTCGCAATATTCCAAAGATTGCATTGGAAGAAAGTACAAAAAACGGAATGTTGGGAGAAGCTTATTTTAACCATGCAGTAATGCATTTAGAATTGGCTTACCACTATGGAGACGATCGTGCAGGAATTCCGATTCAAGATAGAGAAGATCCAACAAATGTTTTTGTGCCTCGTGCTAAAAATGTAGCCGAAAATTACGCTTATATTGAAGCAGATTTAATCAAAGCGGCAGATTTGTTGCCTTATTTTGATCAGCTTACGCCAGACAATTACGGACGCGCGCACAAAACTGCAGCTTGGGCTTATTTGGTTCGTACGTATTTGTATGCAAAAGATTGGGATAACGCCATCAAATATGCAAACATGATCGTGGCTAGCGGAAAACACAAATTATTAGACAATTTTGAAGATGTATTTAAAATCAGCAACAACTGGTCTTCAGAATATATTTGGTCGGTAACTTCAAGTGCAGAAAATACTTCTTTGGGTTCTATTTTTCCTGGAGTTTGTTTAGAAGATAAAGGTTGGGGAGTTTACAATGGATGGGGAAATTTTTATCCAACAAAAGAATTATTCGATACTTACGTAGCTAATGATAAAAGACGAAGCGCTACGATTTTACAAAAAGGAGACAAATTTGTTTATTTCGGAGAAACAGTAACTTTTAACGAAGGAAATCACGTAGTAAGTTCAAGTAACAGAACGGGTTATCAGTTTAAAAAATATATGGAGCCGTTCAGTTATCCAAAAACATCATCGGGCGGAGTAGATATTCGTTATGTCAATGCAAACGGGGACAAGCCTTCAACTGCTTTAAATGTGCCTCTTTTACGTTATGCTGATGTGATTTTGATGTTAGCGGAAGCGAAACTAATGAAAGGACAAAATGCAGACACAGAAATCAATATGATTCGCCACCGTGCAGGTCTTACAGATATTGCTGGTGCAACAATGGTAGATTTAAAAAGAGAAAGAAGATGCGAGTTGGCAGGAGAATGGACAGATCGCCATTTCGATTTAGTGCGTTGGGGAGATGCAAAAGAAACATACGCAAAACCATTGCACCATTATGATGGAAGCGTAATTTATCCTGCTCGTAATTTCAACCCAGCGATTCACCACGTTTGGCCAATTCCGCCAGATGAAATCGCAGTAAGTAAAGGAGCTTTGACTCAAAACCAAGGCTGGTAATAAGTTAATTTCATTGTGTTTTTTTAGTTTTTTATACTGCAGTCTTAGTCAGGAGACTGCAGTTGTAAAAAAAACAGAGTAAAGTTTGTCTTTCCGAGGAACGACAAGATTACTTTTTAATATGCATTTAAACAAGTGAAACGTCTTTACACATAAAGAAAAACTATGTTTCTATGTGTTAAAAAATAAACAGCATAAACCCATTTCTAATAAAGTTACCTACAGCTTTAAAAGAATATAAATCATTTTAGATGAAAAAAATAATCACCCTTTTTTGCCTTCAATTTTGCTTATTCGCGCAAGCGCAAGAATACAGTTCTTCCAACATTCATTCGCATAACGATTACGAAAGTAAGTTACCATTTTATGGAGCTTATTCTAACGAAACGGGAGTTATAGAAGCCGATGTTTTTTTAGTGAATAACGAATTATTTGTGGCGCATACTTCTAAAGAAATCGCTTCTCACAATACACTTAAAAGCATGTATTTGGAACCGCTTTCTAACAAATTAAAAACGTTGGAAGGAAAAGCGTATCCGAGCAATAAGCCATTGATTTTAATGATTGATATTAAGTCAGATGCCGATTCGACTCTAAAAGCAATTACACAGCAGCTAAAGACTTTTCCAGATATCATTTCAAATAAAAATATAAAAGTGGTTATTTCTGGAAACAGACCTTTGCCATCGCTTTGGGC
Source organism: Flavobacterium sp. LK-23 (assembly GCF_058135255.1). Lineage (NCBI taxonomy): Bacteria > Pseudomonadati > Bacteroidota > Flavobacteriia > Flavobacteriales > Flavobacteriaceae > Flavobacterium > Flavobacterium sp. LK-23. The sequence goes on from NZ_JBYUVT010000005.1 coordinate 12,401, forward strand.
AGCATATCCAGATTTTATTTATTTTGATGGAAGATTGAATGAAAATTATACTCCAGATCAATTGGCGAGAGTTGAAATGATTAGCGAAGATTTGCATGAAATCACAGTTTGGAACGGAAAAGGTATTTTGACGCAGCCAGATGCAGAAAAAATTCAGGCAATTATTAAAAAAGTCCACGATCAAAAGAAAAAAGTAAGATTCTGGGCTACACAAGATAACGTGAACACGTACATGACTTTGATGAATTTAAAAGTGGATTTCATCGGAACGGATAAAGTAGCCGAACTGACTCAATTTATTAATAGTATCAAAACGACATTTTATCAGAATACAGAATTTCATCAAGCTTATGCTCCTAAAAATGTTTTCAAGAATAAACGTCCAAAAAATGTTATTCTTTTAATTGGAGACGGAATGGGATTAGCGCAAATTTATTCTGGATACACAGCCAATAAAGGGCAATTGAGTTTATTTAACATTCCTACGCAAGGATTCTCGATCACAAAAGCTTCAGATAGTTATATTACAGATTCTGCCGCAGGAGCAACGGCAATGGCAACGGGACATAAAACCAATAACCGTTTTATAAGCGTTGATGAACAAGGAAAACCACTTCAGACGATTGCAGAACAACTGGCAAAGAGAAACTATAAAACGGCAATTATTTCTGCTGGAAATATTACAGATGCAACTCCAGCGGCGTTTTATGCGCATCAGCCAAAAAGAAGTTTAAGTGAACCAATTGCGAACGATTTTCTTTCGAATTCGTCAGATATTTTAATTGGAGGAGGACAGAAAGAATTTATTTCTAGAAAAGATGGCAAAGATTTGTCTAAAACTTTAATTGAAAAAGGATACACTTTCTCAGATAAATTCTCGAGTTTAGATACGATTAAAAACAGCAAATTTGTTGTTTTAGAAGACGCGGCGGTAGTTTCTATAAAAAATGGAAGAGGAGATTTTCTAACGAAATCTTTAGCGAAAGCGACCAACACTTTTTCAAAAACAAAGAATCCGTTTTTTATTATGGCCGAAGGCGCTCAAATTGATTACGGAGGACATCAGAATAATGTGGAATATGTTGTGAGAGAAATGCTTGATTTTGACAAATTGGTTGGCCAAGCAATGGAATTTGTAGATAAAAATCCAGAAACACTTTTAATCGTAACCGCAGATCACGAAACTGGTGGGTTATCATTAATTGATGGTAGCATTGAAAAAGGTTACGTTCACGGAAGTTTCAGCACGAACGATCATACGGCAATTCCAGTTCCTGTTTTTGCCTACGGCCCAGGTTCTGAAAAATTCATGGGAGTTTATCAGAATACAGCAATTTACGACAAGATTATGGAATTGATTGAAAAGAAATAATTTCTTAAATAAATTCAAATGAAAGGAGCTTCTAAAAGGGAGCTCCTTTTTGCTTTTATCTAAAATATATCGCTCCGCTGGAGCTTTTTTAATTTGTGTTTTAAATTTTATCTATAAATATTTCGCTCTTCCAGAGCTTGAAAATGTTTCTGCAAAAATCCCAGCGGGGTAAAAAATATAGTTTATCTACTTTTCACATTTCACATTCTGCATTTCACATTTTATTTATTTTCCCTTCAATAAATTGATGCTAACTGTTGCGGTATCGGCATCAGGAAATCTCTTAAAAATAGATTGATCTGGAAACAATCCGGCTTCTGCGGCAATGGCATTAAAAACATCAATTTCAACAATATATTGATCCGAAAAACCATGAGTGGCGTCGTAAGCTGTGGCTGGAGTTCGACCTAAATTACTGGCCGTAAGTTTCGGGTTTATAGTATGAAGTTCAATGAGTAGCAGACCAAATTTACGCACATAAGGAGACCATTTTTTTAAATGTTCCAAAAGATTATCTTCAACCAGATTATTGCTAATTCTTTTTCCTCTGTAAGCAAATGCTCCTGTTGAGGTACTGACTCTATTTTTGTTACTATGCTTCGGATCTTGCCAAATTCTATTATGATCGAGAAAAGTCCTCACATTTAGAAGATCTTTCAAATCAATATTGTAGTTTTCTTTCAAATCATCTGCTAGTAAATCAGGACGTCCGATATCACCCCAAATTACTTTGGCCCAAATGTCTGCATTGATAAGATTGGCTCTGGTGACTTTCAGTGCCGTCTGATTGTAATCGGCGCCGACTAAAAATAACGGATATTCATCGAGCATTTTTCCACGTAAAGTTTGCCTGTCGATTACTTCAAAAATATGCTGTAGAAAAGCGCCATTTCCGCATCCCATATCTAGAATTCCTTTAGGCTGTTCTTCGATAGGAAGATTAAAAAGTTTAATAAGAATTTCATCAACCACTTTAAAATAAGTATCATGCGCGCCTCCGCTTCCCCAAACATTCATTTCGCGATCGACATGAATTTCGTTTTTGCCTTCTGCAGTTCTTAAAGCGTCTGGATTGCCAAAAATTAATTCTTCAATTTTGGCAAATGTCGGAAGATAAGAAACTGTAACGCCATATGCGCTGGCTCTTTTAGCAAAAAATAAACCAGCTTCGGTAAATTGATAATTTCCTTTTTTCTCCAGAAACCAGCCCAAATGCACAAAAAAGTCTAATATCTTTTTAAAATTTTCGGGTGATTTATGAAACTCTTCGGGTCTAAAAGAAGTTTCCATAAAATACTTGTGAAACATTCCGTTCATCGCCAATCGAACAATAGTTGGTCCGATGAGGTAACCTTCAATATGTTTTAAAATTTGCTCTTGAATGTTCTTGGTCAAAGGGTCGCTGGAAGACTCAATTCCGTATCTTTTTTTATATTTTTCAAAAATAGTATTGAGCTTTTCAAACGGTGTATCTTCAAACAAACGGGGATGAAAATGTATAGATAACTGAAGTAATTCGACAACATCTTCGTAGAGATGAAAAAGCGAAAAAGCAGTTTCAGTTTTCTCATTTACAGCAATTGTGATTACCTGCGTTTTATTATCAATTTCATATTCTAAAAATCCTTGAGAAGCCAAAACTCGCAAACCCACATTCAGATATCCTTCGTTAGCATTAAAAACAGCAGTAAGTTCAGCTATCGAGGTCTGTTTTTTATTTAATATAAATTCTAATACAGACTTATTTTTCAGTGCGACTGCTACAGGAGCAGTAACCAAGCCGTCAAGATGCCTGAAGATGGAACTTAAGAGTTGTGATTTATCGGTCATAATGCAAAAATGAAGTTAGTTAAAAATAGTGATTTTTTTCTTACGTAGGACATCTTGGTTTTAGTTGGCTGAGGTTTTGTTCTTGTTTTTTCTCAAAAAGTCTTTTTACAGAATTTTAGATTTTTTTTCAACTTTTTTTTGAAAAATAACACTGAAAAATGATTAATAAATACCTCAAAACTGAATTTAATTTTTATAAAAATTACAAAATCAATATTAAAAGTCAAAATGACAATAACTAATCAAAATGCTTTATTTGCTGAATATTTCGCTTTATTTTGTTGTTAAAAAAGAGATTTATTGAAAAAAAATTTTACTAAAACGTTTTTGTAAGTTTTGCTTACATATATTTGTGATGTACTAAAATATTCAACAATAAATTTTTTACTAGATGAAAAAGATTACAATTAGAGATATTGCTAAACAGGCAGAAGTTTCTATTTCTACTGTGTCTTTTGTTATCAATGGAAAAGGCGAAAAAATGGCTATTAGTCCGTCGGTGATTAAAAAAGTTCAGGATGTAGCACAAAAACTGCAGTATAAACCAAGCATGATTGCGAGCAGTCTGCGAACAGGAAAAACAAGATCAATCGGACTTATTGTAGAAGATATATCCAATCAGTTCTTTGCTGATTTGGCAAGAGTGATCGAAGACGAAGCAAAAAATATTAATTATAGGGTTTTTTATTGCAGCACAGGAGACGATAACAATCGTTCGGAAGAATTGGTGCAGAGTCTTTTACAGGCAAATGTTGAAGGTTTTATTATTACACCGACTCGAAATCTCGAAAAAACAATCAGCCAGCTTTTAAAATTGCAAAAACCTGTTGTGCTAATCGACAGATATTTTGCCAATCAAAAAGTAAGTCATGTGGTAATGGACAATCATGAGGGAGCTTACTCGGCTACTAAGTTTTTGATTGATAAAGGAAGAAAAAATATTGCTGTTGTAAACAACGAGTCTGGAATGATTCAGATGAAATTGCGAGAAAAAGGATATGTAGAAGCGTTAAAAGAAGAAGGAATCTATAACGAAAATTATACGCTCCATTTAGATTATCATGCAAGCGAACAAAGCAGAGTAGAAGCCATTATAAATTTCTTTGAAAAAAATAAGGATATAGATGCTGTTCTTTTTTTAGCAAATTATCTCGGACTTGCGGGATTGCAAGCTTTTAGATATTTAAAATATAAAATTCCAGACGATATTTCGGTGATCAGTTTTGATGATCACGACAGTTTCAAACTGCATACGCCCACAATATCTGTAATTGCTCAGCCAATAGAAGATATAGCGGTGAAGTCCATACAATTGCTAATGAGCCAGATGACCAACTTTGAAGACTATAAAATTGAAAAAATTCTCAAGAAAGGCTCTTTAATAATAAGAGAATCAGTTTAAAAATTTTTTAACCATTTCACTAAAACGATTTAGTAAAAACCAAAAACAGCAAGACTTGCAAAGGCTTCTTGTTGTCATAATTGAAAGTAGAGTACCAATTTTTATTAATTATTTAAAAAACAAACACGTAACAACAAAACACAAACGAAATCAAAACCAATAACCAAACAAAAAAGCTTATGAGACGAATATTAGCAGTGTTAGGAGTGATATTGCTTAGCAGTTTAAGTGCTGCCGCGCAAAATCGATTAATAACCGGCATAGTTACAGATGCAGAAAACAAGGGAGTTGTTGCTGCATCAATCGAAGTTCAAGGAAAACCATTTAGCGCTGTTACAGATGCTGAAGGACGATTTAAAATGAATGTTCCAGAAGGTAAAATTACCCTTACTATTTCTTCTATAGGGTTTCAGTCAAAACAAGTTGTATTACAAGAAAAAGAAACTAGAGTTGCTGTTACACTTGCCGAGAATACTCAAGAATTAAAGGATGTTGTGGTAACTTCATTTGGAGTTAAAAAACAGAAGAAAAGTTTAGGTTACGCTGTAGGAGAACTAAAAGGCGATGATCTGACAAAAAATAAAGAAATCAATTTAGGAAATGCTTTGCAAGGTAAAATTGCCGGTGTAAACGTTTCGGCTCCAGTTACAGGGCCATCAGGTTCAAGCCGAGTGGTTATTCGTGGTGCAACTTCTGCATCAGGATTGAACCAGCCGTTGTATGTCGTAGACGGAATCCCGATTGACAATACGCAGCAAGGAAATGCAGGAATGTGGGGTGGAGCAGATAAAGGAGATGGTATGTCTTCTTTCAATCCAGATGATATTGCTTCGCTGTCTGTGCTTAAAGGTAGTGCCGCTTCTGCTCTTTACGGGTACAGAGGATCAAATGGTGTTATCTTAATTACAACTAAAAAAGGTAAAAACGGAACAGGAATAGGAGTAGATTTTAGTACCAATTCTTCTTTTAATACACCTGCAAGCCTTTTAAAATGGCAAGATCAATATGGTGCTGGTGCTCCAAATGCGAGTGGTGTGCCAACTAGATTTAACAATTTACAAGAACTTAGAGATTCGTACTATTTTGCATGGGGAGATAAATATGACGGAACACCTTCATTATCACTTGATGGTAAAACAAGACCTTATCAAGCTTATGGAAAAGATAATGTGGAGAATTTCTACAGAACTGGATATTCTTTCAGCAATACTTTAGCAATTTCTGGCGGAAATGAATCAACAAACTTTAGATTATCTTTTGGAAATACAAAAGACGAATCTATTTTGCCAGAAACTACTTTTGGTAGAAACAATGTGGCTTTGAGTTTAATTTCGGCTCCAAATAAAAGAATCAGTATAGAAAGTAACGCTCAGTATATTTCTGAGAAAAGCCATAACCGCCCGTATTTAAATGATTCGCCGAGAAACCCATCTTTCCCAACAACTTTCATGACTCCGGGAACAGATATTAGATGGTTAAGCAATCCTTATGACGCGAACGGCGGAGAGGAAGACTTTTTAGGAGCAAACGTATATCATACAAATCCTTATTTTGCTACCAAATCTCCTTTAAACGACGACCTGAGAAAACGTTTTATCGGATCTGCAAAAGTAAATTATAACATTACAGATAAAATTTATGCTAAAGCTGTTATTGGTATTGACGATATTAATTATGAATATACTGAAATTGAGCCTACTGGAATAAATTATAGTCCAGGTGGATCTATCGAAAACAGAATTGAAACGCGTTCTGAAGTAAATGCTTCTGGTTTTTTAGGCTATAAGGGAGATATTGCTAAAGACCTTTCTTTGGATGCTTTTATTGGGGCAAACCGTCAGCATAACAGATATAGCGGTATTAAGATGAAAGGAAATAACTTCATTGTTCCGTTCAAATATTTCTACGGAAATACACAGCCAGATAAGACTGAAAAATTATTCTCTGAAAGTGAAGTAAACTCTCTTTTCTATTCAGCAGATCTTGGATACAAAGACTACTTGTTTCTTAGCTTAACAGGTCGTGAAGACTGGTTCTCTACTTTAGATCCGTCAAATAATAGCACTTTTTATCCTTCTGTAAGTTCAAGTTTTATTTACTCAGAAGTTATCGGTCTTCCTGAATGGATTTCTTATGGTAAAATTAGAGCGGGTTGGGGTAACGTTGGAGGAGCTTTGCCAGAAGCTTATGCTTTAGCATTGACTTATACAACGCCAGACGGACAGACAGATTCTTTAGGACAGCCAATTTTGGGTGTAAATGGAGAAACAATTCCAAACAGAACTTTAAAACCATACAATGTAAGCACAATTGAGTTTGGTTTTGAAAACACATTTTTCAACAACAGAGTAAGTACAGATTTGACTTTCTACAGCAAAAAAACAACGAATGATATTACAGATGCCGATGTTTCTCAAGCTTCAGGATATAGAACCACAAAAATCAATGTTGGAGAAATCTTAAATAAAGGGGTGGAGTTTGCTATTAATGTAAAAGCAATTAAGACTGAAAATTTCTCTTGGAACGTAGGTTATAATTTTGCTTATAACGATAGTGAAGTTTTAAATCTTTCTGATAAAATCACAACAAAAACATTAGAAGGAAATAGAGACGGAAGAGCTAATGTAGTTTTAGAAAAAGGACAGCCTTTTGGAGTTATTAAAGCATACGATTATTTAAGAGATGCCAATGGCAACATTGTATTAGATACAAATGGAAAATTCTTAAGAGGAAATTTAATTATTGCGGGACAAGGTGTTGCACCAACATCTATGGGACTTTCAAATGATTTTTCATATAAGAACTTTACACTTTCAGTTTTTGTTGATGCTAAATTTGGAGGAGAAATCTATTCAGCTACAAATCAGTTAGGAACACGTTATGGATTATCTGAAATTACGCTTCCTGGTCGTGAAGGTGGTGTAGCAGTAAGCGGAACAGATGTTAACGGAAATCCTGTAAACACGACAGTTTCGGCATACGATTACTGGAGAAGCTACAGTGATGTGACATCAAACTTTGTTTATGATGCTGATTTTGTTAAGCTTAGAGCAATTTCATTTGCTTATAATTTCCCAAAAGAATATTTAAAAAGAACACCATTTCAGTCTGTTAGTTTAGCATTCTCAGCTCATAATTTATGGACTATTTATGACAAAGTTCCAAACATCGATCCGGAGTCAAATTACTCAAACAGTAATGCGCAAGGTATGGAAAGAGCTTCTATGCCTTTGACAAGAAACTATGGTTTTGCACTTAATGTCAAATTCTAATTCTAAAAAAGATGAAAAATAGATATATCAAAATATTTTGTGTCGCAATTGTTGGTGCTTTGACATTGGCTTCATGCGATAAAGGATTCGAAGAAATGAATAAGAATCCGAACGCCTTAACAGATCCAGCTGTAAAATCAATGTTTACACTTGCAGAGATTTATGTAGACGGACAGGATTTCTCTAACACAAGAGGAAATAACTTATACGCAGCACAAATTGTACAGCAATTTTCTTCCCTTGGAGGACCAGGTTCAAAATACACCTATTCTTCGGAGTATTCGGCTGCCCTTTTTGGTGAAACTTACGGAAAAGGTTTAAATCAGATTTTCCAATTATTATCTGTAGTCGAGGATACGCCAGAGAATACAAATATGATTCAGGCTTGTAGAATCATGAAAGTTTTCTTGTTTCAAAAATTGACAGATACTTATGGTGAAGTTCCTTATTTTGAAGCAGGAAAAGGATACAACGGAAACGTTTTTTCTCCGAAATATGATACGCAAGAAGCTATTTACAACGATCTTTTAAAAGAATTAGACGAGGCTGGAACAGCACTAGATGCTGGAAAACCTTTTGTTGGAAATGCCGATTTGTATTATCAAAGTGATGTTGCAAGATGGAAGAAATTGGCAAATTCTTTAATGTTAAGAGTAGCAATGCGTTTGTCTAAAGTAAATCCTGCAAAAGCAAAAGAGTTTGTTGAAAAAGCCTATGCTAAAGGAGTTTTTACTTCAAATGATGACAGTTTGGTTTTAAAGCACGATGCCGGTCCTGCAGGGGTTAAGACGAATCCAATTACCTCTTCTTGGGTTAGAAATGATTTAAATGGAGGAGAATCAAACATTAAATTCAGTAAAACTTTCATCGATTTATTGAAAAATACAAACGATCCGCGTTTACGAATTTATGCAAAACTAGAAGCTACAGGAGATAATAGCCCAGCAAGTCAGCAAGGTTTGGCAAATGATGCAAAAGAATTTCCGGGAGGAGATAAAAAATTGTTCTCAGACCCAAATACTTCAACAGTATTGCGTTTAGATGCTCCAACATTAATTATGTCTTATGCTGAGGTTCAGTTTTTATTGGCAGAAGCGGCAGTAAAAGGATGGAACGTTGGCGGATCGGCTCAGACTTATTATGAGAATGGAGTAAGAGCAGCTATGAATATTTTAACCATTTTTGGAGATAAAGTGCCTGCAGTTACATTAGCAGAATATAACACTTATATTACTACTTATCCATTTAAATCTGGAGGAACAGAAGCAGAAAAAATCGAGCAGATTATTACTCAAAAATGGATTGTATTGTTGTTCAACGGTTTTGAAGCATTCTCAGAATACAGAAGAACAGGTTATCCAGTTTTAGTTCCTGTGAATGATCCAACAGGAGACACAAAAGGAACAATCCCGAGAAGATTAATTTATGATCAGTCAGAACTTATTACAAACGAGGCTAATTATAAAGAAGCCATTCAACGTCAAGGTTTAGATTTAATGACCACAAGAATCTGGTGGGATAAATAATTTTTAAAGTGGTTGGTTAGTTAAGATAAGTCGGGTAATGAGCATACCCGGCTTATTTTTAAAATCATATAATAAATTGATCTAAAAATCAAGCAATTTGAGAAGTTACTTTACAGATTCAAATACCTTTTTTTTCGCAGCAAACTAAGAGAGATTCTGCTGAAAAATATGGATTTACTTTCTGTATTTAAAAGATTTCAAAAAGCGATATTTAAGAATTTGTTTCATTATTTGAATTTAAAACAATCCACATTAAAACCAAAATAAAGCATAAGGCAGTGGTAAAGAAGATATTTCTAGTTGTATTTTAGAGTTACTAACAAAGAATAAATTCTAAAGAGAAGGAATAAACTTGGTCATTTCTTTCCTTCTCTAAACTGCCAAATTAGTTACCTTTTTACTAATTTTAGAAGGTATTAATATAGTATTCCATAAAATGAATTATCAAAAAAAACTTCACTGTTTCATGTGCCTATTTTGGGTAGGTTTTACATCAATTGCCTTTGCACAGCAAATTGATTTAAAAAACAATTGGGCATACCGTGAAGAGAAAACGCAAAAATGGTATCCGGCGACTGTTCCGGGAGAAATTCACACAGATTTGCTAAACAGCAAATTAATACCAGATCCGTTTTACCGTGATAATGAAGAAAAACTGCAATGGATAGAACGCAAGAACTGGGAATACAAAACCACTTTTCAGGTTACAGCAAATATGCTGAAAAAGAAAAACACAGATTTAGTTTTTGACGGATTAGATACTTATGCATCTGTTTATGTAAACAATCAGCTGGTTTTAAAAGCCGATAATATGTTTCGTCAATGGCGTGTTAAGGTTAAAAAAGTCTTGAAATCAGGAAATAATGATTTGAGAATCGTATTTCAATCGGCACAAAATGTGGTTGATTCTCTGGCTAAAAAAGATTATCCATTTGTAATTCCAGATAATTCGCGTGCCTATGTACGTAAAGCACAATACCATTTTGGTTGGGATTGGGGACCAAAATTTACAACCTGCGGAATATGGAAAATGCCAAGATTGGAATCTTACAACGAAAAAAATCCCGAGAAATCTTATGTTTTAAATCGAAAGATTGAATTAATACAAGAGCCAGATAGTTTAGGCAGATCTTTCTATTTTAAAATTGATGGAAAACCAGTTTACATGAAAGGAGCCAATTACATTCCATCAGATGCTTTTCTTTCTAGAGTAGATAAAAAAGAATATGAAAAAATAGTTTTATCTGCCAAAGAAGCCAATATGAATATGCTTCGCGTTTGGGGCGGTGGTATTTACGAAGATGATTATTTCTACGATTTATGCGATAAATACGGTATAAATGTCTGGCAGGATTTTATGTTCGCAGGCACAATGGTTCCTGGAGACGATGCTTTTTTTGACAATGTAAAAAAAGAAGTTCAGTATCAGGTAAAGAGACTGCGTCATCATCCAAGCATCGTTTTATGGTGTGGAAATAACGAATCTGACGAAGCCTTTAAAAATTGGGGCTGGATGAAAAGTTTCAAAATTTCAAAACAAGATTCCATTCGTTTGTGGAAAGATTATACACGTTTATTTCATGATAGTATACCAAAATGGGTAAAAGAAGTCGATGATAAACGTCCGTATTTAAGTTCGTCGCCTTTACACCATTGGTCGAAAGCTAAAAGTATTAACGAAGGAGACAGCCACTATTGGGGAATCTGGTGGGGATTGGAAGATATTGAAGCCGTTCAGAAAAAAACAGGACGCTTTGTGAGCGAATACGGAATGCTGTCTTTACCGAATTATTCTTCAGTTGAAAGTTTTACTTCTCCAGAAGACCGTCATTTATATTCAGATATACTAAAAGTACATTTAAAAGCAGGCAAAGGTTTTGAGAAATTAGATGCCTATTTAGGTAAATATTTCATCGATGCCTCTAAAATTAAAAAGATGAATCTAGAAGATTATGCCTATTTGAGTCAGTGCATGCATTATTATTCCATCAAAAATATTGTTGGGATTCATCGTTCGAAAGCGCCTTATAATATGGGAAATCTAGTCTGGCAATTAAACGACTGCTGGCCTGTCGCAAGCTGGAGTATTACCGATTACCATAACCGACAGCCAAAAGCAGCTTGGTATGCCATAAAAGAAGCCTACAGAGATGACATAAAACCAGAAATCGATTTTACGCATCCAAAAGATTTGGCATTAGAAGACCCAAAAATCAGCTGGGAAATAAAAGGGAATAAGGTAATTGTAAAAGCTCAGAAAATGGCAAAATATGTTTGCGTTTCAATGAAAGGTTATAATGGAAAATGGAGCGATAATTATTTTGATCTAAAAGCAGGAGAAGAAAAAACAATTTCGTTTGAAGGGAAAATATCAAAGCCCGAGATTAAGATTTATTCTTTGTTTGATGTTCTTAAAAGGTACTAAGATGCTAAGGTTCTAAGGGACAAAGGTTTTTTGTAGAGACGCACTGCAGTGCGTCTAACATACAGAATTTAAAAATATTTGCGTCAAACTTAAACAGACGCAATCAAAAATAAAAATATATGAGAATAGTATTTAGCGGTTTTTTGGCTTTGAATTTACTTTTTGCTAACCCGATAATTTCGCAGCAAAAAAAGGAAAAACAAACCGATACAAATTATACACAATATGTAGATCCGCTTATTGGTTCGGCGGGGCATGGCCACGTATTTGTGGGGGCAAATGTTCCTTTTGGAGCGGTACAGTTGGGACCTGTAAATATTTTTGAAGGATGGGATTGGTGCAGCGGTTATAACTATGCCAGCAATACCATTTTAGGTTTCACACATACGCACTTAAGCGGAACCGGAATTGGAGATTTAAATGATATTCTGGTACTTCCTGTTAGTGGAAAAGTCGGTTTAACCAAAGGAACAAAAGAAGATATGGTAAACGGTTACGGTTCGTATTTCTCTCATAAAAACGAAGTGGTAAAACCAGGATATTATAGCGTTTTATTGGATAAATATAAAATCAAAGCCGAATTAACAGCCAGCGAAAGAGTTGGTTTTCATAAATATACTTTTGAGAACACAAACGATTCACACATTTTAATTGATCTAGCTGACGGAATTGGCTGGGACAGACCCGTAAAAACGTTCATAAAAAAAATAAGCGAAACTAAGATTGAAGGCTATCGTTATTCGGCAGGTTGGGCAGCAGATCAGCGCATTTATTTTGCAATGGAATTCTCTGAGCCAATTGCCAATATAAAGGTTTATGATAGTACAACTGTGGTTAAAGGAACAGAAGGCGAGGGCTTAAAAATAAAAGCGATTTTAGATTTTAAAGCTTTAAAAAAGAAACAGATTCTGGTAAAAGTCGGAATTTCTCCAGTTAGCGTCGAAAATGCATCTACCAATATAAAAGCAGGGATCCCGAATTGGGATTTTGAAGCTGTCGTAAAATTAGCAGATTCAAAATGGAACAAGGAGCTAAATAAAGTTCAGATAAAAGCAGACGAAAAAACAATGAAAGTTTTCTATACTTCATTGTATCACACTATGTTTGCGCCTTCTATTTTTAATGATGCCAATGGAGATTATCTGGGAACGGATAAAAAAATCTACGAAAAAGCCAATTTTACCAATTACACTACTTTTTCGCTTTGGGATACTTACCGCGGACTGCATCCATTATACACTATTACGCAGCCAGAAAAAATCAATGATATTGTAAAATCGTTTTTAGCGATTTATCAGCAGCAGGGCAGATTACCGGTTTGGCATTTAATGGGTAATGAAACCAATACGATGAACGGAAACCATTCTATAGCGGTTATTGTCGATGCTTACTTAAAAGGATATAGTGATTATGATATAAACTTAGCATACGAAGCTATTAAAAAAACGGCCATGCAAACACGAGACGGAATGGATTATGTTCAGAAACTAGAATATATTCCTGCTGATAAACTGTTAGAATCTGTTGGAAATGCTTTAGAATATGCAATTGATGATTACTGTATTGCTTTGATGGCGAAATCTTTAAATAAAACAGACGATTATAATTATTTCACCAAAAGAGCCAATTTATACAAATTGTATTTTGATAAAGAAACCACTTTTATGCGTGGTAAATTAACAAATGGAAATTGGAGAACGCCATTTAATCCGCTTTCGTCAGCACATCGTAAAGACGATTATGTTGAGGGAAATGCATGGCAATATACTTGGCTGGTGCCACAAGATCCGTACGGTTTAATTGATTTATTTGGAAGCGAAGATAAATTTATCGCAAAATTGGACTCACTTTTCCTGCTGACTGATAAAGTAGAAGGTGAGGATGTTTCACCAGATATTAGCGGTTTAATAGGACAGTACGCTCACGGAAACGAGCCTAATCATCATATTCCGTATTTGTATGCGTATGTGGGACAGCCTTGGAAAACAGCAAAATTAATTCGAGAAATCGACGAGAAATTCTACTCAACAAAACCAGACGGATTATGCGGTAATGAAGATTTGGGGCAAATGTCGGCTTGGTACATTTTGTCTTCTATGGGATTCTATTCCGTTAATCCAGCAAATGGAATTTATGTTTTAGGAAGTCCGTTGGTAAACAGTGCTGTTATTCATCATAAAAAAGATATTTCATTTACGATAAATGCGGTTAATAACAATGCCTCAAATATCTATATCCAAAAAGCAGAATATAACGGAAAACCATACGCAAAATCATATATCACACAAGAAATGATCGTAAAAGGAGGAGAACTGAAATTATATATGGGAAGCAAACCGTCAATGACATTTGGAGTTAAGAAAGAAGATAGACCGTTGTAAGTAGTGTTCAGTGTTCAGTTTTTAGTGAGCAGTTTCCTAACAGGTTTTTAAAACCTGTTAGGTATAATTTAAGGTTTAGATTTACGGCAGCTTTGTCAAAGTTTAAAACTTTGACAAAGCTTTAGGCAAACGAGATTGGCATTTTACAAAGAATAAAAATACCTAACAGGTTTAAAAAACCTGTTAGGATAACAACACATAGTATGAAAATAAAAAGTTTAATTTTTTTTGGATTAATACACTGCTGCATTTCTATAAATGCACAAGTTAAAGAGCCAGTAGAATATGTAAATCCGTTAATGGGAACACAGTCTTTGCATAATCTTTCCAACGGAAATACATATCCCGCAATCTGCAGACCGTGGGGAATGAATTTCTGGACGCCACAAACCGGAAAAATGGGCGACGGATGGGCATACACTTATACCGCAGAAAAAATCAGAGGGTTTAAGCAGACGCATCAGCCTTCACCTTGGATGAACGATTACGGTCAGTTTTCGATTATGCCAGTTACTGGTAAATTGGTTTTCGCCGAAGACGAGCGCGCGAGCTGGTTCAGCCATAAAGCTGAGGTTTCAAAACCGTATTATTACAGCGTTTATCTGGCTGATCATGATGTGACAACCGAAATTACCACAACAGAAAGAGCTGCGTATTTTCAGATTACATTTCCAGAAAATGAAAAATCTTCTATTGTAATCGATGCGTTTGATAAAGGTTCTTTTATCAAAATAATCCCTTCAGAAAATAAAATAATAGGTTATACAACGCGCAACAGCGGCGGAGTTCCTCAAAATTTCAAGAACTATTTTGTGCTGGTTTTTGACAAAAAGTTCTTAACCAATTCAACTTGGATTGATAGAGTTTTGACTGCTGATAAATTAGAAGAAGAAGGAAATCATGTAGGTGCGGTTATCGGGTTTCAAACCAAAAAAGGAGAAAAAGTAAATGTTAGAGTGGCATCCTCTTTTATAAGTCCAGAACAAGCAGAGCTGAATCTGAAAAATGAATTAGGCACAGCAACTTTTGAAGAAACAGTTGCGCAATCTAAAGCAGAATGGAATAAAGTTCTAGGAAAAATTGCTGTGGAAGACAACAATATAGATCAGTTAAGGACTTTTTATTCTTGTTTATATCGTACAGTTTGTTTTCCTCAAAAACAATATGAAATTGATAAAGACGGAAAAATTGTGCACTACAGTCCATACAACGGAAAAACCCTTCCTGGATATATGTACGCAGGAACAGGATTTTGGGATACTTTCCGTGCTTTATATCCATTGCTAAATTTGGTTTATCCTTCTATTAATAAAGAAATGCAGGAAGGATTGATAAATGATTATAAAGAAGGCGGATTTCTGCCAGAATGGTCAAGTCCAGGTTTTAGAAATGTAATGGTTGGAAATAATTCAGCTTCTGTAGTTTCTGATGCTTACATGAAAGGATTACGCGGTTATGACATCAATACTTTATACGAAGCTTTACTTCATGGTGCCAATAATGAAGGTCCGATGGATGCTGTTGGAAGAAAAGGAGTTCAGTACTACAACACTTTAGGATATGTTCCGTATGATGTAAAAATCAATGAAAATGCAGCGCGAACACTAGAATATGCTTACGATGATTTTGCGATTTGGAAATTGGCAAAAGCATTAAATCGTCCGAAAAAAGAAATCAGTCTGTACGAAAAACGAATGCTGAATTACAAAAAACTTTACAATCCAGAAATAGGATTAATGAGCGGACGAAATAAAGACGGCAGTTTTCCAGCCAATTTTAATCCGTTTAAATGGGGAGATGCTTTTACCGAAGGAAACAGTTGGCATTACAGCTGGAGTGTTTTTCACGACATCCAAGGGCTGATTGATTTGATGGGCGGAGAGAAAAATTTCACAGCAAAATTAGACGCTGTATTTACTACACCTCCAATTTTTGATGACAGCTATTATGGTGCTGTTATTCACGAAATCCGTGAAATGCAGATTATGAATATGGGGCAATATGCGCACGGAAACCAGCCAATTCAACACATGATTTATCTGTACAATTATGCAGGAGAACCTTGGAAAACACAATATTGGTCAAGAGAGGTCATGAATCGTTTGTACAAACCAACTCCAGATGGTTATTGCGGAGATGAAGACAACGGACAGACTTCTGCATGGTATATTTTTTCAGCCATGGGATTTTATCCAGTTTGTCCAGGAACAGAAGAATATGTTTTGGGGGCACCTTTGTTTAAGAAAACGACATTACAGTTAGAAAACGGAAAACAGCTTATTATCAATGCACCAAATAATTCAGAAACTAACAAATATGTAAACGAATTAAAATGGGATAATGCTCTTCATACTAAAAATTACATCAACCATTTTGATGTATTGAAAGGAGGCGAATTAAATTTTGATATGACAAGTTCTCCTAATTTTAAAAGAGGCACAACAAAGGAATCATTCCCATATTCTTATTCAACTTCAAAATAAAAATATATGCAGTCACGTAGAAAATTTATAAGAAATGCAGGCATTTTTTCAGCAGGATTACTGGCACTTCAAACAGAAGCTTTCGGATTTAATTCAGATGCTTTTCCCTTTCCGCTAAAAGATTTTGTTTCTAAAAGACCTCCTGTTGCCGAAAGAAAATTTACGAGTAAAGCAATTGAAGCCGCTATCGTACGCATTAAAAAACAAATCGGCAATCCTGAGTTAGCATGGATATTCGAAAACTGTTTTCCAAACACATTAGATACCACAGTCGATTTTGAGATTATTGATGGGAAACCAGATACGTATGTAATTACAGGAGATATTGATGCCATGTGGCTTAGAGACAGTACGGCACAGATTTGGCCTTATATTCCGTTTGTAAAAGAAGATCCGAAACTGGCAGAACTGGTAAAAGGAGTAATTAATCGTCAAGCGAAATGTATTCTGCTGGATCCGTATGCGAATGCTTTTTATAAAGATTTTACGAAGGAAAGCGAATGGAAAAATGACCTTACTAAAATGCAGCCCGGAATTCACGAAAGAAAATGGGAAATTGACAGTTTGTGTTATCCTGTTCGACTAGCACACGGATATTGGAAGGAAACAGGAGACATCAGTTTATTTGATGCCAAATGGAAAGAAGCCATGCTTTTAATTCTTCAGACTTTTAAAGAACAGCAGCGAATGGACGGCAAAGGCGGGCCATATAGTTTTCAGCGTCAGACGGCTTGGGCTACAGATGGAGTTCCGTTAGGCGGTTATGGCTATCCTGTAAAACCTTGCGGATTAATTGTCTCGACTTTCCGACCAAGTGACGATTCTACTTTGTTTGGTTATCTGATTCCAAGTAATATGTTCGCTATTGAAATATTGGGCTATCTGATTGAAATTTTCTCTCTTCCAGCTTTAAAAGACAATGATTTGGTTGCGAAAGCCACAAAACTGAGAGATGAGGTTCAAAATGGACTTAATGAACACGGAATCATCAATCACCCGAAATTCGGAAAAATTATAGCTTTTGAAGTAAACGGATACGGCAGTTTCCATATGATGGATGACGCCAATGTGCCGTCATTATTATCATTACCATATTTAGGCGCTATTGCTCCAAATGATCCTTTATATCTTAATACAAGAAAAGTGGTGCTGTCTGAAAATAATCCGTTTTTCTATAAAGGAAAAGCAGGCGAAGGTATTGGCGGTCCGCACACGGGAGTTGATACGATCTGGCCTATGAGTATTGTTTTGAGAGCGATTACAAGTGTAGACGAAAAAGAAATAAAGGCTTGTATCAGCAATTTAATTAAAACAAACGCCGATACAGGATTTATGCACGAATCATTTCATAAAGACGATGTAACCAAATTTACACGTAAATGGTTTGCTTGGGCAAATACATTATTTGGTGAAATGATTGTACATACCAGTATTCATTATCCTCAAATTTTAAAAGACAAAAATATCTAGTACTAAAGCTAAATAATTAAAAATGAATACATCACACGCCATTGGGCTGGATATAGGAGGAACGCATATTACAGCTGCGGTTATTGATAAAGCAGAAATGAAAGTTCTTGACGTTTCGCTTTGTAAAGAATCTTTTGATTCAAATATGCCAGCAGATCAGGTTATGAGCATTTGGAAAAAAGTAATCAGCACCGCAATAGAAAATTCTAATGTAAAAGATATTACAGGAATTGCAATTTGCATGCCTGGACCTTTTGATTATAAAAACGGAATTTGCTGGATTAAAGATCAGTCGAAATACGAACATTTTTACGGATTAAACATTCGAGAATTGCTTTTGGAAACTCTAGATTTTCCTACAGATTTTCCAGTTCTTTTTGAAAATGACGCTGTTTGTTTTGGAAAAGGAGAAGTTTTTAAACATCAGGAAAATCTTTCTAAAAAAGTAATGGCCGTAACATTAGGAACTGGATTAGGAGCTTGTTTTATTGATAAAGGAACGTCAATTAGTTCAGGTAATTCTGTTCCTACTGATGGTGAAATATACAATCTGTCTTATAAAGATGGAATTGCCGAAGATTATGTTTCGGTTAGAGGTCTTTTATCGCATTACAAATCTTTAAGCGGTAGCGATCTTAATAATGGTTTAGAACTTTATAATTTAGCGAAAAATGGAGATCAGAAGGCTATTCAGGTATTTGAAAGAATGGGAGAGGATTTAGCAACAGTTGCAATTCCGTGGATTACCAACTTTACAGCAGATCATATTATTATTGGTGGAAAAATTGCCAATGCAAGCGATTTGTTTTTGTCTTCATTTAACAAAACAATTCAGGAATCTGGTTCTGAAATTCAAGTTTCCATTTCAAATGACAACGAAGTGGCAGCATTATTAGGAGCCGTCAGTTTCCTTTGTGATTAAAAATAAAAACGGATGAGGTATTGGACTCATCCGTTTTTGTTTTTTTAAAACAAGTTATGTCGTCTGATAATATTCTTAAATTAAACACAATAAAAAAGCCTTTAAACATTTATGTTCAAAGGCTTTTACTTTTTAGTTTCTTCTGAAACTTCATCTGGTGGAGAAAGAGGCTCCGCAACCTGTATCGTAAGCATCAGCGAATACTGGAAGTCACGTTATTTTAAAAAAAGAAGGACACCAATAGGGCACTCTTGAAATCCTTGGTTTCATTAACCTCTGTAAATGTAGGAATATTTGAATTTTCAATAAATAGCTTGAGATAGTATTTCTCAAGCTGTTCACATTAATCTATTATCGTGTAGAGTCTTTTTGCATTTTTATTTTTTGCCCAGCTTTTCTAGATATTCTCCAAGGGGTATGTCAAGACCAACACTGATAAAACCGTTTTTCCCAAAATTCTGTCCATCTATAAAAGGAAGGGCATAGGATAAGTTAAAATCCAAGGCATTATAAAAGCGAAGTCCGCCTCCTACGCCAACGTGCGGAAAATCAAAGTTTTCGTTGGTTGTAGTATTGGCTAAGGAATACAGAAGACCGGATGCATAAACTATTGTATAAATTTTGTTTACAAATGGATTTTTGTAATTGGTATATACTTTATCTTTCACCAGATTTTTAAAGCCTTCTTCTTTTTGGAACGTGTAGCAGGTAAACTGAACGCCGATCTTCTCAGATGCCAGTCCAACACTGGAGATACTTTCGGTTGACCCAGGAAGTATTGTTTTTTTGGGAAAGAAATTTTCACTGATTCCAAGTGTGAAATATAAAGAGAACCATGATTTGTTTTCCTTGTTGTAGTATTGCTGCAGATCGTTCAGAAATGAAATGACATCAACTTCTATATATTGCTCATTGGTGTTAAGTACCGTATATTTTTTAACTCCATTTATAAAAAGGGTATAGATTGGCTGAAAATTATCGGGAAGGCATTGTGCTACATTTTCATTGTTTTCCTGAATAAAGTCAATTACACTTTGATAAGTCTGGGCTTTATCTAGTTTATCCAAGTTAGAGACAAAGGTAAGAATGCTGTTTAGGTTTTCGTTGTATTTTAAGTCTCCATCTTTGTTTGCCTCCAATACGATCTTAGCCTTTAGCAGTGTGCTTAGAATTCGGAAATTTGTAATGGTGCCTTTCACTTCTTGATTTTGAGCATAAAAAGAAAATTTTAGAAGCTGAGGGATTATGTTGTTTTCCAAATTATATACATCGGCAATGGTTGCCGAATTCTTGTCTGCAAGTTCTTTGATCTGAATGTAAAACTGTGAAACAGTATCGGAGAATTCCTGCGTTATTTTCAGTCCATTTTCGCTTTTTATGTCTAGTCCCAGATTTAAGTCGTTTTTATTTAGTAGATTATCAAGAAGGTATTTTAAATAAACTTGTAAGAAACCTTTGCTTTGGGTAATGAAAATTATATCGGAGTTGATTTCATTCTCTGCTTTTTCCATTTTAATTTTCGAATCAGTATTTATAATCTGTGAGATACTGTCTATTTTCAATTGAAAGTCAAAATTGTCTTTTAATTTTAAAGTATCTATCACTATTTTGGAATCAAGCTGCTGATAGGCAATAGATAAATTGTTGTATGCTTCCAAAAATTTATTTTTCAATGTCAAATTTGTGCTTTTGTCGTAGTTGTACTGGCTTATATTTTTTATAATTTCTTCTTTTGCCGTGGAATTTTCAGCCTGCGGTAAAGCTCTTAAGACTGTATTCGGATTCACCAAACTGTCAGCTGTAACCTCTATTTTCTGATTTTTTAGCTTTTGCGATGAGGTTGCAAGGGTTTTGTTACTGTTTAGATAGTCTGGAATTATTTTTTTCATTGTTTCCAGTGCAGACTTTGATTTGTTTAAATTCTCAATTCTTGTTTTTTCTATGTTATAATTTTCAATATCCTTGTTATATTTCTTAAATGCGGCACTAAAGTCTTCTTTATTCTTGATGCTTGTTAATACATTAGAGATGCCGGATGAGGAGTATAATTCCATGATTTCTTTATTGTAGTCTTCCAGTAGAGCCTTTTTTATGCCTTCAGGTTTTTCGGAATTATAGCGTGAGTAAAATTCTTTTATAACATCATAATTTTTTACATAATTCTCTATTTGGCTTGTTATTCGAGTGGATAATTTGGTAATGTCTTTATGGAGTTTTACTTTGAGAGCTCTTTTATTGCTGTCTTTCTCATGAATTGTATCAATCAGGTTTGCATAATATGTTCCGGTTTGGTAGTTGATTGCATTTTTGAAAAAACCTTTAGTCTTCATCTGCTGTGAATTGCTGAGAGACAGCGAGACAACATCGACCATTAATTTATAATCCAGATTTTTAGTGTTGGGATCGCTGTTTTGTAGTTTGATGATATCTTCATTTACATCTATAATAAGGAAACGAATTTCGGCATCGATAAGATAGTGTTTTGGGGAGTCCATTTTATATACAGCCGCAAGTCCCAAGGCAATTGAATAATTAGTCGTTAATTCCATAATTTCCTTTTTGATTACCACAGGATTTTTCTCATTCATCAATGTATAAAGACAATTTTGAATGTAGTATTTGGTTGCGAAATTTCCCGAAGGGAATCTGTCAAATAAAAAACGTTTCAAGGCTTCTTTCTTAAGCTCTTTTTGTTTTTCAATAATAATCTGCGTTAAGACTTCGACATCGATGGTGCCTTTTTTCATAGTCAGTTCGCTCAGACCAACACCTAGGGTTGGACTTACCTGTGCAAAGCCAGAGTTCGATACTCTAATAATTAGTAGTAATACTAAAATGATCTTCGGTGTTTTTTTTATAAAATTCATGTTAGTTTGGTTTTAAAGTTTATTATCGGATTGTGATAACAATTTTAACAATTGTTTAATGAATTTTATTAGGTATTTGTACGGTATTTTTTATTTAAACGTTTGAAAAATTATGTTTTGAATGTTTTTAGAGTTGGCGTGGTATTTTTTATAATATTATAAAATTTAAACTTTTGTTAATGTGAATAGTCTAATTCTAATAACGTATTAGCGATTTATCCAATTAAAAATATTTTTAATTGGATAAAGATTTAGATGATTGAATAACTGGAGATGTAGGTCTGTCTTTTGGGGGTAGTCCTAAGGTCTATTCTAAAGAAATGAAGATTAAAAAAGATATTTGACTGTCTAAAAAATGAGATTATAAATAAAGGCAGAATCATATTGTACCTTAAACCACTCAAAGATATTTTCTTGTATGACAGCAATAAGATTGAAAAAATAATGAGAAGCAATGAACCAAAACTTAATATTTAATCAGTTTCCTAGATTTTAGAAAAACATCTAAAAAAGAATGGGTACTTAATAAGGTACCATTTTTCAAGCGGGGTTCGATTTTATAGCTAATAAAAAAGCCTTTAAACATCAATGTTCAAAGGCTTTTTACTTTTTTAGTTTCTTCTGAAACTTCATCTGGCGGAGAAAGAGGGATTCGAACCCCCGGACCTGTTACAGTCAACAGTTTTCAAGACTGCCGCATTCGACCGCTCTGCCATTTCTCCAGTATGTTGCTCTCATTTTCTGATTGCGAGTGCAAAGATAAGGTGTTTTTTGAATTGTGAAAATTTTTTTGAAACTATTTACAAAGAAAATGATCGACACATAAAAAAGAAAATCCCTGAGAAAGCTAAAGATTTAAAAGTGAGGCAAAAACAGAAAAAGTAAAATTTAGGCATTTTAGTTTGCTTTGTGAAATATTTCAATTTAAGATAATTTTTAATTTGTGATGAGGTTTTAAGTAACAAATCAGAAGATTTGCGACATATAACTTAAACCAGATAAAAATGATGACACTTATAGCAATATTTTTTCCATGTATCTCCTTTCTTTTAAGAGGTAAAATTTTAACATCTTTACTTTGTTTAATTTTACAGTTTACTTTAATCGGCTGGTTACCTGCTGCTATATGGGCTGTCATATCGCTTCAGAATTCAAGAGCCGACAGACGTAATGAAAAACTAATAAGAGCCATGCGAAAAAGATGATTTTTTCATTTTCAAAGTATCTGGAAATTTATGCCCATTTCTCATCAATAATTCCAGGTTTTTCAAAATCAATTATTCTCTCTTTAGGAATCATCAATTTTTCAATCTGATTTTGATCTATATATTGCTTTTGCTCTTTGATGAAATCAGAAGCATCTAATACAAATTTAATTTTTTCTTTCACCAGTTTTTCAAAATCTTCTTCTGTCAAATCCAGCTGTATGGTTTGTCTTTCGATTTCTTTTCCAAAATAATCGTAATCAGTATTCCATTCTGGTTTTACTTTTTGTAAAATCTCTTCAAAAGCTTCTTTTCTTATCCAAACAGCCAATGCGCTTTCCTGATTTTCTTTTTCGCTCAATTGGTAATGATGCATTATGGATAGAAAACTTAGTTGTATTGAATTTGCTTTCAAACCGCTGTAATCAGGCTTTCCAAGGTCTTGGCTTTCTATAATAGAGATAGCTATAGTTTTCGTATTAAGCAGATACAACACGACAAATTCTTTTACTATGCCATCATATGGAGGATTGTCAAGAATGTCAAGGTTTTTCATTACATAACCTATTATGTTTTGTCCGTTTTCAGGCAACTCTTTTAATCTATCTGAATAATTTTCAAGAGCTATTGCAAAACCCTTATATTTTGATTCGCCCAACACAGGAACTTTTCTTCTGAATTCAAAATCCCATTGCACCAGTCTTTTGGTTGCGTATGCAGCTATTACTTCATTGGCTTGCTGTTCTATTTGTTCTAAATACTTTTTAGCCTCTTTGGTGCCAATATCTGCGAGCGCCCAAGTACATTTTCTCTGCAAAGGAAAATACTCATTCCAACTAATATATTCATAATCTGAGAATGCTACTTTAAATAAAGTTTCTGCTGTAATAGGGTTTGAAATATATTGAAAAGCGCTAGCCATATCCTCGTGAGCTTTATGCCATTCCGATTCGAACAGTTGACAAAGAAGTAAAAGAATTTCTTCATCTTTTTCATAAGTGTAAATAAAAGAAAGAGCATCTTCATATACTCCGTCGCTGTCTTTCTCTGTTAAAAGCCTTTTTATTTCAAGTAAATCAGTTTCTCTTTGGGTCATTCGTTTATTTAAGATTTGGATTTTGGGAACCGGTGATTGGTATTCGTTTATTTCTTGAGCTAATATAAACAATTTGCGTTGGCTAAGTAGTTTGGTTTTAGAAGTTCCACTTAGAATAGATCTTGAATATATAACTGAAATTTAAAGTTGGAGGGTGTTGTAGTAAAAAAGAAAACCCTTAACAAAGTTAAGGGTTTCAAAGTTCTGCGGAGAAAGAGGGATTCGAACCCCCGGACCTGTTACAGTCAACAGTTTTCAAGACTGCCGCATTCGACCGCTCTGCCATTTCTCCAGTATGTCGCAATCATTGCCTGATTGCGGGTGCAAATATAAGACGGTTTTTCGGTTATAAAAACTTTTTTCGGACTTTTTTTTGAAGTTTTTTAAGATAATTTTCAAGTGTCTAATTATCAGTATTTCCGAAAGTGATGTTTTTTGAGAAATTAATCTAAATCGTCTAAAATTGGCGTTGGTTTTTTGTTTTCGTCGACAGCAACAAACGAAAAAGTTCCTGAAACTACCGTTTCACGAAGTTCAGAATACATTTGTTCCATGAAAATATCGACGTGAATTTTACAGCTGGTTCTTCCAACGCTGTCTACTTTTGCTACTAATTCGATTAAAGTACCTGCAGGAATTGCTTTTTTAAAATCAATTTGTCCTGTAGAAATCGTAACTACTTTTTTACGGCTGAATCGAGTCGCGCAGATAAAAGCAACTTCATCCATTAAATGAAGAGCAGTTCCTCCAAACAAAGTGTCGTAATGATTCGTTGTACTAGGGAAAACGGCTTTAAAAATACGAGTTTCCGATTTTTGAATTCTTTCTTCTACTGTTCCCATATTAATAATTAACGTATTCTGTAATTTCAAGCCCGTATCCAATCATGCCAACGCGTTTTGTTTGTTCTGTATTCGAAACCAATCTTATTTTAGAAATATCTATATCATGAAGAATTTGAGCTCCGATTCCGTAATCTTTGCTGTCAATAATCACTTTTGGAGCTTTCAAAGTTCCGTTAGCCTGCAATGATTTAAGCTCAGAAATTCTGTTTAAAAGATTAACAGCGGTCATATCTTGATTGATAAAAATAACGGCGCCTTTTCCGTTTTCATTAATTACTTTAAACATATCGTCTAATTGCTGTTCTGCATTATTAGTCAATGTGCCCAATAAATCGTTGTTTACCTGAGAAGAGTGAATTCTGGTCAAAATGGGTTCGCCAAGATTCCAAGTTCCTTTAGTTAAAGCAATATGGATTTGTTTGTTGGTAGTTTGTTCGTAAGCTCTCAATCGGAAAGTTCCAAAACGAGTTTCGATATCGAAATCTTCTTTTTTAACAATCAAACTATCGTGCTGCATTCTATAAGCGACTAAATCTTCGATAGAAACTAATTTTAAATCGAATTTTTTAGCGACTTTAATCAATTCTGGCAAACGAGACATTGTTCCGTCTTCGTTCAAAATTTCGCAGATTACACCAGCAGGTTTAAATCCTGCCAAACGTGCAAAATCAATTGCTGCCTCAGTATGTCCAGTTCTTCTTAAAACACCACCTTGTTTAGCGATTAAAGGAAAAATATGACCAGGACGAGCTAAATCGTGTGGTTTTGTATTAGGATCAACTAAAGATTGAACCGTTTTTGATCTATCTGCTGCAGATATTCCAGTTGTTACTCCTTGACCTTTTAAATCTACAGAAACCGTAAAAGCAGTTTCCATGTGATCTGTATTGTTGGTCACCATGGCACGAAGATCCAGCTCCTTGCATCGGCTTTCTGTAAGTGGTGTACAAATTAAACCGCGTCCGTGAGTAGCCATAAAGTTGATCATTTCTGGAGTCACTTTTTCAGCAGCAGCCAAAAAATCACCTTCATTTTCGCGATCCTCATCATCGACTACAATGATTACTTTACCTTGACGAATATCTTCTATAGCTTCTTCAATGGTATTCAGTTGTATTTTTGTTGTTGACATAATTATTTTTGCTTTTGAGCAGGTGAAAACCGCTCAGAGATTTTCTGAAATAGTTGTGAAATAGGAGTTGTAATCGCATCAAAATTAATTAACCCGTTATCGTTTGTTGCACGATAGGTCAATAATATGGCAAGAGGCGACAAAATAAAAGAGGACATCCACGATCCTAAAAATGGAGTCATACCGCCTTCTTGAGATACTCTTTTTCCGAAAGTATTAATAAAATGGAAAGTAATAAAGATTAAAACTGCAAATACAATAGGAAGTCCAAGTCCCCCTTTTCTAATAATAGCACCAAGCGGAGCTCCAATAAAGAACATTAAGAAACAAGCAAAGGCAATTACAAATTTCTCGTACAATGCAGTCAAATGCTTGTTGATTTCTCGTTGTTTATCTTTTAAATCTCGTTGAGTAGTTTCGATTGAATAGATGCTGCTCGTAACATTGCTTCCGGCCATTTTTAAAACATCTACTTTTTCTTTGTTGGAATAAATAGATAAAAGATCATTTGGAAGTGGTTTCTTCTTGATGTTTTTTTGCGAATCTGTAAAAAACTTTTTAAAGCCAACTCGTTGATTAATGTTTTCAGAAAAAGAAACAATTTCGTTATCTAAATTTTTACTCAAGGAGTCTAGAGTATAGCGCAATTCATTAACATTCAACATTGCATTTGTTCCTGCAATGCTTTCTTTGCTGTCATCAACTTTGTTAAGTTCAGATAAATCGATGTTGATGATCTGTGTTTTAAATTTACCTTTTATAAATGGCATTTTTGCACGATCTTCATATTTCTTTGGCGTAACATCTTGGTAGTAATAGCCATCATTTAAAACTAGCTTTAAAATACTAGATTTTTCGTTACTGACTAATTCACCAGTTTTAGCTTTAATTACGGTTTTGTTTTCCCCCATATTATTCGCTTTCTCGTGAATAGTTACACCAGTTAGATGATTACCATTTTCGCCAGATTTTTTGTTTACTTTAATGTTGTAAGTGCCGACATCATTAAACTGACCTTCGGCAATAGCCATCGCAGGTTTGGCTTGTGCGATGTTTTTTCTAAAGTTGACAAATTTATATTCGGCATACGGAATGACGTTGTTTGCAAACCAAAATGCCACAATACTTAAAACGAAAATAAAAATAATCAGTACTCTCATTGCTCTTTGCAGTGAGATTCCTGAAGATTTCATGGCTGCAAACTCATAATTTTCGGCAAGATTTCCGAAAGTCATAATAGAGGCTAATAAAACTGATAAGGGTAAAACCAGCGGTATAATTCGTGGCATAGAAAAAAGCAGGAATTTCACGACCAATGTTAAGTCGAGATCTTTACCTGCTAGTTCTGAAATAAATAGCCATACTGTTTGAAGTATGAATATGAAAAATAAGATTACAAATACCGTAGTAAATGTAAATAAGAATGTTTTTAATAAGTATTTGTCTAGTATTTTCAACCTTCTGATTAATCTAATTTATTGATGTAGTATTTCGGGTATTTACTCGCTACAAAGGTAAATTGATTTTTTGATAATGGCTGATTGGTTTTAAAAGAATTAACGGTTAAAGTTGTTTTTGTTCCGTTTTTTCCAGTTTCAATCAAATTGTAGATGTGTTTTGTCTGAACGTCAATACCTAACAAAATTTCCTTTCTTTGGTCTTTTCCACTTGTAGGAACTAATTTGATGTATTGAATTTTTCTTCCTTTTACATTCTGAACAATGTCCATGTTATATTTGTAGCCAGAATTGAAGAAAGTAAGCATTTTTGAAGGAGTGATAGCATTATCATCTTTCTCGTTTACTTTAGAAATAGTAACTTCTTCGTCTTCAGGAACAATAGTGTAGGTTTTCTGACCGTCAAAAATCTTGGTAACGCCCATAAAATTCAAAACATATTGATTTCCTTTCATTGTTACGTTTCCTTTACTGTCTTGATTGATATTTTCTTTGGCATTATTCAAAGAATATTTAAAATCGATAACAATATTGTCGTAGCTTTTTATTTTAGAAGTTACTTCGTTCAATAAATCTTTCGCTTTTTTATCTTGAGCCTGAATAGAAGTGAAGCTCAAAAGCAAAATAACGGCCATTTGAAAACACTTTTTAGTCATGTTTGTGATAGAATTGTTGTTGATTTCTTGAATTTTTGCTTTCATGATTGGATTAATTTTGTTCATTATTAAAAAATTGATCAAGAGCATTTAAATCTAAGATGTTTACACTGCGCGCTTTACTGCCTTCAAACGGACCAACAATTCCTGCTGCCTCAAGTTGATCGATCAAACGACCAGCTCTGTTGTATCCTAATTTTAATTTTCGTTGCAATAAAGAAGCAGAACCTTGCTGAGCATTGACAATAATTTCTGCCGCTTCTCTAAATAAAGTATCTCTTTCGGAAATATCTATATCAAGATTAATGCCACTTTCTTCTCCAACGAACTCTGGAAGCAAATAAGCTGTGGCATATGCTTTTTGTCCGCCAATAAAATCGGTAATTTTTTCGACTTCTGGTGTGTCAATGAAAGCACATTGCACACGAATTACGTCGTTTCCGTTTGTGTATAATAAATCTCCTCGTCCAATTAACTGGTCGGCTCCTTGTGTGTCTAAAATCGTTCTAGAGTCAATTTTAGAAGTTACTCTAAATGCGATTCTGGCAGGGAAATTGGCTTTAATTAAACCGGTAATAACGTTTACCGATGGTCTTTGTGTTGCAATAATTAAGTGAATACCAATGGCACGGGCTAATTGAGCCAAACGAGCAATCGGAACTTCAACTTCTTTTCCTGCAGTCATAATCAAGTCGGCGAACTCATCGACAACCAAAACAATATAGGGTAAAAATCGGTGACCAGCTTCTGGATTTAATTTTCTAGACTTGAATTTATCGTTGTATTCTTTAATATTACGAACCATCGCATCTTTTAATAAAGAATAACGATTGTCCATTTCGGTACAAAGTGAGTTTAAAGTATTGACAACTTTTGCGTTATCAGTAATAATAGCATCTTCAGTGTCAGGAAGTTTAGCTAAATAATGCCTTTCGATTTTGTTAAAAAGCGTAAGCTCTACTTTTTTCGGATCGACCAAAACAAATTTTACTTCGGCTGGATGTTTTTTGTATAACAGCGAAGTTAAAACCGCATTTAATCCAACCGATTTTCCTTGTCCTGTTGCTCCAGCCATCAATAAGTGAGGCATTTTGGCAAGATCGACAACAAAAGTTTCGTTTGAGATGGTTTTTCCTAAAGCAATTGGCAGTTCCATTTCGGCCTCTTGGAATTTTGCAGCTCCAATAACGCTTTTCATAGAAACCATAGTAGGGTTTTTGTTCGGAACCTCAATACCGATCGTACCTTTTCCTGGAATTGGCGCAATAATACGAATTCCTAATGCTGATAATGATAAAGCAATATCATCTTCTAAGCTCTTAATTTTAGAAATTCTGATTCCTGCTTCTGGCACAATTTCATATAAAGTAACCGATGGTCCAACGGTTGCTTTGATTTGTGCAATTTCAATTTTGTAGTTACGAAGTGTATCTACAATTCTGTTTTTATTTTCTTCTAATTCTTCCTGATTGATTGTAATTCCGCCAGTCGAATATTCTTTTAATAAATCAATGGTTGGGAATTTGTAATTGGATAAATCCAGAGTTGGGTCAAATAATCCGAAATCGGCAACTAGGCGAGAAGCTAAGTTTTCTTCTATAATATCTTCTTCTTCTGCTTTTTCAATTACAAAGGCTTCATCAGGAGAAACTAATGGTAGTTCTTGTTTTGGGGCGATTGGCTTTAAAATTGGATTTAGCTCAATTTCTGATGAATGAGAAATAGTTGGCTTTAAAGCTTCTTTGTTCAGTTCAAATTGTGTGTCAACTGTTTTGATGTGGATATCATCTATTTCAGGGTCGCTTTCAATTTCTTCTTTAATAGCAAATTCTTCCAGATTATAAGCACTTTCAGGCTGATTTACAGCTGGTTTTAACTTGTCTAATTCTGATTTGAATTCTTTTTTAGTAGAATCAAAATACGATTGGATTTTTTCTGGCGATAATTTGATTTTGAAGATCAAATAGATAATTAAACCAAAAAGCAGTGTAAGCAGTGTACCTGTTTTTCCAATATAATCTTGAAGGAATAAATTTAATTCGTAACCAATTGTTCCTCCAAGTTCTGGTGCAGAAGTAGCGAAGAAACCAAATAGTACAGAAACAACGATAATAGCAAAAATGTCCCAGAACCAAGTGTTTTTTAGTTTTTGGGTCGAAAGCTCCAATGCTAAAAACATTCCGGTAAGGAAAAACAAGCGTACAAAAATGAAAGAGGCAAGTCCAAAACCTCTATAGATAATTA
The DNA here is from genome assembly GCF_058135255.1 of Flavobacterium sp. LK-23. Classification (NCBI taxonomy): domain Bacteria; kingdom Pseudomonadati; phylum Bacteroidota; class Flavobacteriia; order Flavobacteriales; family Flavobacteriaceae; genus Flavobacterium; species Flavobacterium sp. LK-23. Next base: position 42,986 of record NZ_JBYUVT010000005.1, read on the forward strand.
AATCGGCAAGATAAGCTCCAAACTTTCCGAGCCAGTTTTCAGCAACTTCGGCACGATCACCGAGCTGATTTACGACACTTTGGTCATTTTGCCATTGTCCGTTTACATAAAAAGAAATAAATGCGACCAATAGTGCAATAGAAAAAAGAACCAAAAGACAGCCTAAAACAAATCTTTGCTGTTTAGACATCTTAAATGATCTTTTAACTCCTTCCTGTTTTTCGTTTTTTTTATCTACAGTTTCTTTTTTATTTTTTGCCATTCTTGCGTTTTCCTTTGCCTAAATAAATTTTGGGATATAAATAATCAAGCCTATTGCAATTGCAGTCATTGCGGCAAAAAATACCGCTCCGGCAGCAATATCTTTAATAAAACCGATTCGTTTGCTGTAATCAGGATGGATAAAATCGGCAATTTTTTCAACTGCCGTATTTAATCCTTCAATGCTTAAAACCAAACCAATGGCCAGTGTCTGACACAGCCATTCGGTTTGAGAAATATGAAAATAGAATCCAGCAATTGTCATGATAATTCCCAGAGAGAATTGTACCATGATGCTGTGTTCTGTCTTAATCAATTTTACAGCTCCGTTAAAAGCATAAGTCATGCTTTTTAACCTACCTGTAACAAATGTATTATCTTTTTGAAACTCCATTTAAAGGAAAATATTATAGTGCTGCTAAAGCTGCTTCGTAATTTGGTTCGTTTGCAATTTCTGCAACTTGTTCTGTGTGAACGATTTTTCCATCAGCATCAACAACAATGATTGCTCTTGAGTGTAAACCTGCTAAAGGACCATCAACGATTTCTAATCCGTTTGCTTTTCCAAAAGCACCAGTTTGAAAATCTGATAAGTTTACTACATTTTCTAAACCTTCAGCACCACAAAAACGTTTTTGAGCAAAAGGTAAATCTCTAGAAATACATAAAACAGTTGTGTTTTCTAATCCGCTTGCGCTTTGGTTGAATTTTCTAACAGATGCAGCACAAGTTCCTGTGTCAACACTTGGGAAGATATTTAAAACTAATTTTTTACCAGCAAAAGTGCTTAATGTAGCAACTGATAAATCGTTTTGAACTAATTTGAAGTCAGCTAATTGTGATCCAACTGCTGGCAATTCGCCTGATGTATGAACTGGATTTCCTCCTAATGTGATAGATGCCATGATTTTTGTTTAAAATTAATGAGGCTCAAAAGTAAGGATTAATATTTGAATCTAAAAGTATTTGTTATGGGTTTAAGGAGAGATTAAGATAGGTTTTTGGGTGGCTTCAAATTCACGATTTTTTTTAAATATTTTAGATTTTAGAGGGTAGATTTTAGATTTGTTACGCGTGTCAGGCTGAGGCAAGTCTAAGCCGACGCAAGCGGCTCCGAAAACTAAGTCAATGATCTTTAGGGAAGCACTTTGGGCGGGCTTCGACTTCGATCAGCCTAACAATTTTGGTCAATAATTATTAGGTGTCTATTGAAACCGTTTAGTCGCGAGAGGGATAGGAGCAAGCTACCGAAGTAGCGCGGATAGCCCGACAGTATTTGGGAAAGCGGGCGAATAAAGATAAAGTATGTTTGCCCGTTTTTTCAAATACTGTCTCGCCCTGATTATTTTAGATTTTAGATTTTAGATTTTAGATTTTAGATTTTAGAATGTAGATTTTAGATTTTTTGCGCTTGTCAGGCTGAGCGGAGTCGAAGCCCACACAAGTAACTCTTCAATTTAAATTGATAATCTTTGTCGATTTGCTTTACGTGGGCTTCGACTTCGCTCAGCCTGACAAAGATTTCGAGAAATTGTGACTAAATACTGCGACTGAATACTAAAAACCTGAACACTGTAAACTAAAAAAAGCGTCTCCAGATAGAAACGCTTTCTCAGCTTTGTTTTTTTATTTATCCTTTGGGAGGAAGCCGATTTACTTATCGATTGATCCTAAAACACGTTTCATAAACGTATTTAAGGCTTCTTTTTTATCTGTTCCTTGAGCAACCAATTTTTGTACTTCAAGGGCGCCGTACATATTCGAAATCAATTCACCGATTACGTCTAATTCTTCATCTTTTAGAGAAGGAATTTCGGTCATTGCTTCTAGAACTTCGATCGTTTCAATGATGTAATCCTGATCGTTTTCTTCGATGAATTGCGTTAAATGTTTAATTACTGGTAATTTCATAGTTTAGATTTCTTAGATTTTTAGACTTGCTTAGACTTCTTAGACTTTCTATAATTTTTTACAACATCTAAGTTGTCTTAAAATCTAAGTAAGTCTAACGATCTAAAATTAAGCAATTGCGTTTACCAAGTCAATTAAAACTTCTTGTTTGTTGGTTTGCGTTTCGCCAACTAATTGTCCGTTTACGAAAGTTGCAAATGTTGGCAAGTTGCTCACATTAGCTAATTTTCTTGATTCAGGAGAGTTTTCTGCATCAACCAAAACAAAAGTAATAGCTTCATTTTCTGTCGCTAGTTTTTTGAATTTTGGTTTCATAATACGGCAATTTCCACACCATGAAGCTGAATATTGCACTACTACTTTTTCGTTTTTAGCAACTAAATCTGCTAACGTATCTTCGTTTAAGTCGATTAACATAAGTTTTATTTTTAAGACACTAAGTTGCTAAGGTTCTAAGATGCTAAGTTTGCTCTCGAACCAAATAACTTTGTGTGGATTTATTTGATAGATTTTTAAGTCGTTGAGATTCTAAGATTTAAGTTTGATCTTAGAATCTCTTGACTTTTATTGTAGATTGTATTTAAGATTCAAAAGTTAAGTTAAAAAACTTAGCAACTTAGAACCTTAGTATCTTAGCAGCTTAGTTAGCGCTTAAGTATTCAGCTGTACTGATTCTGTCTGCAGACATAGCTTCTTTACCAGCTTCCCAGTTTGCAGGACAAACTTCACCTTTAGTTTGGATGTGAGTGTAAGCGTCAACCATTCTTAAGTATTCGTTTACGTTACGTCCTAATGGCATATCGTTTACGCTTTCGTGGAAGATTTTTCCTGTTTCGTCAATAAGGTAAGTAGCTCTGTAAGTTACGTTTGAACCTTCGATGATAACTGAATCTGTATCTTCGCTATAGCTTGTAGATTCGATATCAAGAATACCTAAAATGTTAGCTAAATTACGGTTTGTATCAGCTAAGATTGGGTAAGTAACACCTTCGATTCCACCATTGTTTTTTGGAGTATTTAACCAAGCAAAGTGAACTTCGTTTGTGTCGCAAGAAGCACCAATTACGATAGTATTTCTTTTTTCGAATTCTGGTAATGCAGCTTGAAAGGCGTGTAATTCAGTTGGACATACAAAAGTAAAATCTTTTGGGTACCAAAATAAAAGTACTTTTTTATTGTTGTTTACTGCTTCTTCAAAAATGTTGATTTTTAAATTGTCACCCATTTCTGAGATAGCATCTACTGCAATACTTGGGAATTTTTTTCCTACTAAAGACATAATTTTCGTTTTACGTTTAATATTTATTTGCTGCAAAAATAGGGCATAAGTACAGGTTCTTACAATAAGATGTGATTATAAAAATTTATAAGTTGATAAATTTTGACTATTAGTTATTTTAAGTTATTGAATATCAATATTTACTGGTAAAATGCCATTGAAACTATTTTTTTCTAAAAATTGAATTCCTGCTGTTTTTTGAAATTCTTCAAAATCTTGATACGCCTGAATTAATCCCGAAGCCTTTTTTAGATTCGGAATAAGTGGTAAAACGTACGGGTTTCCAAAAACGTAAACAATGCATTTTTTGGTTTGCAGCAAATCCGAAAGTAGTTCTAAAACTTCATTGTTTACTTCGAAATTATTTAATGGTTTTGCTTTTGGAACAAATAAGGAAATAATGATCGTGTCGAATTTCTTTAACTCACTTTTGATCAAATTGATGTCTGAAGTTTCTAAGCTTTCAAAAGCAAATTCTGGTGAAGGTAATTTTGTATTTAAAGTTTTGAAGAATGTATTTTCGGTATTTTTATATAAGCTCAGTTTGGCTAATTTGTTGTTTTTCTGCGCTTCAAACGCTAAATCTGAAGTGCCATTATCAATTATTTTTGTAATTGCATTTTGAGCGATTTCAAGATTTAATTGAGATGTTTTTTCGAAGTTTAATTGGCCTGAAATTGCAGTATTTCCAGAAAGGATTCCTGCTTTTTCTTTTGCTTTCATGATTCTATTATAACTTTCGAAAATACGGTCTGGAGAAGCATTTTTATAAATCGCTTCAATTCCTTCGGGAACATTTTCTGCGAAACATAAAACATCATTTCCAGCATTGAAAGCTTCCCATTCTAATTGGCCTTTTGTTTCGTACAATTTAGAAACGCTGTGCATATTTAAAGCATCAGAAATTACCAAGCCATCGTAACCTAATTGATCACGCAAGAGGTCTTGAATAACGCCTTTTGATAAAGTTGCAGAAGTATCTTTTCCGTCATTTAAACTCGGAACCGCCAAATGTCCAATCATAATCGAATCAACATTATTTTCAATTCCTTTAATGAACGGATATAATTCGTTTTCCATTAATTCTTCCAGCGTTTCCTTTAAAACCGGCAAGCCTAAATGCGAATCGACATTGGTATTTCCGTGTCCAGGAAAGTGTTTCAGACAGCCTAAAACACCAACTTCCGACATTCCTTTTAAATATTCAATCGAAAAATCGGCTACTTTTTCTTTGTTTTCACCAAAAGAACGATAACCAATTACAGGATTGTTTGGGTTATTGTTGATGTCTGCCAAAGGCGATAAATTATACTGAATTCCAGCTGCTTTTAAATCTAAACCAATTTGTTTTCCAACTTCGTAAATTAAACTTGATTTATTTTCTGGTAAAGCGCCAAGCGTAATGGCGTACGGATATTGAGGTGTTTTTTCGATACGCATTGCTAAACCCCATTCTGCATCAATACTGATTAAAAGTGGAGTAGAAGCTGCTTTTTGATAACGAGCAATAAGTACTTTGATTTTTTCGTAACTGTCATCGTTGAAAACCACTTTTTTCTTGCTTTCGTAATTCGTTGCAGCACTCGCACGACTATGAAAAAAGGTCAATCCTCCTATATTATGTGTTGCAATTAAACGTTCCGTTTCCTGAATATTTTCTTCGGTATCGTTGATGAATACTGCTGGAAAGAAAAATTGTCCTATTTTTTGTCGTAATGCTTCTGCTGTGATTTTCATTGTTATAAAGTCTTTTTCATGCAAACACTATTATCCATTTTCTCGTAAGGTGGATAATTGGGAATTATGGTGTAATTTAATTTTTGATATAAGTTGATGGCTTCGGGCTGATTTTTTCCAGTTTCGAGAATGGTATAAGTATAACCAACTTCTTTTGCCCAGATTTCTAATGCTGCTAAAACTGCCGATGCAATACCTTTTTTTCTGTGATCAGGATGAACATACATTCGTTTGATTTCTGTTGTTTCTGGTTCCTTTTCGCGAAAAGCGCCACAGCCAACAGGAATTCCGTTATCATAATACACGAGCACATGTTTTATCTTATCCGTTTTGTTAAACTGATTGTAAAACGCATGATCTTCACCGTCTCTAATCGCCAAATCTTGATCTAATAAAGCGACCAGATTTATAAAATCGATATCGTCTGAATTCGTACGTTTTAAAGTAACCATGTCAAATAAATTTAGTTATCTTGTTTTTACCATTAAGGCATTAAGTTCATAAAGCTATGGCTTAAATCGCTTAATCTATTCGAGGTGAAAAAATTAAGCTTAGCGCCTTAGTTTTACTTTATTCTCTTCTTTTCAATAAGAAAGTTCATAAAGCTTGGCTTAAATTACTTAATGTCTTAATGGTAAAAATTATTTCAACTTTGCCTTCTTTTGTTTAGCCAATTGTTTTTTGGTTTCAAGAGCTTTTTCCAGTCTGTTTTTAAAACGGAAAAGCTTTGGTAGTCCTTCTAATCGGTCTTCAATGGTGATTATTTCGTAAACCACAATTGCTTTTTCTAAAACGCGGATTTCATTTTCCAGATCGTTTTCGTTTTTGTAGATCGTTGCCAATCGATCATAAGGGTGATTTCCTTTAAAGCCTTCTGCAACATTTTCTTCATACAACTCAATCGCTTTTTCTAGATTTCCATTTTTCTCGAACTCAGTTCCTTTCAGATTGCGTTCGTTCTGCAAATTCTCATTGATTTCCATAGGTAAAGTTTGATTTGGGGGTTAAACTTCTTCTGATTTCTTCCCAAAATCTTTTGGGAAAGTTAAAAAACGTGATAAAATAAGACCTGGAATTGTAGCTATTAGAACCCAAATAAAGAAGTTTTGATAGCCTAAAAATTTCTGAATATAACCGCTTAACATTCCTGGAAGCATCATTCCTAATGCCATAAAACCAGTTGCCAGTGCATAATGTGCTGTTTTTGATTCTCCTTCGGCAACATGAATTAAATACATCATGAAGGCGGTAAAGCCAAAACCGTAACCGAATTGCTCTACAATTACAACGGCATAAATGTAATAAATTGATGTAGGATGAAAGAAAGCCAATAATATAAATCCTAAAATTGGAAGGTGCATGGCCAAAAACATAGGAAACATCCATTTGGTCAATCCTTGTTTTGAGATTGCAATTCCGCCTAAAATTCCGCCGATAGTTAAGGCTGCAACTCCGCAAGTTCCGTAAATAATTCCAACCGCTTCGGTGTCTAATCCCATTCCGCCTAATTCTTTTGGATCCAGTAAAAACGGACTTAGCATTTTAAGCAATTGAGATTCTCCTAATCTGAAAACCAAGATAAAAGTTAGAATTAACCCGATTTGTTTTTTCTTGAAGAAGCTGACAAATATGGTTCCGAAACTTTGATTTGGTATTTCTTTGTGATTTTTTACTGCATTAACTTCATTTTTTGGTGTGAAAATGAAATTATAAACGGTAATGAAAGCCATTAATAAACCAACACAAATCATGGTATAAGACCACGCCTTTGTATTATCTCCAAATTTATGTTCTAAATAACCTGCAAAAAGCACTACTAATCCGTTTCCTGCCAGCATTGAAAGTCTGTAAAAAGTACTTCTAATACCAATAAAGAAAGATTGCTTGTCTTCTGGTAAAACCAATAAATAAAAACCATCGCTGGCAATATCATTAGAAGCCGATGCAAAAGCCGCAACCCAGAATATGGAAAGTGTCATGATAAAGAATCCGTTGAGCGGAATGGTGAAACCAACCAGCAGAAAGGCAATCGAAATTATTAATTGCATCAGCAGAAACCATTTTCTTTTGGTTCCGATTAATTCGATAAGCGGACTCCAAAGCGGTTTAATAACCCAAGGCAGATAAAGTAAACTGGTGTAAACACCAATATCTTCATTTGTAATTCCTAGATTTTTATACATAATTACCGAAACAGAGATAATTATAGCATACGGTAATCCAGAAGCGAAGTTAAGAAGCGGAATCCAAAACCACGGTTTATTATCTGTTTTCATTTGGCTGAGCTGGTATATAGTTTTTTAAAGGCTTTTTTAAATCTATTGCAGTTGGAGAACTTTCGTTGGCATAATAATCAATAAAAGTTACAGCGCAAGCTTTGTAAAGATTCAGTTTTCCGGCCGCTATTGCGAAAGTAATTTTTCCGTCAACTTCTTTAACCGTTACTTTTTCGATGATTTTTGTAGCATCATTAATGTCAATTTTTGAAACATGCTCGCCTCCATAAACTACCATATAACGAACTTTCGTATTCAGCGGACTTTGGAAAGTGAAATTATATTTAATGCTGTCTTTACTGTATTCTAATACTTTTGGCGTATCGATTATGACGTGTCTTAAATTTGGAACTGCAGCTGGAAGTGCAGGATATTTGTATTGATTTTCTTCTAAATGGCGAACCACATCGAAGTTTTTCCCCATGAACCATTTTGAGCTGAAATAAGCGCTACCTGATACATTTTTGAAAGTTCTTAAGAAATCAATTTGAGTTGGAATTTCGGTAATATAATTCCAGTTCTTATCGCCGTCAGCTCTAATTTTGTATGTGGCGTGACCGATGTAAATAGCGGTATTATTGGAGTTTTCCGACCACCATTTTACCAATTTAGAATAAGAAGCTCTTGGATTATTCATACTCCAATACAATTGAGGTAAAATATAATCGATCCATTTTTGATCCATCCATAACATAGGGTCAGCATACAAATCGTCGTAGTTAGATGTAGATTGTGTTTCAGAACCTTTTGGATCTTGAGATTTATTTCTCCAAACTCCAAACGGACTAATTCCGAATTGAACCCAAGGTTTACTTTCTTTAATTGTATTTGAAATAGAATGTACAAAGTTGCTCACATTGGCACGGCGCCAGTCAGCACGGCTTAAACCTGAGCCATATTTTTGGTAAGAAGCATTGTCGTTAAACACTTTTCCTGGAACAGCATAAGGATAGAAATAATCATCAAAATGAACTGCATCGATATCATAGTTATCAACGACTTCTTTAACCACTTTGGTTAAATGGGCCTGTACTTCTGGCAATGCAGGATCGTAATAGTATTTTCCACCGTATTCAATCATCCATTCTGGATGTTTAAAAAGATCGTGGTTTGGACTTAAAAGATTTTTATTCAAATCGAAAGTCGCACGATACGGATTCAGCCACGCATGAAATTCAAAACCTCTGTTATGCGCCTGTTCAATCATCCACGCCAATGTATCGTAATAAGGGTTTGGAGCCAAACCTTCTTTCCCAGTCAAAAATCGAGACCAAGGCGCAAATTCTGAGGGATAAATAGCGTCTCCAACACTTCTAACCTGAACAATTACAGCGTTGTAATTCAGTTTTTTATAAGCCTCTAAAATTTCAAGGTAATCAGCTTTTTCTTTTTCTACATTATCTGTACTTGTTTTCGGCCAGTCAATGTTTACAACCGTTGCAATCCAGACACCTCTGAATTCGTTTTTAGGATGCATGTTTTTTTCCTGTGCATTAGAAATCGAAGTAATGAAAAATGAAATTAAAAGAAAGAATATTAAGTGCTGATTTTTATGCATTTCAATGTTTTTTAACAGGAATCAAAAATAGTTTTTTTCCGCCACGAATTCACGAATTATTTTTTTTAATGATTGTGTGTTTTTCCGCCACGAATTGTTTTTTTTAGGATTGTGTATTTTCCGCCACAAATTCACGAATTATTTTTTTAATGATTGAAGATAATCCAATCGGCATATTCCGTGTAATTAATCGCGCTTATTTCGCATAGATTAGCGCTAATTTGTGAATTCGTGGCTGTAATCTTAATCAGGAAACGAAATTTTCCCCATTGTTACCGATGGAATTCCTTTGCTGTTTCCAAAATTGTAATCTCCTCCAGAAACGGTTTCGTTGGCCAAAAGCGCAAATAAAACCGCTTCTTTGGCATCACTTAAAATGCCCAAATCGTCGCTGGTGTGAAACTGGCAAGGCAATAATTCCTTTAGCCATTTTACCAATAACGGATTATTCGTTCCGCCTCCAGACATATAAATATGAAAATCTTCTGCTGGAACAGGAGTGTTTTTTATGTTGAAAAAAATTGCTTCTGCAATAGTTTCAGCGCTTAAACGCGTTAAAGTCGCTAGCAAATCTGATGCCGAAATATTTTCTAAGCTACATTTTACCAAAGCCGACTGCACAAAATCTAAATTAAACAGCTCTTGACCAATTGATTTTGGAAAACTTTTTTGGAAGAAATCATCTTTTTTAAGTTCGTTTAAAAGTTCTTGATTTACAGTTCCTTGTTGTGCAATTTCGGCATCTTTATCGTAGCTTTTTTCAGGGAAATAATGTTTGGTAAAAATGTCGATTAACGTATTTGCGGTTCCAGTATCGGTTACAAAAACTTCCTCGGCGTTCAGAGAGGCTGGGAGATAAGTATAATTCCCGATTCCGCCCATGTTGAGCATAATTCGGTTTTCGCCTTTTTTTCCGAATAATAAGTAATCGCCATAAACAGCCAAGGGAGCGCCTTCACCACCCGCCGCCACGTGTTTTTGTCTGAAATCTGAAAGTGTGATAATTCCCGTTTTTACCGCAATATGATCTCCGTCTCCAATTTGCAAAGTTGCGTTTGGAAATTTTTCCTGCTGATGCAAAAACTTCGGAGCGTGTAAAACGGTTTGCCCGTGAGAAGCAATTAAATCTACTTCGCTTGACGAAATATTCCATTTTGAAAGACAATTGTTAATCATGCCGCTGTGCAATATTCCAATCCATTCGTTTAATAAAGCCAAATGCTGAAAATCGATAGTTTTCTGTGCAAATACTTTTCTAATCTCGTTTTTAATGTCTTCAGAATAAGAAATCGTTTCAAATTCTAGGATTTTCACATTCGTATTTTCGCCAGAACCCGAAATAGCGCACAAAGCAATATCAAGTCCGTCGAGAGAAGTTCCAGACATTAAACCCAATATTTTTCGGGTTTCTTTTTGAGCTATAGTATAGAGTGCGGTTATGTTTTTATTCATTTAAAATGAGGTTTTATAGTAGTCAGTTTATTGATAACGCTAAAATGGGATTATTTCGGATATAAATGTAGAAAATTGTGAAATTTTATTTTAAACACATAGAAACATAGTTTGTTTTACGGTAAAAGGCGTTTAGCTTGTTTAAACAAACATAACCAGTGGTTTCAACCACTGGAAACGTATCGTAAATTATATTGTGTTCCAGTGGTTTCAACCACTGGCTATATTAAAAAAATGTGTTTAAACAAAATGATAACTAGCAGATAAAACTTACATCTCTTTTTATATATTTGCCCATAACCAATTCAAAAAAAATACACCATGATTGTTATTCTAGGACTTATCGTATTCCTTCTTATTGTTGGAATTGTCATCTACAATTCACTTATCGGAAAAAGAAATCAAGTTACCAATGCGTTTTCGGCGATTGATGTAATGTTGAAAAAACGTTTCGATTTGATTCCGAATCTTGTTGAAGTTGTAAAACAATACACAAATTACGAACAAAGCACATTAACTAAAATCGTTGAGCTTCGTGCTAGAGCAACTTCTGGGAATTTAACAGATGAAGAAAAAGCGAGTTTGGATACTGAATTAAGTTCGGCTGTAAAAGGTTTAATGGTAACAGTTGAAAATTATCCTGATTTAAAAGCCAATACCAATTTCTTAAATCTTCAAACAACTTGGACAGAAAGCGAAGAGCAAATTGCAGCAGCAAGAAGGACTTATAATGCTTCTGTAACAGATTATAACAACGCTATTATGATGTTTCCTGGTAATATGTTTGCGGGAATGTTGGGTTACACTAAAATTGATGTTTTAGAAACACCAGAAGAAGAACGTAAAAATATTAGTGCAAAAGAACTATTTAATAATTAATGGATTCAGAAATAAATTCGAAAGCAAAGTTGCAAGACATTCTGAATAGCTTAGAAGTTGATCGAAAAAAAATAGCCGAAACCTATCAAACCTGTTACATTTTAATTGGACTTGCAGTGTTGATTTTGGTTATTGGATTAATCATTCGATTTGTTCCTTTGGGGATTATTGGCTGTTTGGTTCCTGTAATTATTGCCATTGTAATGTATTTCAGAATAGAAGACGATGCTGTAAAATACAAGTTGTCTTATAAAATGAACGTTGTTGGAGCGGCGTTAAAAGACATTAACGAGACGCTGACTATAACGCCGCAAAGCGGACTTCCAGAATATGAATTTATAAGTTCGGAACTTTTTACAACAAGACCAGATCGCTATAAAACACAGGATTTAATAAGCGGAATAGTCGATAAAACCTCTTTTTGGTTTGCCGAAGTTCACGCCGAGTATAAAACGGAAACTCGAACTAAAAATGGAACAAAAACAACTTGGCATACGATTTTTAAAGGAATTGTTTTTGTAGCTGATTTTAATAAAAATTTTAATGTTTCGACTGTTGTACGTCCAAAAGGTATAGCAGATGCCATTGGTTCATGGTTTTCGAAAAACGTTTTCAGTTTCGGTAACTCCGAGTTAGTACAATTAGAAAATACAGTCTTTGACGAAATATTTGTTACTTATTCTAAAAATCAAATCGAAGCGCGATACATTTTGACGCCTGCCATGATGGAAAGAATTTTGGATTTAAATAACAAATGTGATGAAACGATTTCGATCTCGTTTATACATTCTAAAATGTATATCGCTTTTCCGCTATCTCACAATTACTTTGAAGCACCAATTCATTCATCGCTTTTAGCTTCTGATTTACTTACTGATGATCTTTCGATTGTTCAGTTTATGCAGGATATTGTTCATGAATTGGATTTGAATACTAGGATTTGGGGGAAGGAGTAATTAAACTATAATGTTTATGAAAACAACTTTAGCTTATATTTTTCAATTTTTGTATTGGGTTTGGTTTGTTCTTTTTTTCTTTTACACCATAAGCGAGATTTTTAGACTTGCTCAGTCTCCTGTAGGTGAAGCAATCGTTTTTATGGGTGTTTCAACTTTGGTTTTATTTTTTGTTGGACTTTTTCTATATTTATTTACACTTACCGTTGAGATTCCAAACGAGATGAATAAATTTTTAAGATCAGGATCTCTTGTTTTTTGTGTTGTTTTGATTATAGTATTTTTTATTTTTATTCGGAATAATGGTGATTTAAAAGTTTATTATTAAATAATATAAAACCTCGATTTTTAAGTCGAGGTTTTTCTTTTTAAAGCTTTACTCCATCTCCAAATAAGGATTTAAAGTCTCAGCCAATTCATTGAGCCAGTAAAAGCTGTCTCTTAATTTGATGATTTCGCTTTGAAACGTTTCATGTTCGCTCAAAACGCATAAAGCGAGTGTGAAATTTACTTGTCTTAAAGTTTTAGCCATTTCTACAGGATCGATTCTGTCGTTGAAAAAATTCAAAAGCTTGATTTCGGTTTGTTTTGAAATTGTGTTGGTACTCATAAATGTTGTAGTTTTAGAAGTAAAAAACCCTTGTAGATTAGTGTTTCTAACGCCTACAACAGCGCTTACGGTCGTTTCCGATACCGCACACATAATACAAGGGCAAATCTTATTTCGTTCTTAATGTTGTAGTTTAAGAATTGTAAAAATATCAAAAAAAACAATAAAAAGTAAGAAAAGTAATATATTTTTTTTTATTCTTTGAAAACGAGCTAAACTCAGTAAATCATCTTTAAAAGGTAAATATAAAACGTTATTTTGAGAAAAGGTAAACTCAGTAAGATTTCCACGCAGTTTGTCATTTCGAGGAACGAGAAATCACACGCGGGATTCCGCAAACATAATCGACAATCTATGTGGTTACGAGTGTGATTTCTCCCTTCGGTCGAAATGACAAGATTGAGGGATTTCTTTTGAAAATAGAATTATTAGATTTAGATTTGAACTACAAATTATGATCGAAAAAATCTTAAAAGACTACATTACATTTATCAGAAGCTTCGAAGCTTTATTAAAAGATAAATATCAAAAAGATATAAATCCATGTTTATTTTCAATTACTTTTTTTGAAAGAGTAGGTTCAATAGATGATATTGAATATTATTTTCACGGAAGTGGATGCACTGCAAAAAAAGATGGAGTTATTTATGCTTACGATATTTCAATTTTTGAAAAGGATATAATCGAATTTTCTCAATGGAATCTTACTGAACTTATAAGAACTCATCCGGAATATCAGAAATTAAATTATAGTGAAGATTATATCGAGTATGAATTGTTTCAGCTTATAAACAAAGGACTTTTAAATTGGATAACTATTGAAGGAGTTGAAGGCAAAGCTTTTGGATGTGTCTTTAAATGTTATAGAGTTGTAGAAGAGTCTTTTTTTATTCAGTAAATCTTCTAATGAAATCAAGTGCCCTAGCCCTGATGGAAGCGGCATCCTTTTGTAGTGGGGTTCACCACAAAAGATATAGCGGACAGCAGGAGTAGCTTCTGAAAAATATCTTATTTGATTGGCCAGCCAAATTTTAAAATATGTTGTACAAAGTCTTCGGCTTCTTTGTTGGTTTCGATTACATAATCATATAAAGAAAAATCAACACTGGGTTCTTTTGTAACGGTTGCAAATTTGATGTTTTCATTTGAAAATTCGATTGCTAATTTATGTTCGAAATTTTCGGGAAAGCAATCAATTTCATAAATCTGAAATTCGTTGAAAGCTTCGTAAAAGGTTATTTGTGATCCAAATATGGTTTTTAAGTAATCCTTGAAATTTTCTACATTTATTTCTCCTGTAATAGAACGATCTTTTGATACATTTTCTTGTTTTTTGTCAAATACAAAATCAGAGAAAAGTAATGCCGATAAGATAATATTTAGACACCAGACAGAACAGATAAATGAAAATCCATAATAATAAAGGTCATAGTCTTTTTTTATATAGGTTATGCTAAAACCTGCGATGAAAATTAAAATGGTTATAAAACTTAAACTAGCAGTGGGTTTTAGATTAAAGCATAGTCTTAAAGTGATTAGTTGAATGGATAGATAGATAAGTAAAACTGCAAGAAAAGCAAAGACCTCGATTCCGAAACTGAATATTAGCATTACGAAATAAAAGATACAAAATGCTAGACCTATAAAAAAGAACATAAAAGTCATGATTAGAAAATTGCGAATAAAATTTCTAAAAATACAAGAATGAAAAATGCCTAAAAAAGTGCAATAAATTACATAAGAATTAATAAAAGACCTATTTGTTATTTTGTTTTCTAGATAAGAGGTTCCGAAAAATAAGAGCAGGTTTAGTAGTATTCCAAACAAAATAAAAAAAGAAATTCTTTTGAATAATTTGTCTTTTTGAATGTCAAAAAAATGATCTTCCATCTAGATGTTTTTGAATTTGAAGATAATATTACGAATAAAATAAACAAGTAAAAAAATCTTTGACATTCTAAATCTTTGAATATCTATTTCACTACAAACTCATTGTAGGATTCTCTCAGAATTTTATAAAATATGATGGAGTTGTTAGATAAATTCATAAAATAGAATCGTTTTGCCCTGTGATATTTTTATCTTTGTCGTCTGAGTTTTTTCAGGAAATATTTTTATAAAAAGCACATTTACATGTTGACCCAATCTCATTTAGAGCAATTAGCCGCTAGTCTCGAAGGCACACTTTTATTCGATGAGCTTCATAAAACGCTTTATTCTACAGATGCTTCGGTGTACCGAATTAAGCCTAATGCGGTGGCAATTCCTAAAACGACTGAAGATATTGCCAAACTGATTCAATTCGCGGCAAAACATAAGCTGTCGATTACGCCAAGAACTGCGGGAACTTCGCTGGCAGGACAAGCAGTAGGAGACGGATTGGTGGTTGATGTGTCGAAGCATTTTACAAAAATTATTTCATACAATGCCGAAAAGAAAACGGTTACGGTTCAGCCTGGCGTAATTCGCGATGAGCTGAATTTATTCTTAAAACCTCACGGCGTATTTTTTGCTCCCATTACATCAACATCAAATCGCGCCATGATTGGCGGAATGGTGGGAAATAACTCTTCGGGAACAACTTCGATTCGATATGGTGTTACGCGCGATAAAATTGCTGAGGTAAAAGCACTTTTAAGTGACGGTTCTGAAGTGGTTTTTAAAGATCTGACTTCGGCTGAATTTATCGAAAAAACAAAAGGTGATTCTTTAGAAAATAAAATATACAAAACGATTTACGACGAGCTTACTATAAAAGAAGCTCAGGAAGAAATTGTAAAAGAGTTTCCGAAACCTGAAATTCATAGAAGAAATACAGGTTATGCCGTTGATATTCTGCTGAAATCGGAATTATTTGGCGGAACTGAACCCACAATAAATCTCGGAAAATTACTTTGCGGAAGTGAAGGAACTTTGGCCTTTACAACCGAAGTGACGCTGAAAGTTGATGATTTGCCTCCGCCGCATAGTATTATGGTTGTGGGACATTATCATACGATTCAAGAATCTTTAGAATCTGTTGTCGTGGCGATGAAACATCATTTGTACACTTGCGAAATGATCGACGACACGATTTTAGATTGTACGAAAACGAATCGCGAACACATTAAAAATCGTTTCTTTTTGGTTGGAGAACCGAAAGCAATTATGATGTTTGAAGTCGCATCGCATACTTTAGAAGATGCAGAAAAACAAGCCGATGCTTTAATTGCCGATTTAGAAAAAAACAATTTTGGATACGCTCGCGTAAAAATCTACGGAAATGATATTGACAAAGCCAATGAATTGAGAAAAGCAGGTCTTGGACTTTTAGGAAGTATTGTAGGCGACGATAAAGCAGCAGATTCGATTGAAGATACGGCGGTAGAATTGAGCGATTTGCCAGCGTATATTGCTGAATTTTCGGCAATGATGTTGCGTCATGGGCAGGAAGCGATTTATTATGCGCATGCGGGTGCAGGAGAATTGCACCTTCGTCCGGTTTTGAATTTAAAGAAAACTTCTGATTTAAAATTATTCAGAACCATTGCGACTGAAGTAGCGCATTTGGTGAAAAAATACAGAGGTTCGCTAAGTGGTGAACACGGCGACGGAATTGTGCGCGGAGAGTTTATTCCGTTCATGATTGGCGATAAGAATTACGAACTTTTGAAAAGAATCAAATTGGCATTCGATCCAAATTCGGTTTTGAATATTGGGAAGATTGTAAATGCTTTGAAGATGGACGAGAATCATCGTGTTATTTCAGGAAGACTAGAACCGGATATTAAAACGTTTCAGGATTTCTCAGACAGCTTAGGAATCTTACGTGCCGCCGAAAAATGCAACGGTTCTGGCGATTGTCGAAAACTGCCATCTGGCGGAGGAGCGATGTGTCCGAGTTATCGTGCAACGCGAAATGAAAAAGAAACGACTCGCGCAAGAGCCAATGCTTTGCGAGAATATTTAACGTATTCTGAAAAAGAAAATAAATTTGACCAGAAAGAATTATACGGAGTTTTTGAGTTATGTGTAAGCTGTAAAGCCTGCGCAAGCGAATGTCCAAGTAACGTAGACGTAGCGACTCTAAAAGCAGAATTTTTATACCAATATCAAAAAGCAAACGGATTTTCTACTCGAAATAAGATTTTTGCCAACAACGCCAAACTGAACAAAATGGGAAGCAAATTCCCGTCGATTACGAATTTTATTTCGAACCAGTCTTTGGTGAAAAAAACAATGGGAATTGCGCCAGAAAGACAAGTTCCGTTATTGGCGAAAAAGACTTTTAGAAAATGGTATGCTAATAATAAACCGTCACAAACCGATTTTCCAAACGGAAGATTGTATTTGTTTGTAGATGAATTCACGAATTATTATGATGTCAATATCGGAATCGATGCTTTCGAATTATTGACAAAATTAGGCTATCAGGTTTTGGTTGTTGATCATGAAGAAAGTGGAAGAACGTATCTTTCAAAAGGATTTTTGGAAGAAGCGAAGAAAATTGCCAATCATAATGTAAGTGTTTTCAAAGATCTGGTTTTAGGAAACGCACCTTTAATCGGAATTGAACCTTCGGCTATTTTGA
Organism: Flavobacterium sp. LK-23; assembly: GCF_058135255.1. Taxonomy (NCBI): domain Bacteria; kingdom Pseudomonadati; phylum Bacteroidota; class Flavobacteriia; order Flavobacteriales; family Flavobacteriaceae; genus Flavobacterium; species Flavobacterium sp. LK-23. The sequence continues at coordinate 60,475 of NZ_JBYUVT010000005.1, forward strand.
CTTTTAGAGATGAATATCTTCGTTTAGCCGATGATAAAGAAGCTGCGGAGAAATTATCCAGAAATGCTTTTACAATTGAGGAATTCTTCAAAAAAGAAATCATAGACGGAAAAATCACAGCCGATTCTTTTTCAGAGGAAAGTAAAGAAATTAAGATTCATGGACATTGCCACCAAAAATCGTTGAGTTCTGTTGAGGCAACTTTTGCTATGCTGAATCTTCCAAAAAATAATACGGTTACAATTTACAATTCAGGTTGTTGCGGAATGGCGGGTTCTTTTGGTTATGAAAAAGAACATTACGAAGTGAGTATGCAAATGGGTGAGGATACGTTATTTCCTAAAGTGCGTAACACTGCCGAAAATGTAAAAATCGCCGCTGCAGGAACAAGTTGTCGTCATCAAATTTATGATGGAACAAAACGTGAAGCGCAGCATCCAGTGAGTATTTTGCGTAGCTGTTTGAAGTAAATTAACCGCAAAGGTCGCAAAGAATTACGCAAAGAGCGCTAAGATTTTTTTGCCACAGATTAAAGGATTAAAAAGATTTTTCCAATCTTTATCTAAATAATTTTTCACGCAGATTTTACAGATTTAGGCAGATTTAATTTTAAACCAGAGATAACTAATAATCTGCGATTATCTGCTTAAATCTGTAAAATCTGCGTGAAATAAAAATCTTTTTAATCCTTTAATCTGTGGCAAAAAAAAAACTATTTCAAACTCACTTTCTTCCCAGTTTCAGCAGCCTTATAAATGGCATTAATTATTCGAACGTCTTTAATTCCTTCTTCTCCAGTAATATGATTGGGGAGTTTTTGGTTTGCTAAAATCACTTTACAAATCTCATCCATTTGGGTTTGCTGTTGGTTTATAACTGGAAAATTAAATGGTTTTCCATCAGATCTTTTACCCACAAATGGGCCATAACTCACAGCAGGACTCATTTCAAAGAAACCTTCATCTGCCGCAGCGTAAAAACGATCAATTCCAAAACCACACGAACTGCTGCAATTGGCAACAGCACCACTCGGGAATTCCATTTGCCAAGTTATGTTTTCTTCAACTTGAGAAAACATATTTTTGTTATTGACATGTCCAAATTGTGCTGTAACAGCAATTGGGTCTTCGCCTAAAACATAACGCGAAACCTGAATGCAATAAATTCCTAAATTAATCAAACAACCGCCGCCGGCCCATTTTTTAGTCAGTCTCCATTCTTTGCGGGCGTTTAGATCAACAGGTTTATTTATGTCACGAACATCATAAGTACTATAACCCAGACCAGTTTCAATATAACGAACTTGTCCCATAACTTTTTCTTGTCCGAGACGTTTTATTTCTAAATGATTAGGTTCGTAATGCAAGCGATAACCCATTGCCAGTTGTACATTATTATCGTTACAAACTTTTATCATTTCTTCGCAATCTTCAGCAGTAATTGCCATCGGTTTTTCGACAATAACATGTTTTCCTGCCTTTGCAGCGCGAACAGTAAATTCTTTGTGAAGTGCATTTGGAGTTATAACGTACACCAAATCAATGTCTTTGTTTTTTATGATTGAATCGAAGTTTTCGTAATTATAGATGTTCTTTTCAGGAATGTTATATTTCTTTTTCCATGCCTCAGCTTTAGAAGGCGTTCCTGTGACAATTCCAGTAAGCTGGCAGTATTCAGAAACCTGAAGACCTTCAGCTAATAATGACGCATAGTTTCCTAAACCGCACAAGGCAATATTTAATTTTTTTCCGGTGTAGGGTTTGTGAACCTTTTCTGTTTCGATTATAAAAGAAGGAAGTGTAGTCATCACAACCGAAGCGCCAACACCAAGTCCAAATTTATTTACAAAAGAACGTCTCGTGATTTTTTCCATAAAAATGATTCTTTAAAAATTAAATACTACTTGTATTAGTAAGCTCATTTTGAGAAATGTTACATTTGTGTTTTAAAATAGATTTAACCGCAAAGAGAGCAAAGAATTACGCAAAGTTCACAAAGATTTTATTTCTCTCGCAGATTTGATTTTAAAATCTACATAAATATTTTCATCACAACAAAAATCTGCATTATCTGTGAAATCTGCGTGAGAAAATTTATAAGACAAAGATTTGAAAAAATAATTCGTGAATTCGTGGCGAAAAAAAACGCCAGAAAAACAAAATGGTTTTATATATTTGAAATCAGGATATTTTTTGCATTATTTGCAAAATAAAACCAGAACAACTGAATTAAATCAATTAATAATAGCAAAAACATATATGGCATTTTCAAGTTTATTCCGAAAAAAAACAGTGCAGGATATTCTGAAACAGGTTGCAAAAAATGAAGCAGATGGACATGGAGCATTAGGAAAGCACCTTACAACCAAAGATTTAACTGCTTTCGGAATTGCTGCAATTGTAGGTGCGGGGATTTTCAGCACCATCGGAAAAGCAAGTGCAGATGGAGGGCCAGCCGTAATATTTTTGTTCCTTTTTACTGCTCTTGCCTGTAGTTTTGCAGCTTTTGCTTATGCCGAATTTGCCTCAATGGTTCCCGTTTCTGGAAGTGCTTATACGTATTCGTATGTGGCTTTTGGAGAGCTAATCGCCTGGATTATCGGATGGGCTTTAATCATGGAATATGCCGTCGGAAACATAACCGTGGCCATATCGTGGAGTGATTATTTTACAGGACTTCTCCAGAGTGGCGGCATTCATTTACCGCAATGGATTCAGATGGATTACTTAACCGCTTCAAACGGATATAATGATGCCGAAGCTTTAATGCGCGGCGGAAAATCATTCGAAAATTTAAGCACAGCTTTACAGCAAGCGCATACAGCTTGGACAACGGCGCCTACGTTAGGGTCATTTCATTTTGTTACCGATATTCCAGCTTTATTCATTATTATTTTGATTACTGCTTTGGTTTACAGAGGAATGAAAGAATCTCGTAATGCGAGTAATTTAATGGTGGTTGTAAAACTTTGTGTAGTTCTTTTAGTGATCGCTGTCGGTGTATTTTATGTAGATACAGCAAACTGGGATCCTTTTGCACCAAATGGAGTTGGAGGGGTTTTAAAAGGAGTATCTGCAGTTTTCTTTGCTTATATTGGTTTTGATGCTATTTCGACAACGGCAGAAGAATGTAAAAATCCGCAGCGTGATTTACCACGCGGAATGATGTGGGCAATTATTATTTGCACCATTCTTTATATTGCAATTGCCTTGGTTTTAACCGGAATGGTAAAATATCACGAATTAAATGTTGGAGATCCTTTAGCATTTGTTTTCGATAAATTAGATTTAAAATGGATGTCTGGAATTATTGCCGTAAGTGCAGTTGTGGCAATGGCGAGTGTTTTATTGGTTTTCCAAATGGGACAGCCTCGTATTTGGATGAGTATGAGTCGCGACGGGTTATTGCCAAAGAAATTCTCAACGGTTCACCCAAAATTCAAAACGCCTTCTTTTGCCACTATTGTAACAGGTTTTGTGGTTGCAATTCCGGCTTTGTTTTTGAATCTGACAATGGTAACTGATTTATGCAGTATCGGGACTTTATTTGCCTTTGTATTAGTTTGTGCTGGAGTTTTGGTTTTGCAAAACAAACCTGAAATTCCAAGAGGAAAATTCAAAACGCCTTATATTAATTCAAAATTTATTCTGCCAGTTTTAATGATTGCTGGATTGTATTATGCTTTTGCTTTCAACAGCAAAGCAACAATGGCTTTTATCAATAACGATCCGCAGATTTACGATGCAACTTCAATCGTAACCTCTTTAGATAAATCAGAATCAGAGCAGGTTTTCAAATATTTAGAAAGCATTGAAGCAAACAATAAAACCGCTGAAACATCAGATTTAGAGCATTTATTGGGACAATATCAAGACGACGAAGCTAAATATGCTGAAGTTGTAAAAGGATTGCCAATTGCAGATTCTGCTAAATATGAGTCAGGTTTCAGTTTATTCAAACACAAAATCCCAATGTGGATATTCCTATTCGTTTTGGTTGGATTAGCTGTTTGGGCTTTCAGAAAAAATCTGTCTTTAATTCCACTTTTAGGATTAATCTGCTGTCTGTATATGATGGCCGAATTAAGCGTTTGGAACTGGATTTATTTTACAATCTGGCTAATAATCGGATTACTGATATATTTTACATACAGTAGAAAAAACAGTAAGCTGAATACTGAAAATATAGGATAAAAGTAAAATTATATACTACAAAAAGCCGTTCTGAGTACTTCAGAACGGCTTTTTGCATTCTTAATATTTTATAGAAATATTCTTATGTTTTAAGAGTGCTTTTCCTTAAGTTTGTTTTCAGTAAAATTTTAAATTTAATTAGTAATACATGGGTTTTCTCGATAAAATATTGGGCAAAAAAGAAGCTGCAATACAATCTAATACTGATTTCTGGAATTGGTTTTTAAAAAATGAAAAAGAGTTCTTTGCAATAGTTAAAAACAGACAAAACATACACCAAGGTTTTTTTGAAAAATTGGCTCCAAAACTGGATGAAATTCACAACGGGATTTATTTTCTAACGGGAATGTTAGATGATATTACAGTAGAATTAATCTTAACGCCAGACGGAGCAGTTAGAAATATATATGCAATTGAAGAATTGGTAAATGCAGCTCCTCAAATTAAAGGTTGGAAAATTACGGCATTAAAACCAGCATCAGACATTCAGGATATTGGTATTGATTATGAAGGATTCCAATTTAATAAGGACAATCTAAAATTTTATCCAAACATTCATGACGGATATCCAGATGAAATTGACTTAACGGTTATTTACGATGATTTTGTAGAAGGAAAAAAACAAGTTATAACCAACGGTGTTTATATTTTCTTAGACAATTATTTAGGAGAACTGCATTCTGTTACTTTGATTGATAACATGAAAATAGACGGTCCAAATAGTATTTCAGAAGAATTAATTCCGATCGAAAAATTAAAAGATTATTTGATCTGGAGAGAAAAAGAATTTGTAGAAAAATACGAAGGCACAAGACATAATACAGAAAATGATAACTATTCAGGTTTTGAAGCAACTGCAAAAGATGGAAGTGGCATTATCGGATTAATGAACACAGATCTTTTGCAATGGGATAAAAAAGCATCTCATCCGTGGGTATTTATTATTACCATTCTTTTTGATGGAAGCAATAATAACGGAATGCCAGATAAAGAAACTTATGAGTTATTAAACGAAATAGAAGATGAAGTTGTAGTAGACCTTAAAGACCTGGAAGGTTATTTAAATGTAGGAAGGGAAACACTGGCAAACAGGAAGGAAATCTTTTTTGCCTGCAAAGATTTTAGAAAGCCAACAAAAGTGGCAGATGAATTAATTAAAACACACGCTGGTTCATTCGAAATAAGTTACGAAATCTACAAAGATAAATACTGGCAAACGTTTAGACATTATGAGCCAAGATAAAGTACAAAAAGCCGTTTTGAGACTATTCAAAACGGCTTTTTTTTCGATAAAAAAATCCGCTTAGAGAAAATCTCCAGCGGATTCAAACAATCTAATAAAAAATGTGCAAATTTATTTATAGAGTAATGTTTGCCTTTATTGCGAGTAATTTTCTCGCGCAGATTTTGCAGATTAACAGCTCCTTTTTATAACCCTATTAATAAATCGGCATAATCAGCCAAATCTGCGAGAGAAAAGTTTTAACGTATCTCTGCGAAAACCTCTTTGTTGGTCTTTGCAGAATTTAAAATCCCAAGCTCAACCATACAAGCTTTCATCATTTCGTAAGTACGTTGAATATCATTATCCAATCCAATAGAAAAGCGAATCAAACCATCTGTTAATCCCATTTCTTTCTGCTCTTCTAACGGAATTTCACTAGAAGTCGAAGTTCCCGGTGCGCTGAATAACGTTTTATAAAAACCTAAACTTACTGCTAAATACCCAAGGTTTCGTTCCTGCATCAATTCCATTAATTCATTGGCTTTTTCCAAAGTTCCAACATCAATCGTTAGCATTCCGCCAAAACCATATTCGGGATTAATCATCGTTTTGTACAATTCATGACTCGGGTGACTTTTCAATCCCGGATAAACCGTTTTTAAACCGTCTTTTTCAAACTGATCCGCCAAATAATGTGCATTATGACTATGCTGTTTAATTCTAATATGAAGTGTTCTCAAATTTTTCATCACACTTGCAGAACGCAAACTATCCATTGTTGGCCCTAAAAGCATACTTGCGCCAGAATTTACATTCTTCAACGAATTAATAAATTCTTTAGACGCACAAGTAACACCGCCAACGGTATCACTGCTTCCGTTAATGTATTTCGTCAAACTATGAATTACAATATCGGCGCCCAATTTTGCAGGAGAAACCGATAATGGCGAAAATGTATTGTCAACCACCAATTTCAAATTGTGCTTTTTGGCAATTTTAGCCAATCCAGCAATATCAGCAACTTCCAGAAGTGGATTACTAACCGTTTCGCAATACAAAACTTTGGTTTTCAATGTAATTGCAGCTTCTACAACATCCAGTTTTGTAATGTCAACAAAGCTTGTTTCAATCCCGAATCTTGGTGTAAAGTTTTTTAAGAAAGCATAAGTGCCGCCATAAATAGTTCGGCTCGAAACGATGTGATCGCCTGCACCGCATAATTGCAATAGAGTAGGCGTAATAGCTCCCATTCCCGAAGCCGAAACATTTGCTGTTTCCGTTCCTTCCATCGCTGCCAAAGCCTGATCCAAATACAAATTACTTGGCGATGAATGGCGCGAATACAAGTAACAGCCTTCCATGTTTCCCTCGAAAGTATCAAACATAGTTTTAGCCGAAAGAAAAGTATAAGTAGAAGAATCAGAAATCGACGGATTCACACCGCCAAATTCCCCAAAATATTGCAAATCCTGAATTTTATCTGCTGGGTTGAAGTTTTTCATTTTTAGTTAATTTCAAGTTTTTATTTGTTTGCTTCGCCCGTTCGGCTTTCAGCCTTGGGTCAAGTTTCAAGTTTCAAGTTGTTTGAGCCTTATGTTGATTTTTAGAAGCTATTTCCTGCTATCCGCTATATCTTTTGTGCCGAACCCCGGCACAAAAGGATGCCGCTTCTATCAGGGCTAGGACTCTCGTTTTCAAAAGAAATTCCATCCAAAATAAGATCTAATAAGAAAATTAATCAACCATGAAATGAATAATTAGATTTTAAAACTATAAAAAGTATTTTTTAATGATTTTTAATCTAAATTTGAATTAATAAAACCCAATCAATAGATTTTCTTTCATCTTCTAAAAACAAACAAAAATGACTTTAGACGCTACAGATAAAAAACTTCTGGTTTTGCTTCAAACCGACAGTAAAAAAACAACCAAAGAATTATCCTTAAAACTGGATCTTTCTGTTACAGCGGTATATGAAAGAATTAAAAAATTAGAACGCGAAGGAGTAATTAAAAACTACGTCGCCTTAGTCGATAAATCCAAAATTGAGAAAGGGTTTGTAGTTTTCTGTCACCTAAAACTCATTCAGCACACCAAAGAATTCCTAACCAAATTCGAAAGCGAAGTCATCAAACTCAATGAAGTTTTAGAATGCCATCACGTAAGCGGCGATTACGATTATATTTTGAAAGTTCTAGTGAAAGATATGGAAGCCTACAGGGAATTTTTGGTTACAAAACTCACAAGTTTACAGCATATTGGAAGCACCCAAAGTATGTTTATGATTAGTGAAGTGAAGAACTCAACGGTAATTTCGTTCTAAGATACTAAGATTCTAAGGTTTTTTATAATCTCGCAAAGACGCAGAGTCGCAAAGTTTTTTATTGAATTGCCTCCAGCTTTAGCTGGAGGTTTTATATTAAGAATAGAGGAGGGCTTTAGCCAAACTGATACAGATTTGGCTAAAGCCCTTTCATTTTGGCAATATTTCTCATCCAGCTAAAGCTGGACGCTATTCAATCTTAACTCAAAAACTTTGCAACTCTGCGTCTTTGCGAGATTAAAAAAAAACAAAACTTTGCGAACCTTTGCGTAATTCTTAGCGCTCTTTGCGGTAAAACTAATCCCAAAATTTCACACAAAAAACATTGAAAATTAAACCTCAAACAGAACTTTATTGCTTAATTTTGTAACCGCTAAAATAAAAACAAAATACTATGAGTTCATTTGACGTAGTCATTATAGGTTCAGGTCCTGGAGGATATGTATCAGCAATTCGTTGCGCACAATTAGGTTTCAAAACTGCAATTGTAGAAAAATATAATTCATTAGGCGGAACTTGCCTTAACGTAGGTTGTATTCCTTCAAAAGCATTATTATCTTCTTCTCATCATTATGCTGAAATTGCTCATTTCGCAGATCACGGAATCGAAGTTTCTGGAGATGTAAAAATCAATTTAGAGAAAATGATCGCGCGCAAACAAGCCGTTGTAGATCAAACTGTAGGTGGTATCAACTACTTAATGGATAAAAATAAAATAACTGTTTTCAATGGTTTAGGTTCTTTCGTAGACGCAACTCACATTGCAGTTGCAAAAGCTGACGGAACATCAGAAACTATCGAAGCAAAATATACTGTAATTGCTACAGGATCAAAACCATCTTCTTTACCATTCATCAAAATTGATAAAGAAAGAATTATTACTTCTACTGAAGCTTTAGCTTTAAAAGAAGTTCCAAAACACTTAGTTATTATTGGTGGTGGAGTTATCGGAATCGAGCTTGGACAAGTTTACCTTCGTTTAGGAGCCCAGGTTTCTGTAGTTGAATTTATGGACAGAATTATTCCTGGAATGGACGGAGCTCTTTCTAAAGAATTGACTAAAGTGTTGAAAAAACAAGGAATGAAATTCTACGTTTCTCACAAAGTAAAATCAGTAGAAAGAAACGGCGATGCTGTTGTAGTTCAAGCTGAAAATGCAAAAGGAGAAACGATTACTCTTGAAGGAGATTATTCATTAGTTTCTGTTGGTCGTCGTCCTTACACAGACGGATTAAACGCTGACAAAGCTGGAGTGAAAATTTCAGACAGAGGACAAGTTGAAGTAAACGATCATTTACAAACTAGTGTTCCAAATATCTACGCAATTGGTGACGTTGTTCGTGGAGCAATGTTAGCGCACAAAGCGGAAGAAGAAGGAGTAATGGTTGCTGAAATTTTAGCAGGTCAAAAACCACATATCGATTACAACTTAATTCCGGGTGTAGTTTACACTTGGCCAGAGGTTGCTGCAGTTGGACAAACTGAAGAGCAATTGAAAGCGGCTGGAATTGCTTATAAATCTGGAAGTTTCCCATTCAAAGCTTTAGGACGTGCAAGAGCAAGTGCTGACTTAGACGGATTCGTAAAAATCTTGGCTGATGAGAAAACAGATGAGGTTTTAGGAGTTCACATGATTGGAGCTCGTACAGCAGATTTAATTGCTGAAGCGGTTACGGCAATGGAATTCAAAGCTTCTGCTGAAGATATTTCTAGAATGAGCCATGCACACCCAACTTTCGCGGAAGCGGTAAAAGAAGCAGCTTTGGCAGCTACAGAAAATAGAGCGTTACACGTATAATTTTTACGTTAATCATAAAAGAAAAACCGTCAGTTCCAAATGGATTCTGACGGTTTTTTTATTCTTTTATTAATTTGAAAGTATAATAGGTTTCTTTGTTTTTGGAGTAAACGCTGTAAATGTTTTCTTCTTCATCATAAATTTTGTATCGATATTTATCGCCCTTTACACTTAGGTTTTCTCTTGACAAATTATTGCTTTCAATAAACTCAAGTTCAAATTCGCAATTGCCTCTTTTTCTATACAACAACTTCGAGAAAGTATTATCGCCGAATTTTTCTATCCAAAGATTTCCATTTATAGTTACCTCGACTTTTTTTCCTCTTTCTTCCCAGTAGTGAAATTTTTTGCTTTCGTCAAAAGTATTGCATTGTTCCTTAGATACATGACCTATAGGCTTTTCGTTTTGCATTCCCCAGTCATTTTGTATAGAATCTTTAGGGAAAAGCGCATTAAATTCGTTACAGTTTTTTTGAAGGCGATAAATCATTTTTTCAAAAGCTTTTCGCTGTGCGATAGTATCTTTAAATTTTGCCAAAAAAGGTATGACATGAGATTTATTAATGCTATGCAGTCTTATTTCATTATTTAAAATTTTGTTTTCAGCCAATGACTGGCATATTTCGTTATTTAAAGAATCTATTGTTTGTATAGTTTGAGATTGGCTAGTAAGAGAAAATAAAATAAAAAATAGTAATAGATGGATTCTCATTTTTGAGTTATTATTGTGTGTCAAATTTAATGGTTTGTAACTCAAGTTGTAAAAACTTTATCGAAATTTTCAAAATCCCTTATTTTTTTGCTGCTTAAAAATATAAACTTGAAGAAAAATTTTGTAAATTAGATGTGTATTTCAGGTGTTATCTTTATGATTATTAAAAAGATAGTATTATGAAAAGTAAATATATCGCTCCGATTCTAATTGGAGCAGGAATTGGAATCGCATTGTACTCTTGTGGAAGCGGAATTCCAAAAAATGCACAGGCTGTAACAAACTTTGACAGCAATAAATATCTCGGAAAATGGTACGAAATTGCCAGATTAGATTACAAATGGGAGAGGGATTTGGATAACGTAACTGCCGAATATTCTTTAAACGAAGATAAAACTATAAAAGTCGATAATAAGGGCTATAATGTCAAAAAAGACAAATGGGAACAAAGTGTCGGGAAAGCTAGATTTGTCAAAAAAGACAATATTGGTATGCTGAAAGTCTCATTTTTTGGTCCTTTTTATTCTGGTTACAACGTCGTAGCAATCGATCCAGATTATAAATACGCGCTTGTGGCTGGAGAAAGTTTAAAATACATGTGGATACTTTCTAGAGAAAAAACAATTCCAGAAAGTGTAAAAGCAGATTATCTTATTAAAGCTCAGGAAATTGGATATAACGTAACCGATTTGGTTTGGGTAAAACAGGATAAAGCGAATTAAACAAAAGCCCATCAGGTATAAACTTGACGGGCTTTTTGTTTTTGGTCGAAAAATGATTTAGGCAGTAAAAACACTTTTATAATTATCCCAGTATCTGTAAATCAAAAATAAATTTCCTATAAATAGAAGCACTGCAATTGGCAGACCATCTGGAGTTAAAAAATAATTGATAAACAAAATATTTACCGTAATTGGTAAGATCAAGATGTTTGCTAAAGTTACGTAACGCCCAGTTACAAATGCAATTCCACAAAGTAATTCAATAGATTTTGCCAGTGGCATTAAATACGTCGAAGCCATTAAACCGACATTAAATGCTTTGAAGTTTCCTGTAGTTTCAGGCTCTGGCATTAGATGGAAAAAATAACTGATAGAGGCAAAAAGTAGCAAAAGGCCAATTAAAACGCGGACAATAATAGTGGCAATTTTCATAATACTTAGGATTTTTTAAGGTTAAAAAATATAATTAAGTTATTGGAAAAGATGCAATCTAAAAGCTCAAATGAGAATCGCAAATTATTTTTTTTGAGGTTCTATTTTAAGGATTTTGCAATTAAATTAATGCTGTTTTAGGATTATTCTAATTGTATATCAAATATAACGAATTTTTTCTTATAAAAAGAATGTATTTTTAACAGTTTTACAGTGTAATTCAAATCATTTCATTATTTTTTTTGCTTTCCGCTCATGAAAGAATTTTGTCGTAATTTTGACCTTTAAAATTACCATTTTTGAGAGTTTCCATCCGTAAAAATATTGCCAATCCGAAACTGTTTAAAGAACAGATTTTAAGTTGGGCGCAGCAATTTCGCGAAGTCGTTTTTTTAGACAGCAATTCTTATCCGCAGCAGTATTCTAATTTTGACTGCATATTGGCAGTAGATGCTTTTACTTCTTTAAAAACAGATTATTACAATGCTTTTGAAGATCTAAAACAATATCAGCAAAATACAAAAGACTGGCTTTTTGGATACCTTTCTTATGATTTAAAGAATGGTATTGAAAATCTTCAATCCAATAATTTTGATGGTTTGAACTTTCCCGACTTGTTTTTCTTTCAGCCTAAAAAAGTTTATATTCTGAAAGAAAATGAACTTGAAATTCAATATTTAATGCTTTGCGATGATGAGGTAGAAGAGGATTTTGAGGAAATAATAAAAGTTCAGACCGAAACATTTGTCACACTGAGCGGAGTCGAAGTGAAGCAACGTATTTCTAAAGAATTATATGTTCAGAAAGTAAATAAAATGCTGGAACATATTCATGTTGGTGATATGTACGAAGCCAATTTCTGTATGGAATTTTATGCTGAAAATGCCGTTATAAATCCGTTAGAAAAATTTCAGAAGTTGAATGAGATTTCACAAGCTCCTTTTTCAGTTTTCTTTAAAAATTACAAACACTATTTGCTTTCTGCTTCACCAGAACGCTACTTGAAAAAAGAAGGAGATAAGATCATTTCTCAACCCATAAAAGGAACTTCTAAGCGTTTTGCAGATCCAATTGAAGACGAAAAATCAAAGAGTGTTTTAGTTTCAGATGCCAAAGAGCGGGCTGAAAATATCATGATAACCGATTTAGTGCGAAATGATTTGTCGCATACCTCGCAAAAGGGTTCCGTTGAAGTCGAGGAGCTTTGCGGAATTTATTCGTTTTTGCAAGTGCATCAGATGATTTCTACGATCACTTCCAAATTAGATCCGCAATATTCGGCAGTAGATGTTTTGAAGACGACTTTCCCGATGGGAAGTATGACGGGCGCTCCAAAGATTTCGGTGATGGAAATTGTCGAAAATCTTGAAGAAACCAAAAGAGGATTGTATAGTGGGGCGGTTGGTTATTTTACACCTGAAGGCGATTTTGATTTTAATGTCGTAATTAGAAGTATTTTTTACAATGAGGAAAATAAATATGTTTCTTTCTCGGTTGGAAGCGCTATAACATCGCTTTCAATTCCAGAAAAAGAATATGAAGAATGTTTGCTAAAGGCAAAAGCAATGCACGAAGTTTTGCAATAATTTTTTTTCGCCACAGATTAAAGGATTAAAAATGATTTTTTCTTTCACGCAGATTTTGCAGATTTAGGCAGACTTAATTTTGAAAATTAGATAAATAAAATCTGTGAAAATCTTTTAATCTGTGGCAAAAAAAATATCTGCTCAATCTGCGTCAAAAATAATTCGTGAATTGCTTCGCCTGTTCGCTGTCGCTCGAGTCGTGGCAGAAAAAAACAACGCTTAACATTTCGTTTAAAAATAGATCAAATTTAATTCTTTACTTTTATCAGATGTTTTCAAAATTTCAAAATCATATCGTTTCAAGATTTCCTTTTTTAGCCGAAAAAAAGCTTTTTCTGGCTGTAAGCGGCGGATTAGACAGTATGGTTTTGTTACACTTGTTAAATAAACTGCCTTATGAAATTGCAGTTTTGCATTGCAATTTTCAACTTCGCGGACTGGAAAGTTTTGGAGATCAGGAATTTATTAAGAACTATTGCGGTCAAAATAATATCCCGATTTTTACCACTCATTTTGATACTGAAGCTTTCGCTAAAGATTATAAATTATCAACCCAAGTTGCAGCAAGAGAACTTCGTTACAGCTGGTTTTATGAACTTTTGGAAGAAGAAAACTTCGATTATATCCTGACAGCACATCATGCCGATGATAATCTAGAAACTTTTATTATTAACCTAACTCGCGGAACAGGTTTAGAAGGTTTAACTGGAATTCCAGAACAAAACGATAAAATCATTCGTCCGCTTTTGCCTTTTTCCAGAGAAGAAATTCTGAGATATGCAGAGGAGAATAAAATAGAATGGCGAGAAGACAGCAGTAATGCTTCAACAAAATATCTCAGAAATAAGATTCGTCATAATTTAGTTCCGGTTTTAAAAGAGATCAATCCTAATTTTCTAGATGCTTTTCAGAAGACCCAGTCCTTTCTTCAAGAATCAAAAGAAATGGTTGAAGATGCATCGATTATGGTGTATCAGCAGGTGGCAAAAGAAGCGGGAGACGATATTCATTTTGATTTAAATCAGTTAAAAAAACTTCCAAATTATAAAGCGTATCTCTACCAATGGCTAAATGAATTTGGTTTTTCTGCCTGGAATGATATTTATGATTTGGTTGAAGGGCAATCAGGGAAACAAGTTCTTTCGGAGGAATTTAGATTGCTAAAAAACAGAGAAACACTTATTTTAAGTCCGTTTTCTGAAATGCCAGAAAACGAAGAATATGAAATTAGTGAAAACGATACAGAAGTTAATTTTCCCTTAAAAATGAGTCTTTGTAACGTAGATCACACAACATTCGGTTCAAATAAGGTTATATTTGTCGATTCCAATAAAATCCGTTTCCCATTAGTTTTGCGTAAATGGAAAGAAGGAGATGTTTTTCAGCCTTTCGGAATGAGAGGAAAATCTAAAAAAGTGAGCAAGCTTTTTAAAGACGAAAAATTATCATTGATCGAAAAAGAAAAAACTTGGATTTTATGTTCTGAAAATGAAATAGTCTGGGTTGTTGGAATAAGACAAGACGAGCGTTTTAAAATAGAGAAAACCACAAATCAAATACTAAAAATAGAATTACAATAATGAACTTTACTCGAAATCTTCAGACAAATTTGTCAAAAAATGTTTGGACTAAAACCATTTTACTTTTCGTATTTTTCTTTGCTTTTGCAAAAGGTAATGCGCAAATATTGGAGCCGGTAAAATGGACTTCTAAAATTGAGAAAAAAGGAAACAATGCCGTTTTGATTTTTGATGGAACAATCGAAAAAGACTGGCATATGTATTCGCAGTTTACTCCAGACGGCGGACCTTTGGCTTTAGAAATAACTTTTAAAAATCAAAAAGGAAACTACGAATTAGTTGGAAAAGCAAAAGAAGGTAAAACTAGAACAGCTTTTAACGATGTTTTTGGCGTAGATGAAACTTTTTTTGAAGGAAAAGCACACATTGAGCAGGAAATAAAAATCATAAACCCGAATTTAAAAACGGTTGATGTAGATTTTGATTTTCAGGTTTGTAAAGAAGTTTGCATCAATTCGAGTAAGAAATTCTCGATTGCTGTTCCTTCAACTTTCAAAATGGATGAAGTTCCAGTTGTGTCAGAAGTTAAAGCTGATGAAACAAAAGTAGTGGGACTAGCAATTGATACCGTTAAAAAAGAAGAAGCTACACAGCCAAAAGTGGAGAAAATAGCTGAAGCTGAAAAAGAAGAAATTCCTGCACCAGCGCCTTCAAGAAGTTTGTGGTCTATCTTTTTTATTGCCTTTTTATCAGGATTTGCAGCATTGTTAACTCCTTGTGTTTTCCCAATGATCCCGATGACGGTAAGTTTCTTTACAAAACAAAGTAAAAGCCGTGCAAAAGGAATTAGAAATGCAATTATCTACGGATTATCAATCATTGCTATTTACGTAATTTTAGGTCTTATTGTAACTAAAATATTTGGTGCTGATGCCTTAAATGCTTTGTCTACAGATGTTTGGTTTAACTTGATTTTCTTTGTAATCTTAGTTGTTTTTGCTACTTCATTTTTGGGTGCTTTCGAAATCATGCTTCCAAATTCATGGGCAAATAAAGCAGATCAGCAAGCAGATAAAGGCGGTTTAATCGGAATATTATTCATGGCTTTGGCTTTGGCGATTGTATCATTTTCTTGTACAGGGCCGATTGTTGGAACTTTATTGGTTGAAGCAGCTTCAAATGGAGGAATTGCACCAATTGTCGGAATGCTTGGATTCTCTTTAGCATTAGCGCTTCCGTTTATGTTATTTGCGATGTTCCCAGGATGGTTAAATTCTTTGCCAAAATCTGGTGGATGGTTAAATACTGTAAAAGTAGTTTTAGGGTTTTTAGAATTGGCTTTGGCATTCAAATTTTTATCAAATGCCGATTTAGTTTTACAATTGCATTTCTTAGAAAGAGAAGTGTTTATTGCGATCTGGATTGCTATTTTTGGAGCAATGACATTATATTTATTTGGAAAAATTACCTTGCCTCACGATAGTCCAACGAATCATATTTCTGTTGGAAGATTGTATTTAGGATTACTGACATTTGTTTTTACCATGTATTTAATTCCTGGGCTTTGGGGAGCACCTTTAAAATTAATCAGCGCATTCCCGCCACCGCCGCAATATAGCGAAAGTCCGTTTGGAGTTGGAGGTTCAGGAAACGGAGCAGTTTCTTCAGAATCTATTAAAGGGCTTCCAGAGGGAGCTGAATTGGGTCCACACGGAATTATGGTTTTCCATGATTATGAAGATGGTTTGGCTTATGCAAAAGAAATCAATAAGCCAATTATGCTTGATTTTACAGGCTATGCTTGTGTAAATTGCAGAAAAATGGAAAATAATGTTTGGTCAGAACCAGCAATTTTACCAATTCTTAAAAATGATGTGGTTTTAATTTCTCTTTACGTTGACGATAAACGTGAACTGCCAAAAGAAGAGCAATTTACAACTGCATCAGGAGATAAAATTATTACTGTTGGCGATAAATGGACCGATTTTATGATCTCAAAATATAAAACGAATACACAGCCTTTATATGTTATTACCGATTTGGAAGGAAAGAATATGAATACTTCTAAACCAACAATAAGTTATGTAAGCGCAGATGAATATTTAAATTGGTTGAAAGAAGGAATTTCGAATTTTAAGTAATTAAAGAGAAAAGAGAATAGAATATAGAGAATAGAGTAAAGAGATTAGAACTGAGAGAAGTCAAAAACCTATATTCTATGATCTATATTCTAAAATCTACAATCTACAATCTGCAATCTACAATCTAAAATATAAAAGGTATTTAATTCAAAAACAAAAAGCACTCTAAGTCAAATTTAGAGTGCTTTTTTATTTATCAAGTAATGTGAGAAGGGAATTTATTCTTATAAGAATTCTCCGTGTTGAGAGATGTCTAATCCTAGTTCTTCTTTTTCTTCAGTAACTCTTAGAGGAGTAATTTTATTTACGATGAAGAATAAAGCATAAGAAGCTACAAAAGCAAAGATTGAAACAATAACTAAAGCAGTCAATTGATTGATGAATAAAGTTGGAGTTCCGAAGATTAAACCTTGATTATCTCCAACCGCAGGGTTGATTGCTTTTGATGCGAAAACACCAGTTAAAAGCATTCCTACCATACCACCAACACCGTGACAAGCAAATACATCTAGAGCATCGTCGATTTTTCCTTTAGGGAATTTGCTTACTACGATGTTACTTACAATTGCAGAGAATAATCCGATGAAGATTGCGTGAGGGATGCTAACAAATCCAGCAGCAGGTGTAATAGCAACTAAACCTACAACAGCTCCGATACAAGCTCCAAGAGCAGATAATTTGTGTCCTAAAATTTTATCAAGGAAAACCCAAGCCATTGCAGCAGCGGCAGCAGCAACAGTAGTTGTTCCTAGAGCTTGAGCAGCAAGACCATTAGCTCCTAAAGCAGATCCAGCGTTGAAACCAAACCATCCAAACCAAAGTAAACCTGTTCCTAATAATACATAAGTAATTCTAGCAGGATTAACTTTTTGCACTTTTCTTTTTCCTAAGAACATAGCTCCAGCCAATGCAGCCCATCCAGCACTCATGTGTACTACAGTTCCTCCAGCGAAGTCAAGAACTCCCATTTTGAAGAAAACTCCATCAGGATGCCAAGTCATGTGAGCAAGTGGAGCATATATTAATAATATAAATAAAACCATGAATAGCAAATAAGCCCAGAAACGTACACGTTCTGCAAAAGCACCTGTAATTAATGCAGGAGTAATGATAGCGAATTTTGCCTGAAATAATGCGAATAATATAAATGGAATCGTTGGTGCAAGGCTCCATGCTGTATTAGTTCCAACTCCAGCAAAGAACAAATTCTCAGACGGGTTTCCGATAATTCCTCCAATTGTTGGTCCGAAAGCCAATCCAAAAGCAACAACTGTCCATAGAATAGTAACAATTACCATTGCCATAAAACTTTGAAGCATAGTACTGATTACGTTTTTCTTACCTACCATACCTCCGTAGAAAAATCCTAATCCAGGTGTCATTAACAATACAAAAGCAGTTGCAACGATCATCCAGGCAGTATCTCCAGTATCAAATTTTACAGCTTCTGCAGGAATTGGGTTGTCTGCAATAATAAAGTTTGAAATAAAGGTTAGTACCAAAATCGTGATAAGAATCACACTTAAAATAATTTTTCGCATAGTTATTTAGTTTTAAATTTTTTATAAAAGTATAAAATGATTTGATACCCCCTAAAAAAATAGGGTTGTATGCTTTATTTTTGTTAAATTTAAAATTTAACCCCTTTCATTTTGCGTGAATTTCTTAAAACAAACTTAAAATTTACAATTTGGCAACATTTTTTTTTCACTTACCATCATTTTTGATAATTTTTGGGGTAATTGATTGCTATTTTTTGTAGGATAATAGATATTTGTTGTTTAAAAAACGTCTGTTGGATGCTGTAATGGATATTTTTTAATCTTTTTAACAATTTTGATGATTATAATATAAGGATGGGAAATAGAAGTATTAAATGGGGAATAGTAGGATTAGGAAACATTGCAAACCAATTTGCATCAGATTTAGTATTGATAGAAAATGCTGAGCTTAAGGCAGTTGCTTCAAGAGATTTAGCTAAAGCGGAGGAATTTGGAGGAAAATTTAATGCTCTAAGAATGTACAATTCTTATGATTTACTTTTTGAAGATTCAGAAGTTGAAATCGTCTACATTGCAACTCCTCATAATTCACACGCCGAATTATCTATAAAAGCTTTAGAAAGTGGTAAACATGTGCTTTGCGAAAAGCCAATGTCTTTATCTTTTAAAGACACGCAAAGAATAATAGATGCTTCTAAAAAATACAATAGGTTTTTTATGGAAGCATTCTGGACAAGATTTATTCCCTCCGTTCAAGATGTTCTTGAGAAAATAGGCAAGGGAATAATTGGAGACATAAATTACATAAAAGCCGATTTTGCCTTTCACGGAAGTGAAACAGAAAATAAAAGACTCTTTGATAAAGAACTAGGAGGAGGAGCTTTATTTGATATTGGAGTTTACCCTTTGTTTCTGTCTTATATACTGTTAGGATATCCAAAAGAGATTGCTGCTAAAGCGATCAAACATAAAAATGATATTGATCTACAGACTTCGATGGTTTTACAATACGAAACAGCTCAATCGGTTTTGCATGCTTCTATAGTTTCTGAATCTGATATGAAAGCCGTTATTTCAGGAACAAAAGGTCGAATAGAATTAAACGCTCCGTGGTTTGTTGCCGATGGCTATTCTTTATATATAAATGAAGAAAAAGAAGCCACATTTACTTTACCAGCTTTAGGAAAAGGATATTCTCATGAAATAATCGAATGTCAAAATTGTATTCTCAATAATGAAATTGAGAGCAAACTTTGGTCGCATCAGAATAGTTTGGATTTGAGTGTAATTGTGGAAGATATTAAAAATCAAATCGGATTAAGTTTTTCTTAATCCGATTTTTTATTATTACTTAATTTCTATCTAGCTTTCCCAAGTGATATTGTCAAGAACATTATTTTTGTCAGTATTTACTACAATTAGTTCATCTGTAATTTCCCTATCAATAGTATAATCAAATACTGCGCTTACATCTCCTTTATGGGGATATAAACCTACTCTTACTAATTTTAATTTTTTAAGCAATTGCTTTTCAGGATCAACGGTTTTATTGTCGAAATCAATAAATTTTGATAATACATTTTTATCTAATTCTTCAACATGATATTCTAGGTAATCTTTAACTGTAGTGTCCCCCGAGTTATCATAATCTTTTTCAATTTTAATTTCATTTTCAAGATTATACTTATCAATATTAGAAATAAAATTATTAATTATACTTGTTGTATCAAGGTCTATAGTATTTTCGGAGAAATTTAGGTCTATTTTAACTTCTTCAGAATTTAATTCAATACTTATATCATAATATTCTTCAAGATTATTAATATCAATTTCTCCAAAGTGGATAAATGAAAAATTTTTCATTGCAATGTTGTTTAAATTTTAAAAAAGTAATAAAATATTTACAAAAATAATGTTTTTTTCTACATAATTAAATACTTTTACTTTTTATAAGAATTTATTTATGTTAGTAAAAGTTTACGGAAGTGCCGTTTTTGGAGTTGAAGCCACAACGATTACAGTTGAGGTTCATATGGATAAAGGAATTGGTTATCATTTAGTTGGACTTCCAGATAATGCTATAAAAGAAAGCAGTTTTAGAATTGCGGCTGCTTTAAAGAATAACGGATTTAGTTTTCCGGGAAAGAAAATTACGGTCAATATGGCGCCTGCTGATCTTCGAAAAGAAGGTTCTTCATACGATTTGACATTGGCAATGGGAATTTTGGTTGGCTCAGACCAGATAAAAGCGCCAGAAATTGAACGCTATATTATTATGGGTGAACTTTCTCTAGATGGAAGTTTACAGCCTATTCGCGGAGCGTTACCCATTGCAATCAAAGCCAAAGAGGAAGGTTATAAAGGCTTTTTTCTCCCAATTCAGAATGTAAAAGAAGCAGCTATTGTAGCAGGCTTAGATGTCTATGGAGTTGAAAATCTAAAAGAAATAATTGATTTCTTCGCAGGAAAAGGAACACTCGAACCCACAGTTATAGATACAAGAGCGGAATTTTATAAAACACTCGATTTTCCTGAACATGATTTTTCAGATGTCCGCGGACAAGAAAGCATTAAACGCTGTATGGAAATTGCAGCGGCTGGTGGACATAACATCATTTTGATTGGCCCGCCAGGAGCAGGAAAAACGATGCTGGCCAAACGTGTTCCGAGTATTTTACCGCCAATGACTTTGCGTGAAGCATTGGAAACTACCAAAATTCATAGTGTTGCGGGAAAATTAAAAGAAGTCGGATTGATGAATCAGAGACCTTTTAGAAGTCCGCATCATACGATTTCTAATGTCGCTTTGGTTGGAGGCGGAAGTTACCCGCAGCCAGGAGAAATATCGATGGCTCATAATGGTGTTTTATTTTTGGATGAATTGCCAGAATTCAAAAGAGATGTTTTAGAAGTGATGCGCCAGCCGTTAGAAGATCGTGAGGTAACAATTTCGCGCGCAAAATTTACTATAACCTATCCGTCATCTTTTATGCTAGTGGCAAGTATGAATCCAAGTCCGAGCGGATTCTTTAATGATCCAAGTATGCCCAATACTTCTTCACCGCACGAAATGCAACGTTATATGAGTAAGATTTCTGGGCCATTATTAGATAGAATTGATATTCATATAGAAGTTACTCCAGTTCCGTTTGAGAAATTATCAGATGAGCGAAAATCTGAAAGCAGTGTAGAAATTCGCAAACGAGTTACAGCAGCGAGAGAAATTCAAACGAAACGATTTGAAACGGTAGAAAATGTTCATTACAATGCGCAAATGAGCAGTAAATTGATTCGTGAATATTGTGTTTTAGATGAAGCTTCAAAAGAATTACTGAAAACAGCCATGGAAAGATTGAACTTATCTGCTAGAGCTTACGACCGAATTTTGAAAGTTTCGAGAACCATTGCCGATTTAGATCATTCAGAAAATATTGTTTCATCGCATATTGCCGAAGCAATTCAATATAGAAGTTTGGATAGAGAAGGGTGGCTAGGGTAAAAAAAATGGACTTCATTTCTATCAAACACTTTAGATCTTAAAAAAGAATTGCCCTATTCGAATGTTTAAAATGATTGTTTTATTTAGAAATTAATAAAAAAAGCAGTATAAAATTTGTAATCTGATAAATATCATGTAAAACCGAAAAATTTTCTTATAAGTTTGAAATAAAAATAAGGGAATGTTATGATAAAGATTTTAAATTATTTATTGCCACCTCGTAAATGGGTACCCTTTGTTATAATGGCAATTGGAATAGGGACAGGCTTGTTTGCCTACTTACTGTATGTCTCAAATGCGGTGTCCTATCTTTCAGACGATCCAAAAACATGTGTTAACTGCCACGTAATGACTCCTTTTTACGCAACATGGCAACATAGTTCGCATGCACGGGTTACAACTTGTAATGATTGCCATGTACCACACAATAATGCACTAAACAAATACTTCTTTAAAGCAAAAGACGGAATCTATCATGCTACAATTTTTACATTGCGAGCAGAGCCTCAAGTAATACATATTAAAGAGGCGGGAACAGATGTAGTACAAAAAAATTGCCAGCGTTGTCATGGTGATCTTAACTCCAATGTTAGCACGCTGGGAGTTACACTTGAAACTAAACAGCATGGAGAAGGAAAATTATGCTGGGATTGTCATAGAGAAGTACCGCATGGAAAAGTTAACAGTTTATCATCTGTGCCCAATGCTCAGGTTCCACTGTTGGAATCGTCTGTTCCAGCATGGCTTCAAAAGCAGACCGATAGTATTGCTGCAAAAAAAGAAAATACAAATCAAACCAAATAAAATAAAAATAGATATAATTAAAAAGATATAATTATGGCACCACTAAAAGAAATTATAAAAAACAAACCGTGGTTAGGATGGGTCATGTTTGGCATTACAATGCTGGTTGTGTTTATGCTAGGCTTATTGGTTAACAGTGTAATGGAGAGACGTACAGAAGCCTTGTTTGTAAATAAGGTATTAGCACCTGTAGGAGAATTTGAATCAAAAAATGAAGTATGGGGAGCTAATTATCCTCGTGAGTTTCAAACTTATTATGAAACATCCGATACTACTTTTGTTAGTAAATACGGTGGTAGTAAGATGAGAGATATGCTTCATGATGATCCAAGAATGGTAATATTATGGGCAGGTTATGCTTTTGCTAAAGATTACAATCAAGGAAGAGGGCACTTCTATGCTTTAGAAGATATTTACAATACCTTAAGAACGGGAGCGCCAAAAAGTCCTCAAGATGGTCCACAGCCATCAAGCTGCTGGGTTTGTAAGTCTCCGGATGTTCCTCGTATGATGGACAAATTAGGCATAGATGAATTTTACAAACAAACCTGGGCATCTTTGGTGCCTGAAATTGTGAACCCTATTGGTTGTGCAGATTGTCATGATTCTAAAACAATGAATCTAAAAATTACACGTCCTGCTTTAATAGAGGCTTATAAAGAGCAAGGAAAAGATATTACCAAAGCAACACATAATGAAATGCGTTCGCTTGTTTGTGCACAATGCCACGTAGAATACTATTTTGATAAGAAAACAGTAGAAGGAGCGGCACGAGTGAAATTTCCTTGGAAAAATGGTATGACCGTAGAGGATATGGAGAAATATTATGATGATATAGAATTCTCAGATTTTACGCATGCATTAAGTAAAGCACCAATTATTAAGGCTCAGCACCCAGATTATGAAATTCATCAAATGGGTATTCATGGACAAAGAGATGTTTCTTGTGCAGATTGTCACATGCCGTATAAAAGCGAAGGAGGACAAAAGTTTACCGATCACAAAATTCAATCGCCACTTAATAATGTAGCCAATTCTTGTCAGGTTTGTCACCGTGAAGAAGAGAAAAAACTGGTTGCCAATGTAAATGAGCGTCAAGATAAGATTCAGCAAATACGTATTGAACTTGAAAATCAATTGGTAAAAGCACATTTAGAAGCAAAATTAGCATGGGATAAAGGAGCAACTGATGCGCAAATGAAAGGTGCGCTTAAATTAATTCGTCAGGCACAGTGGCGTTGGGATTTTACAGCGGCATCTCACGGAGGATCGTTCCACGCACCACTTGAAACTGCACGTGTAATCACAAATGGATTAAACAAAGCGGCTGAAGCAAGAATTGATTTGAGTAAAGTATTGGCATCATTAGGACAAACTACTCCGGTACAATATCCTGATATTTCAACTAAAGAAAAAGCACAGAAATTCATTGGTTTGGATATAGCCAAAGAAAAAGCTAATAAAGCTGAATTTAAAAAAACAGTTTTACCAAAATGGCTTGAAGAAGCAAAGAAAAAATAAACATAGCTAAACTATAGTAAATAATCTTGAAAAGGGTTCGAACAAATTTTGAATGATTTGTGAGAACCCCTTTTCAGATTATATCTTTCAAATTCGAAACAAGAATGGGAATATTTAATTTAGAAAAAAATAAACTTCATAAAAAGAAGCTTTGGCATTACCCCTGGGATTATAAAGAATCTTTTATCATTGCCATAGGACTACTGATTACAGGATATTTATTGCAGATTGCAACAAGAACCAACATTAAAGCAGTAAGTGCTCCTGTAAATTATATAATTGGAGGGGTTTTTATTGCAATGTTGCTTTTGCTTCATTTTACCAGTAGATCACATCCGTGGGTAAAATGGTTAAGATCTGTTCCTGCATCGGTTAGTGCGATTGCTTTGGTTTTAATCCAGGCAGTTATAATGGGAACGCTTCCACAGCAAAATTTTGTTGAAGGATTAGAACCTGACGCATTTGGATTTTCATTTGTTTTAAACAGCTGGCCTTTTTTAATAGCACAATTGTATTTTCTTACTACACTTGGTCTTGCAACGCTTAACAGAATGACGCCTTGGCAATGGAAAAATTGGGGATTTGTATTGAATCATCTAGGTCTTTTTATTGCAATGATCGCAGGAATTTTAGGAAGCGGAGATTTACAACGCTACACCATGAAATTGTATGAAAATCAATTGGTATGGGGAGCAGAAACCGAAAAGGGAGTTATGATACCAATGCCGTTAGCCTTTGAGCTTACTAGTTTTGATATGGAAACTTTTGCACCAAAATTGGCATTTGCAGACATAAAAAATAATAATATTGAAACCAAAGGAGTTAATGCTCTTAGAATGATTGCTAAAGGTGATAGCTATGATTATAAAGGCTATAAAATTAAAGTGGTTGATTATATAGAAAATAGCAAATTTACAGGCAATGGCTATTTTCATGTCAATGAAGAAGGAGCGACGCCATCTGCTTTAATCGAAGTTAAATCGGCTGTTATAGATACTACCGCATGGATTAGCTGCGGAAGTTTTGCAACGCAATATTCTTATTTGCAACTGAATGATAAAGAAGCAATTGTAATGTTGCAGCCCGAAGCAAAAAAATACAGTTCTCATGTAAATGTGTTTGTAAAAGACGGCAAGAACGACAAAACGGTAATTGAAGTTAATAAACCTTATAAGGTTGACGGATGGAAAGTGTATCAGCTGAGTTATGATGAAAAATACGGAAAATGGTCTAAGCTGAGCGTTATAGAATTGGTCAGAGATCCTTGGCTTTCGGTTGTTTACTCTGGAATTTTCATGATGATCATTGGCGCTGTTTATTTGATATTTAAAGGAAGAGGAACTGTGGTTTAACCCCAAAGTTATTCCTTAAAATGAATGTTGATATTTAAATAAAGATTTTAAATGAATTACTGGATCTATTTTTCTAATTACGCCATAGCAGCAATTGTTTGCTGGTTGGTGTGTATACTTTTTCAAGTACTAAAAGGTACTCGTGATAAATCATTTCTCATGTTGTTCTTTGCAACACTGGGAACTTTATCTATGGCCGTATTTACCTTTAATTTATGGCAGAATTTAGGCCGTCCGCCCATGCGTACACTGGGCGAAACCAGACTTTGGTACGCGCTTTTCCTGCCTGTAATTGGAATAATCACCTATTTAAGATGGAAATATAAATGGCTCTTGAATTACAGTTTGGCAATGGCCGCGATGTTTTTAGTTATTAATTACTGCAATCCAGATACTTATAATAAGGCTTTAATGCCTGCCTTGCAGAGTATATGGTTTGTGCCTCATGTTTTAGTTTACATCTTTTCGTATGCTTTACTTGCAGCATCTTCAATTGTGGCTTGTTATGGACTATTCGAATATTATAGAGGAAATTACAAAGACACCATATTGCAGTTGGCTAATAATTTAGTGTATGTTGGATTTGGTTTTCTTTCGTTGGGTTTATTGTTTGGCGCATTATGGGCAAAAGAGGCGTGGGGACATTACTGGACTTGGGATCCTAAAGAAACTTGGGCAATGCTGACTTGGCTAGGGTATTTAATTTATATACACATGCGTTACCGATATCCAAACAGTATAAAACCAGTTTTAATATCCTTAGCGCTGGCATTTGTTGTATTACTGCTTTGCTGGTTTGGGGTAAATTATATGCCGTCTGCAGCACAAAGCGTGCATACCTATTCTAATACCTAAAAAGAAAAAAGAGCAGAAATTCTACAATAAATTTCTGCTCTTTTTTCTTTTCTATTGTTTATTCTTCGGATAAAAGAATTTGAAAGAATTAAAAACAGCTGTATGCAGAATCGATCCGTGGTTTTCTTCGGGGAAATAATCGAAGTACGTTTTTACATTTTTGCTTTTGGATGCTTTTAATTTTTCTGCCAGTAAATTGGCGTCAACTTCCATAACATGCGGAATTGCTGTTGGAGCTAATCCTTCTTTGCCGACAGCAATATAAATTTCGATTGACTGTTTAAAATTTTCTTTCAGCATTTCAGCATCCAAATCGAGCAAAGAACCATTGTTCCACCATAAACTCGGACTTACAATAACGTATTTATTAAAAAGAGCTGGTTTTTTAAGCAGAATTTCAGTGCCTAATAATCCGCCAAGAGATTGGCCTATAATGGTTTTAGAATCATTTGTCTTGTATTTTTTTTCAATAAAAGGTTGTAGTTCTTTTTCGATAAAAGCAATAAACTGATCCGAATGGCCAGTTGTAGGAAAACGAGTTTTATCATTTTCAACAGTAGTAGGAAAAGTAAAATCGCGTCTTCTGTCAACTGTTGCAATTCCTACAACTATTGATTTTGGAACTTGATTGATCCATTCAAAACTATTAAACTGCACCAATCCAGAAATATGAATAAAATCTTCGTCGGCAGAACCGTCAAGTAAATAAATTACAGGATATTTTGTAGCTTCAGTTGGATTATAGCCTTCCGGAAGATAAATGTTTAGAATTCTTTTTTCGTTTAATTCTTTCGATTGAATTTCGTCGATAACGCCTAAAACAAAAGGCTTTGAAGTTTCTATGGTTTTAGTTTTATTCTTTTGGCTGAATGCTAAAGTAGAAGAAAAAAGCAAAAAGGCCAGAGCAAAAAATTTGTTCATTGATAGTAAAGTAAAAATGTTTATGTAAAACGAAATTACAATTTTAATATCAGTAAATTCTTCTTTTGTTTTGGCCTTTTTTGTGTAATTGGATAATTATTTTGCTTTTTCTGCAAAAATAGCATCCAAACCTTCCATTGCAATAGTAAAACCTTCTTTGAAGCCCATTTGGATAATCATTTCCAAATCAGATAGTTTTTCATGTTTAATAACAACATCTACAAAAGTAGAACCGTCTTTTTCAGAAAAAGTCACATCCCAGTCAGAACGTGGAAATTCTTTGTTTAAATTTCCTTCGCTATCGCTAAAAGCATCTAAATATTTAAAATTAGTTTTCGGACTAATTGAAGTAAAATCTGCAATGGCCCAATGCTTTTCGCCTTCTGGTCCAACCATTGCATACAATCTGCGTCCGCCTTCTTTAAATTCCATACTTTTTGTTTCCGATTTCCACGGTGCTGGTGCCCACCACAAATCTAGAATCTGAGGTTCAGTCCAAGCAGACCAAACTTGAGGAAGCGAAGCATTAAATTCACGTTTTACATTGACAGTCTTAGTTTCCTTATCAACAGTAAAATTCATTAAAAGATTTGATTTCATTTTCTTTAGATTTTTAATTCGTTAATAATAATTCGGCTGAATTGACTTTATTTTTCTGCTAAGATTTTGTCCAAACCTTGCATTGCAGAAGTAAATCCTTCTTTAAAGCCCATTTCAATTATTTTTTGCAGTTCTTCAAAACTGTCACGTTTTATCACAATGTCAACAATTGTAGAAGTTCCCTGTTCAGAAAAAGTAATATCCCAAAACGAACTTCCAAATTCAGAATTCGGATTTCCTTCGGCATCAGAAAAAGTAGCAGAATGTTTAAAGTTTGTTTTAGGAGAAATTGAAGAATATTCAAAATAACTCCAGCGCTCAGCACCGTCGGGACCAACCATGGCATATAATCTTCTACCGCCTTCTTTAAACTCCATATTTTTGGTTTTAGATTTAAACGGAGCTGGCGCCCACCATAAATCAAGAATTTCAGGTTCTGTCCATGCAGACCAAACATTCGACAATGGCGCATCGAATTCGCGTTTTACATTTACCCTTTTATTTTCCTTGTCTACAGAAAAATTCATTAATAAATCAGTCTTCATTTTCTTTAGATTTTAAGTTAAGTAATACTTGATCCAATTGACTAAAACGCTGTTCCCAAATTGCCTTAAATTGCTCCAGCCATTGATCAATTTCTTTCATTTTATCAATTTTGAGCTGATAATAAATTTCTCTGCCCAATTTCTTTTCTTCCAATAAATCACATTCATTCAATATTTTAATGTGTTTAGAAACCGCTTGTCTTGTAGTTTGAAACTGCTCTGCAATAGCATTTGGCGTTAATGCAGTTGAGGAAATCAAAACCAATATTGCTCTTCTTGTCGGATCGGCAATAGCTTGAAAAATATCTCTTTTCATTTTTTTGAATATTTATTCGCAACTAATCAGTTGCAAATATACGCAACTTTTTGGTTGCACAATTCAAAAAGACATTTTTTTATTGAAAAAGTTTAAAGCAAAAAGAAAAAGGCGCATCAAAAATGCACCTTTTTCTATATAATCATGTTATATAATTATCTTCTAAATTTATTCTTTACAATGATGTCTTTTAGCTTGGCTTTTAGGTCTTCACCTGTATCATACACCATCTGTTCGTTGTTCGGAAAAGCAATAGCGCGTTTATCAAAATACCCTAAATAATTATCATCGCAAGCGTTTCTGTTCCCTTTGTAAGTCGAATACACATTTTCAAAAACATATTCGCTGCTTATCGGGAAAGTCTGGACTAGCTGATTGCTTTTTAAATCTACATAATCCACTTTTGCTGTTACCAAACAAGACTTAAATTGTCTGAATTCATAAACCGTTGCACGAAGTGTTTTATAATTATCCACTTTAATTTCTTTACCTAAACTGTCCTTTACAGGTCTTCCGCGGTTGTCCAAAAGCGTTTTTACGCCATCTTTAACTTGTCTTTCTTTAACAAATTCTTTCTCTTTAATTTGTTCTGGCGAAATCGCGATTTGTCTGAAATTAAGAATCAAACTATAATCATACGACACATTTTTTTGTCTTGTGCTATGATAAACCGTCCATTTATCGTTTAATCCGTAGGTTTTAAAATCCAATAAATCTTCCTGAAGCATTTTCGGAATCACCATTTCGGTTTCATTTTTGGCGTAAACATCCACAAAATCAGTTCCTTTAAACTGAGCATCGTCCATCAATTTTTTGGTATTTTTGTAGCCAGGATTAATGCTTTCCAAATAGGCAAAATCGTCATACGCTTTTCTAAAATCCAATTTGTTATTTGATTTTAAAAGAGTAGATGCGTTTTCATATAAATATTTTGAAAGTGCATTTTTGCTGTTTACAATCTCATTCGAATAATTATCAAACGGAAAATTTGCATTTCGTCCCAGCTTTAATAAAGGCAAAGGCAGAATTGGTCTAATTTTTTCCTGACGGTTATTTAGCTGTACATAAGTATTATAGATACGTTCAGCATTTGCTGGATTATTTTCTTTATTCAGCATTTCTAGATTACGCAAATCGCGGTCTTTGGCTTTTGCAAAGGCTTCTTCCAACAGATAAACATAATCTTGTTTTCCTTTTGAATCTTTTTTGGTGCGAAGCGCTTCAACAGCGCGATCAATGGCGCCGTCGTAATTTCCGTCGCTAAGCATTGATTGTGTTGTTTTTACCCCACAAGAAGAAAGGGCTAAAAACAATATAGAAACGAGAAAAGTAATTTTTTGCATAGTGTGTCTTTTGAAGTTGCAAATATATTTTATTTAACTTTTAACAACTATGCCTTTTTCTAATTTATTTAAGGAGCAGAAAAAGCTATTTTCATAAGAACGTTTACTCCCGCTGTCCGCTAAATTCCCGATTAACAAAAACTACGGCTGAAATAGCCTTGTTTTTCTAAATCGGGAGATACCGCTTCCATCGGGGCTAGATTACCGCTTTTGTTTTTCAGAGGAAACAAGAAAAAACTAACTTATTCTTCCACTTTTTTATATTCAAAAGTACCCACTTCAGGATTGGTTATAACACGTTTCTGACTGTCAAAAGAATTTATCGTAAACACAACTGGCAGAATAACAGAAACAATGGTCAATTGAGAATTGTCTTTAGATAATTTCCATTTTGCTTTGTGCGATTCTTCGCCAATAACGCTTTCAAAATCGCCATTTTCTTTAAAAACCTGAAAAACCTGATCTGTTTTAAAACGTTTTTCAATGCTTTTTTCTTTCCCGTTTTTAGTCCATTTTACCAATTGCCATTTTCCAATAAGTTCTTTAGAAGTTTGCGCTGATGCAGATAAGCCAATTAAAAACAGAAATGCTAAGATTAATTTTTTCATTTTTTAAATTTTTAAAGTTGAACTCTAATTTAATGACTTTTAATGATTTGAAAGAAAATTTTACGTTAAGTTGTTAAGCTGTTTTTTAATCAAAACAATTTGCCCTAAATGATAATAACTATGTTCAATCATAGCTTCGATATTTCTTTTATAGGTTCCGTACTGGACTTCTACAAAACCTTCATCCAGTTTTTCGTCTGGCATTTGTTGTACTAAAGACGCAAATTCTTCAGCATCATTCCAGAATCGAGTTAGAAAAGAAGTCCATTGTTCTTGAGAATGAATTGGCGCAAAATCAAAACTAAATTTGTCTTTTATATCTAATGTTCCGCCTTTAAAAACCTGATTGATTCCGTTTATGTAGTAATGAATATGCTGCGCCAAAACCGCAATTGTATTTAAGTTCTGAATGGGACTAACTGCAATTTTCCAATCCAGGTTTTCAAGCTGATCTTTAAAATTGGTGTTCGCAATCCAAGTTCCGTTTAAAATGACTTCTCTAAAACGATTGGCAATTTCTACTGTACTTTTCATATTCAATAATTTAGGAGTTTATATTTATGAGCTTATTCCTGCTGAATCCACTCGTATTTTCCGTTTTTTAGATAAATAATTCCGCCTCCACAGCTTTCTTCGGCATGAATAAAAATCCCATCATTTGGAAGTTTTATTTTATCTTCTTCTTTAACTTCTTCTTCGCCCATAATTTCACCGTCATCGTTTACATTGTTCCAGACGATTTCTCCTTTTGGTGCTTTCTCAAATGTTCCGACCCAGTCAATTTCGTCAAATCCTTGACCTAAAACATTTTTTCCAAAACCGAAATAATCTGTTCTTTTATTATTTCCAAAAGTTATTTTTAGGCCGCTTTTGTCATTTTTTGTACTTCTGATAATTTCTACGAGTTCGTTTTTTCCATCTCCGTCTAAATCGCAACTTATTTGGTTGGTTTTATGTTTTTTAGAAATTACCAATGTATCAGCTTCCTCAATGTTAATTTCAGCATTATTTTTCGGTTTTAATGCGACTTCTAAAATATCTTTTTGGGTAGTTGAGGGTGTTTCGGTTTTAGTTTCATTTTTACATGAAATTACAATTAGGGACAAAAGCAATAAAGTTTGGATTTTCATTATTTTATTATTTTGGCTTTGAAAAATTCAAGGCTAATATAAAAAAATACGTACAGAATCTAAAGTGTTTTTTAGTAGTTCTTAAATGACGTAATGAATTTTATACGCTGACTTTTGATAAATTTTAAATGTATTGTAGCCACCAATATGTATGTTCCGATTTATATTTTCCAAACCATTGGCAAGGTTTATAAAGTAGGACAAC
The DNA here is from genome assembly GCF_058135255.1 of Flavobacterium sp. LK-23. Taxonomy (NCBI): domain Bacteria; kingdom Pseudomonadati; phylum Bacteroidota; class Flavobacteriia; order Flavobacteriales; family Flavobacteriaceae; genus Flavobacterium; species Flavobacterium sp. LK-23. Next base: position 92,328 of record NZ_JBYUVT010000005.1, read on the forward strand.
AACAAAAATCCAAATTAGATAAATTAACCAAAGAGATAAACCGCTTTCTATGCCTTTTGGCCTTCCAAAAGTTCCGGTTGCAAATTCAAATTGCGAAAAGTTGAAACCTTGAGCAAAAAGCATAAGAAGTGTTAGAAAATGAATAACATAAAAATGAACGACAAAATAAAATAAAGGTACTTTTCCGTAGACCAAAGACACTTTTTTGATTCTGTTTGTGAATTGTTCTGCAAATGCTAGAAGCAAAAACATAATTCCTAAAGTTGCTAAACAAAATAGGAGAGAAGGTGGATATTTTGTCACATTAATAAATGACAAAAAAGTAAAAACGACATTTTTTTGTGTGGTCCATAAAGCTGAATCTCCATAAATGTTTACAAAACGAATTATGATAAATAAGACTAATGCGGTTAAACCAATTTTTGTAAATAGTTGTTTTCTTTTCTCTTCAGTCCATTCAAAGAATTTACCAGTTGCAAAACCAACAAGCATAATTCCAAGCCACGGAATCGGTGGATAACCCATTATAAAAGCTCTTCCTGAAAACGGAAATACTATTGGACTAAATAGCGGTGTTAAAGCAGTTTTTAAAATCGAATTTTCTGCAAATGGAATAAGCGGTGTGAGATTGTGAAAAAAGAGTATAAGAAGTCCAATAATTCCTAATGTCTGTGAACGGATTTTCAGTAATGCACTTAAAATGATAAAACCAAAACCTATTGTTGCAATCACTTCAAACAAAAGAGAATGAAAACCAATATCGAAGAATAAACCAAAATTGACAATTGTAAATTCAAGGACAACTAACCAAATTCCTCTTTTGAGTAAAAACTTTCTGGTTTCAGAAACATTATTTTTGTTTCGAAGCGAAAGATAAACCGAAGTTCCGGCCAGAAAAACAAAAGTAGGCGCGCATAAATGAGTTATAAAACGCGTAAAAAACAGTAAAGGTGAAGTAGTTGTTAAATCGGTTGGACTTTGCGTAATAGAATCAACATGCATCAAATCTCGAACATGATCAAGCGCCATAATAATCATTACAATTCCGCGGACAATGTCGATTGATGGCTGTCGTTTCATGGGTTTGATTTTTAAATACTTAAGGGTAAATCTAATGAATTATTTTTTAAGTATTTAAGTAATATTAGTAATTGTAGATGAATTGCCTCCAGCTTTAGCTGGAGGTATATTTGATAAAAGTAAAAAAGGCTTTAGCCAAAAAAAGATTTGGCTAAAGCCCTATGAGAAAGACTTTATTATTAACCTCCAGCTAAAGCTGGAGGCAATTGAAAAATATATTTATTTAGATTTTCTAATCTTTACCTGATACACAATCTCCCAAAAAATAATAGAAAGAACAGCATTCGCAAATATGGCCGTTTTTACCTGATACGGATCATAATCTACAAGCAGATGCAAATTGGTAAACTGTAAAGCTAGAAACATAGCCAAAGCCGCAATTCCGACAGCGCAAAGTACATTAAGTAAAGGTTTCCATTTTAGGGCTGTAAAAGCATAAATAAGATTCAGGATACCAAAGCCAGCTCCAAGAGTTACAAATCCATCACCTTTAAATTTCTCATTTAATTCAAGAAAAAAATGCGTAGAAGTAAGGTATAAAAAGAAAAGAATAGAGTAAATCAGGATTCGTACTTGTGGTTTCATTTTTTGTAATTTTTATTTTTAAAAGTGTAAGATTTTTTTGTTTATTTGCTTATCAGAAAATGAAAGCTTTAAAAAGATAAAATTATGGATAAATTAATTAATGATTTTCAGTTTGGGTTATTTATTTGGCAGTTTTTAAATATTGCATTTTGCATCTTTTTATTTTATCTGTTGTATTTGTTGTTCAAGTTTTTGCGAAAAAATGTATAATAACTGTTTTTAAGATATATTAAAAAATCCCGTTTCTTTATTGAAACGGGATTTTTTTTATTCTAAAAGTGCTTCGACTTTAGTTTCCGATTTTTCTTTTAACGGACTATCTGGCTGCAGACTCCAAATTACTAGAAATCGACCTTTTGCTATATATTCTTCTGGATGTTCAGGCGTTGGTTCACCAGCTTTTCCCCAAAGTAAACCTTGCAGAAATCTATCGCCTTTAAAAACATGATCAAACTCAAAATACATAATAGAACCGCGATCTGCTTTGCTTTTAAAACTCTGAATGGCTTTACTTTTTATGGTTCCAACAATGTTGCTGTACGTTTCAATATCATTATAAAAACTGCAAGCTTGTGGCGTTATGCAAATATTACCATCGCTTACCATATAACCGCCTTTTGGAATTTCTTTTGGTTTTAGTTTTAAATCGGCTAGGGTTTGGCTGAATGAATTTGTTGTGAATAGTAGGAATAGTGTAAATAGGGGAATTGTAATTTTCATTTATTTTAGGATTTGGGATTGCTAGTTATTGACTCTCGAGCAAACCTACTTTATCATGAATAAGAATGCTTTTGTTTTCTAAATCTCTTTTTAATTTTTTCCAGGTTTTATCTTTTAAACTGCTTGCGCGCACTAGTTGCGTTTCGCTTTCAGTTTTAATATATAAGCATCTTGGTGAGCGATAAGACTGAATAATAGTAATATCTTTGATTTGATTCAAATCGAATTCTATAAGTTTTGAATACCAAACAGGATTTTTTACTATCAATTTTTCATCAGTTAAAATAAAATAATTCATTTGATATGTAAAAAATGCAAAAAGTAGCACATAGCTAAATATAATCATCCAATATTTGTTATTTCCTTGTTGAATGCATTGATGGATCATAAAACAAGTGAAAATAAAAAATCCGATAAGCATAATTCCAGAAGAAGTTAAAATATAATTTCCACTATAAATTTTTGGTTTGTTTTTATCCGTCATTTAACTGATTTTTTTGCTAAAAAAAAGAACAAAATAAAAAGATATTTGGGCTTTTGCAAAATTTTATTTTTTAGGAATTATTTTCCTTTTAGCATTTTTTTTTAATATTTAATTCTTGTCAATTTTATACTTCACTATTTAGTGTTCCGTTTGTGCCAGCATTTTTTATTTACGAGTTTATTTTAAAATTCTAACTAACTTCTAAAAACATTAATAGTTTTTGATAAAATTAAATACAACTGAAAAGCAGTTATAGAGACCGTAATAAGTGTGAGATAAGCAGAAGAATTAATAAGTTTATTGTTTTCTATCTGTAATTGTTTTGCAATATTTACTCTTCTGTTATTTAAGGTTTTTAAGAAATGCATTAATACGATTGACCAGCTAAACATTAAAAGGATAAAAAACGCAAAGCCATTTGGCATTCCTTCGATGTTTAGTAAAGTATAAATTTTGGTAAAAACTATTGCAATTACAAAATAGGCTAATGCGTACAAAAGTATTTTTTTTAAGCCATTTTCAGGTTTTAGAAAATAAAAAATGGAGCAATTTAGTAGGACGATAAAAAGGGCAAGAAGAAGATATGACATTTTGTTTCTGGGCTTAAAAAAAGCACAAAGTAAATCTCTGTGCTTTTGTAAAATTTATATTTCTAAGGTATTATTTTCCTTTTAGTAATTTTTCTAAATACTCCACTTTGTCTTTTTCAGCCTGAACCAAACGCTCGTAAAGTTCTACAACTTTATCGAGTGGATTGAAATTGCAAATATTATTATGACCAAAATTGCTGTTTGAAACTGAATCATTAAATGTATTAAAATAATTAAATACATTTTCTTCAGAAAAACTCTCAATCGCTTCTACCGTAACGCCAAGTGCTTCTGCAATTTTTGAAAGTTTAGAATCATCAATAGCTTCACTTCCTTCAATACCAGAAATTGCCTGCTGATTTGTACCAATTGCTTGCGCAAGCGCTTCCTGCTTCATACCTCGAAGTTCCCTGATTCGGCTGATGTTTCTGCCGATATGTTTTGGTTTTGATGTTGTGCTCATAATTTCAAAGGTATTTAATTTTTATCGAAACAAAAATATGTTTTTTCTTATAAAAATAAATCATAAAGATTAACTTTCTTAAAGTTCCTAGCATGGATTTACAGTTTTTGATACAAAGTGAATGAATAAAATTAGTTTACCCTCTGTTGCTAGCGCGAGCGTCTCGCTCGTGCCCGCAAAGTTTTTATGTTGTAAATTTACTTGGCTATAGGCTTTTAAATAAGTTTTTCTGCACCAACTCCATAATAAATACTTTTAGGATTATTTGGAGATTCTTCAGCAAGATTATCAAGTTTAGCGCGTACATTAGATAATATTTCACTGTCAGTTATTCCTTCTGCTCTCAATTGTTCAAGCTCTCGACCTAAAGCTCCATATTTTGCGCCTGCTATCCTATGTTTTTCTGCTTTTTCAGAATAACCTAGAAAAGTTTGTAAACTAGTTAATAATGCAGCAGCTACACTCGCTAAACCGACAGTTATTTGTAACCATAATTCAGGTTGCTTTTGTAAGGTAGCAAAAACAGTTGTTCCTACGAGAGCAGAAAGTATGACGGCGGGAACACCAAGATGGAATTTTCTTTTGCCGTAATGTTCGGCAGAACCATAGTGCGCTAATTGTGTAACTTTTATTCGTTCGTACCAATCATCAAGCATTTGTTGGGGTGTAAGCATAATGTATGTTTTTTAATAATTATATAATTCTTAAAGTGGATACTAAAGTTTGCACTCAGTCAACTGAGTATATCGCTTGTTTCTACAAAATTTTTATGTTGTTGATATTAGATTATTATTTATTGAATAGATGATTTCATAAATTTCGTCAGGAATTCCCTGATGATAATTTCCACATAATTCGCATTTCTGCAGATTGCTACTTTTGTGTTCTTCTAAATAATCAAAATGAAGTTTTATTTTACTTTCATATAAATATTTGATATTTGCGGTTAATAAGGTTTTGTCTTTTTCTGGGATGTTTTCAGAAATAACTGATTTTATAAAATCATCGATAAAAAAGATCAAATTTTTTAGTTGTTTTAATTGATAAACATCACTCTCTAAATCTTCACTATTGTGATGTGATTTTACTACAACGTAAATTTTAAGATATTTATAAATCGCATCACTTCCAGTTTTTACTATTTCAATATCAATCTTTTCATTACCAACATTTTTTTTTGTTTTTTCAATATAATGGAATCTCTCGATATCATTTCGGATAATCTCTAATTGTTGTTTTAAATATGTTATAACTTTTGATTCAAATTCAGTTTCTTTTTGTTCTTTTAGCTGTTCTTGAATTAATGCATTTGCATCTATTTGAGTTTTAAGAGCATAATACACTAGAATTGAGCCTAAAAGACTGGCAAAAGGTGCTGTAATTCCTCCAATTGTTCCTCCAATATTGTTAGTTTCAGCTTTTGTAAAGTCAATAAAGCTAGATATTTGTGTAAAAATTATAGGCGAAATTAGAATTAATATAATGCCAAATATCAAAATAAATTTTATGTTTTTCATTGAAGAATTAATTAAACTTGTTTGCTAAAATATAATTTTACTCTTATTAATTTTAAATATTGGATATTGATTTATTAACTTATTTATAAGCATAAATGTATCAAATACTGAAGATGAATTTTAATATCTAAAATTGAAGAACAAAAAAAATCCCGCATCAATTAAGAAACGGGATTTTTATAATATTTTAAGGAGATTAAAAACTTAATTTAAACTCTAGTTTACTTATTTCGTCTGGTTTTCCAGATTTAAACTTAATATCTTTAAGTTCATTAAGTGATGGGTCAATTACAATTTTTGGATTTTTACTTGTAATCCTTTTTAGCTTCACTATTTTTTTTATACGTTTCATATTTTTTTCCTTTTAATTAAAAATCCATCAAAGTCTTTTGTATAATCAAATGGTTCGTCTATGATCTGCTCATTATCAATTATTCGGGCACCAAATATATCAAAAGTTTCTGATAATTCCTCAAGATTTAACATTATAGCTCTTTTGTAAGTATTTGTTCTTCTAACATCACTGCCTTTAAAGAACACTGCTATTTCTGGATTTGTCTTTGTAAATTCATATACAGTTTGGGCTACAGTTGCCAAAACAATCCTAATGTCTCCATTGTCATTTATAACTTGATCATCTATAATATACTTTTTTATTGATGGGGCGTATTTTAAGTTTCCAAAACCAAGATTATAGATAGAAGGGTTTTTAGTTGGAGTGTAAGCAACCACTTTTCTAAAACTTCCTTTTATTCCAACACTTACAAAATTAAATATTGTGGATGATTCATCTTTCGTAAGGTCATATTTACAGTAATTCATTTAAATAAAAAATTTCGTACAAATATAATGAATTGAGATGACTTTTTTATTTGTGTGAAAAGCGAAGATTAACTTAATTATGTAAACCAATCTAAAATCTGAACTCAAAAATCTGAAATAAAAAAATCCCGCCTCAATTAAGAAACGGGATTAAAGTGATATTCTCTTTTTTTTCTATTGTTAAACCGTAGCAGCAACTTCTTCTGGCAACGGAATTTGATTTTTAAGTAAATCTTCAAATGTTTCAGCTTGGCGAATCAAGATTCCTTGTCCGTTCATCCAAAGAACTTCGGCCGGTTTGTATCTTGAATTGTAGTTGGATGACATTGAGAAACAATATGCTCCTGCATTTCTGAAAGATAAAATGTCTCCTTCAGTAATTTCCTGAATTCTGCGGTTGTTTGCAAAAGTATCTGTTTCGCAAATGTAACCTACAACAGAATAGAAACGCTCTTTTCCTTTTGGGTTTGAGATGTTTTCAATATGGTGTGAAGATCCGTATAACATTGGACGAATTAAGTGGTTGAAACCACTGTCAACTCCAGCGAAAACTGTTGATGTTGTTTGTTTTACTACGTTTACTTTTACTAAGAAATGACCTGCTTCACTTACCAAGAATTTTCCTGGTTCGAAAATCAAGGTTAAATCTCTACCGTATTCTGTACAGAAAGCATTGAATCTTTTAGATAATTTTTTACCTAATTCTTCGATGTCTGTTTCGATATCGTCTTTTTTGTAAGGCACTTTGAATCCGCTTCCGAAATCTAAGAATTGTAAATCTTTGAAATGTTTTGCTGTATCGAACAAGATTTCAGCAGCATACAAGAATACTTCGATATCTAAAATATCAGATCCTGTGTGCATGTGAATACCTACGATGCTCATTTTTGTGTTTTCAACAATTCGCAAAATATGCGGAATCTGGTGAACAGAAATTCCGAATTTACTATCGATATGTCCAACAGAAATGTTAGCGTTTCCGCCCGCCATTACGTGTGGATTGATACGAATACATACCGGAATATGTGGATGTTTTGTTCCGAATTGTTCCAGAATAGATAAATTGTCGATATTGATTTGTACACCCATTGCGGCAACTTCTTCGATTTCTTCTAGAGAAACGCCGTTTGGTGTAAAGAAAATTCTTTCGGGTTCATAGCCAGCATGAAGTCCTAACTGAACTTCCTGAATTGATACAGTGTCTAAACCAGACCCCATGTTCTTTAATAACTGTAGAATCGCAACGTTTGACAATGCCTTCATGGCGTAATTAACTCTTAAGTTTTCTACCTTAGAGAAAGCTTTAGTTAATCTGTTGTACTGAAATTGGATTTTTTCAGCATCGTAAACATACAATGGACTGCCAAATTGGTCTGCTAACTGCAGTAAATCTTTTGCTTGCATTTTTAAATCATTTTGGGCAAAGTTATTACACTTTTATCTATCAGCAAATAATTTGTAGAAAAATAACAAATTATAACAAATTGTTTTATTTCAAACAAAAAGTTGCTGTTTTTGAGATTTTATAACCTTTTTAAAGGTGCTAAGGTTCTAGGATGCTAAGTTACTAAGTTTTTTTGTCTCGAATTCGCGAATTAACTTATTCTTAAATGCTGTTGAAATTGTTTTTTGCCACTGATTGCACTGATTAGATGGATTTTTATTCCAATTTTTTAAAAGAAGCCAAATGTTTGGATTTAGCCCCGATTACTTCACTAAAAATATATTTTGATTTGTGTTCAGTGAACTTCGTTTGAGGCGGTATCCTCGCAGTGGAACGGAGAGATATAGCCGAAAGCGGGAACCATGTTTATTAAAATGCCTATTGTGATGCTTTAAAATGAGAAAATTTTTCCGCCACGAATTCACGAATTTTTGACTAATTCTAAAATGCTGTTGAATTGTTTTGTCATGAATTTCACGAATTAAGAGAAATTAAAAAAATAGAAATTCGTGAAATTTAAAGGAAAGAATAGTTTTTAACATCATATATGAATTAGAGTAATTCGTGAATTGCTTCGCCTGTTCGCTATCGCTCGGGTCGTGGCGAAAAAAATTATAGCAAAAACAAAACCCCTGAATTATTAATTCAAGGGTTTGTTAGTAGTATGTGTTGTATTTTTATTCGGTTTTTATAGGCTAGGAAGATCTCCTTTTCCTTTAGTAGGCAAGTTGGTAGAGCCCATTAAGAACAAATCTACTTCTCTTGCTGCTTCGCGACCTTCTGAAATAGCCCACACGATTAATGATTGTCCTCTTCTCATATCACCAGCAGTGAAAATGTGAGGAACGTTTGTCTGATAGTTATGCGCTTTATAGTTGCTTCTCATATCAGTTTCGATGCCTAATTGTTCGCTTAATGTTTTCTCTGGACCTGTAAATCCAAGAGCTAATAAAGCTAAATCGCAAGGCCAGATTTTCTCAGAACCTTCTTTTTCGATTAGTTCTGGACGCTGACCAGGAGTCATTTTCCATTGCACTTCAACTGTTTTTAATCCAGTTAATTCGCCTTTATCGTTAGAAATGAATTCTTTAGTATTAATCAACCAGTTTCTGTCGCAACCTTCTTCGTGAGAAGAAGATGTTTTAAGCTGCAACGGCCAGAAAGGCCAAGGAGTTGACTCGCTTCTTCCAACTGGAGGTTTTGGTAAAATCTCAAAGTTAGTTACCGATTTAGCTCCGTGTCTGTTTGAAGTTCCAATACAGTCAGAACCAGTATCTCCACCACCAATTACGATTACATCTTTACCAGTTGCTTTAACCTGATCTGGAATTGATTCTCCGTATAAAACTTTAGTCTGTTGTGTTAAGAAATCCATTGCCTGAACAACGCCTTTGCTTTCGATTCCTTTAGTTGGCAAGCTTCTTCTTTCAGTTGCTCCTCCGCATAAAACGATAGAATCAAATTGGTTTAATTCTTCAACACTGAAGTTTACACCAACGTTTACGTTAGTTTTGAAAGTGATTCCTTCTGCTTCAAGAATTGCTACACGGCGATCAATAATTCCTTTTTCTAATTTGAAATTAGGAATTCCGTAACGTAATAAACCTCCAATAGCGTTGTCTCTTTCAAAAACAGTAACCGTGTGACCAGCTCTGTTTAATTGCTGAGCCGCTGCAAGACCTGCAGGTCCAGAACCGATAACAGCAACTGTTTTTCCAGTTCTTGTTTTTGGTGCTTGTGGTTTAATCCATCCTTCAGCAAAACCTCTTTCTACGATGCTTTTTTCGATGTTTTCGATAGAAACTGGATCTTTGATGATTCCTAATACACATGATTTCTCACATGGAGCAGGGCATAAGCGTCCTGTAAATTCAGGGAAGTTATTAGTAGATTGTAAAATCTCTAACGCGCTTTGCCATTCTTCCTGATGCACCATGTCGTTGAAGTCAGGAATTAAATTTCCTAACGGACAACCACTGTGGCAAAAAGGAATTCCACAGTCCATACATCTTGATCCTTGTTCTTTTAATTTATCTTTTGGTACCGGAATAGTAAATTCGTTGTAGTTAGAAACACGTTCTGCTACTGCTAAATTACTTTCATCGGCTCTGTTATATTCTTTAAATCCGCCTATTTTACCCATGACATTTTAATTAAATCTAAATGATTAAAATTCCAATTCTTAAATTCCAAATTCCAATTTTTTTAACCGCAAAGAGCGCAAAGGCTTTTTTAAATTCTTTGAGAGTTTTAAGTTCTCAAAGCTTTGAGGTTGATTTCAATCTAAAATCTAAAATCTGAATTCTAAAATCATTTATCCCGCTATTAATTCTTCTATTTTTTTCTCTTCTGCAATTCTTTGTAATGCTTTTTTGTAATCAGTTGGCATTACTTTTACGAAGTGCTGTTGTTGGTTTTCCCAGTCTGCTAAAATTCTTTTTGCTAATGGGCTGCTTGTATACAATGAATGATTTTTGATCAGTTTTCTTAGTTTCGTAAGATCTTCTTCTTCTAAAGGATCGAATGCAACCATTTCCATGTTACAAACTGTAGAATCGAATTTCTTATTTGGATCGTAAACATAAGCTACACCACCGCTCATACCAGCTGCGAAGTTTCTTCCTGTTTTTCCTAAAACTACTACTGTACCACCAGTCATGTACTCGCAACCGTGATCTCCAATTCCTTCAACAACTGCTGTTGCTCCAGAATTTCTAACACAGAAACGCTCTCCGGCAATTCCATTAATATAAGCCTCTCCGGTAATAGCTCCGTAAAGGGCAACGTTTCCGATAATGATATTGTCTTCAGGTTTGAAAGTTGCAGTAGGAGGTACTTTTACAATTAATTTTCCTCCAGAAAGACCTTTTCCTAAATAATCATTACAGTTTCCGTGAATTTTAAACGACAATCCGTTTGTTGCAAAAGCACCAAAACTTTGTCCAGCAGAACCTTCAAAATCAACTAAAATAGTGTCATCAGGTAATCCTTGTGCGCCATAAATTTTTGAGATTTCGTTACTCAAAATAGCACCTACAGAACGGTCTGTATTTTTAATTTTAAATGTTACTCTTGTTTTCTCTTTTCTATAGATAGACGGAATAGCTTCTTTGATGATATCAAAATCCAATACATTTTCAAGTTGGTGATCTTGTGTAGTTGTATTGTGAATTGGTTCTGTTTTTGCTTTTTCCGGTTTGTATAGAATTGTAGACAAGTCTAAACCATTTGCTTTGTAATGTTTGATGGCTTTGTTCACATTTAATTTTTGTGATTGGCCTACCATTTCTTTTAACGTTCTGAAACCTAACTGCGCCATGATTTCTCTTAACTCTTCAGCAATAAAATACATGAAGTTGATTACGTGCTCTGGAGTTCCTTTGAAATTTTTTCTCAATTCAGGATCCTGAGTTGCAATACCAACTGGGCAAGTATTTAAGTGACAAGCTCTCATCATGATACATCCAGAAGCTACAAGCGGTGCAGTTGCGAAACCGAATTCCTCAGCTCCTAATAAAGCAGCGATGGCAACGTCACGACCTGTTTTTAACTGTCCGTCACACTCAAGAACTACACGGCTTCTTAAATCGTTTAAGATCAAAGTCTGCTGAGCTTCAGCCAAACCAAGTTCCCACGGAATACCTGTGTGCTGTAAAGATGTTAATGGTGCGGCTCCCGTTCCTCCGTCATAACCAGAAATTAAGATAACGTCTGCTTTTGCTTTGGCAACACCGGCAGCGATGGTTCCAACTCCAACTTCAGAAACTAATTTTACGTTAATACGAGCTTCACGGTTTGCGTTTTTCAAATCGTAAATCAACTGAGATAAATCCTCAATTGAGTAAATATCGTGGTGAGGAGGAGGCGAAATCAAACCTACATAAGGTGTAGAGTTTCTAGTTTCAGCAATCCAAGGCACTACTTTTTCTCCAGGTAACTGACCACCTTCTCCAGGTTTTGCTCCCTGAGCCATTTTGATTTGAATCTCTTTAGCATTTGTCAAATAGTTGATCGAAACACCAAAACGTCCCGAAGCAACTTGTTTGATAGCAGAGTTTCTAGAATCTCCGTTAATTTCTTTCTGGAAACGTTTTGGATCTTCTCCACCTTCTCCAGAGTTACTTTTTCCGCCAATTCTGTTCATTGCAATCGCTAAATTCTCGTGTGCTTCTCTAGAAATAGATCCGTAAGACATGGCACCCGTTTTGAATTTCTTTACAATTTCTGTCCAAGGCTCTACTTCATCAATAGAAATTGGATCTAAGTTGTTGAATTCAAATAAACCTCTAATAGTCATTAAGTTTGAGCTTTGCTCGTTTACTGCATTAGAGTATTCTTTATAACTTTCTGGGCTGTTTAAACGAACCGCTTGTTGTAATTTAGAAATAGTGGTTGGGTTAAACATGTGTTTTTCTCCACCACGTCTCCATCTGTAAATACCTCCAATTTCAAGAGAAAGCAAACTAGCAACTTTTGAATTTGGGAAAGCTTTTTGGAAACGTTTTTTAACCTCTTTCTCCACTTCCATTAAACCAATACCTTCAATTCTTGATGGAGTGTAAGGGAAGTATTTCGAAGTAAATGTTTTGTTTAAACCTAAAATCTCGAAAATCTGAGCAGCTCTGTATGAATGTAAAGTAGAGATACCAATTTTGTTCATGATTTTCACGATTCCTTTTGCAATCGCTTTGTTGTAGTTTACAACAGCATAATCAGCTTTTACTTTTGTGATGAAACCTTTTTCAACTTGATCGTGAATGATTTCGTTTACCATGTAAGGGTTGATTGCACTTGCACCATATCCGAACAATAAAGCAAAATGATGAGGTTCTCTAGGTTCAGCAGATTCGATGATGATTCCGAATTTAGAACGAACTTGTAAAATGTTTAATGAGTGGTGAATATAAGAACAAGCCAATAACATTGGAATTGGAGCTAATTCTTCGCTTACGCCTCTATCTGATAAGATAATGATGTTGCATCCTTCTTCAACCGCTTTAAAAGTTGCCTGAACACATTTTTCAAGCGCACGTTCTAAACCGTTAACTCCTTTTTCTATTTTGTATAAAGTAGAAATAGTAGCCGATTTGAAATCTGGGTGATCGATATTTCTAATTTTATCCAAATCCTCATTCGAAACGACTGGATTTTGGATTTTTAATTTTTTACATTGTTTCGATTCAATTTCGAAAATATTGAAATCTCCACCAATCGCTAAACTAATATCAGTAATGATTTCTTCACGAATACCATCCAACGGCGGGTTTGTAACCTGAGCAAACAATTGTTTGAAGTAATTGTACAGCAACTGAGGCTGATCTGAAAGAACTGCCAAAGGTGTATCATTACCCATAGAACTAATTGCTTCAGCTCCGTCGCTACCCATTGGGTTAATGATTGTTTTTAAATCTTCAATAGTATAACCAAACAAACGCTGTCTTGTTAAGAAATCTAATTTTTCAACAGGAGTAGGGTTGTTGGTGTAAGGAACGCTAGCCAATGGCAATAAGTTTTCATCAACCCATTGTTTGTATGGACGTTTTGTAACGATCGCTTTTTTAACTTCTTCGTCTTCGATGATACGTCCTTCATTCATATCAACTAAGAACATTTTTCCTGGCTCTAAACGACCGTGTTGAATTACATCTTCTGGATCAATGTCTAATACACCAATTTCAGATGACATAATTACGAATCCGCTATGTGTTAAAGTATAACGAGACGGACGCAATCCGTTTCTGTCTAGTAAAGCTCCAATTACATTACCATCTGTAAAAGGAATAGAAGCAGGACCATCCCAAGGCTCCATGATACAAGCGTTGAACTCGTAGAATGCTCTTTTTTCAGCAGACATTGTCTGGTGTTTTTCCCAAGCTTCAGGAACAACCATCATCATTGCTTCTGGCAATGAACGACCTGTCATTAATAAAAGTTCAATTACCATATCCATAGAAGCAGAATCTGATTTTCCTTCTAAGATAATTGGAAATAATTTTTTAATGTCTTCGCCAAAAACTTTGCTCTGCATAAGCTCTTCACGAGCACGCATACGGCTTACGTTTCCACGAAGTGTATTGATCTCACCATTATGACACATGTATCTAAACGGTTGAGCTAAGTCCCAAGATGGGAATGTATTGGTAGAGAAACGTTGGTGTACAAGCGCTAAACGAGTCACCAAGTCTGGATCTTTCAAATCTATATAATAACGGCTGATGTCTTCTGGCATCAATAGACCTTTATATATTATAGTAGTTGTCGATAAACTAGTAAAATAAAACATGTGGCTTTCAGAAGTTTTTGATCCTCTTACGGCATGTTCAGCAATTTTTCTAGCTGCAAAAAGTTTTGCATTAAATTCTTGTTCAGTTAAATCTTGTCCGTTTTTAGAAACGAAAACTTGTTTAACAGTTGGTTCTTTTTCTGCGGCAATTTTACCTAGATTTTCAACGTCAACGGGTACATCTCTCCAACCTAAAACTTTTAAGTTTTGGTCTTTGATTGTAGCTTCAAATGCATTAATACAAAAAGAAACCTGGTTTTTGCTTTTTGGTAAAAAAACCATTCCTACTGCATACTCACGCGCTTCTGGGATTTCAAAGTCACAAACTTTCTTAAAAAAATCATGAGGAATGTCGAATAAAATTCCGGCTCCGTCACCAGTTCTTCCATCAGAACTAACGGCACCACGATGTTCTAATTTAATTAAGATGTCTAATGCTTTGTGAATAATATCATTTGACTTAATACCATTCAAATTACAAATAAATCCTGCACCACAATTGTCGTGTTCAAATTCAGGCAGATAAAGCCCTTGTTCTTTAACTCTCATTCTTGATATTTTTTTTACAAAAATAAAGATTTCGTTAAACATAATGTAGTGAATTAGTGCTTTTGCTTTCATTTTTGCTGTAATATTAGAAAAAGCATTCTTAATTATTAATATTATGATATTAAGCATCCCGAATTGCTAAAAATATAATTACTCTTAAAATATATTAGGAAAAATCGTCGGTAGGCCAATAAAACCAATGAATTTTTTGTTAAATATCAAACGTTTTATGCGAATTGTGTTAACATTAACAAATTGTTCCGTTAACGATTTGTTTGCTTTGAAGAATTATCAACTGCTAATACCTATATATAACATTTATTTAATTGAAAAAGATTTTACTATTAAGTTGTATTTTGTTACTTTTGTCGCACTTTTATTCTGAAATAAATTCAGAACCAGACAAATTCTATATTATGAACATACACGAATATCAAGGAAAAGAAATTTTAGCGAGTTACGGAGTACGCGTACAACGCGGAATTGTGGCTAACAATGCGGTTGAAGCTGTAGCTGCTGCAAAACAATTAACTGCCGAAACTGGTACAGGATGGCATGTAATAAAAGCACAAATTCACGCAGGTGGTCGTGGAAAAGGTGGTGGAGTTAAGCTGGCAAAAAACTTACAACAAGTTGAAGAGTTAGCAGAACAAATCATCGGAATGCAGTTGATTACACCTCAGACTCCGCCTGAAGGTAAAAAAGTAAACAAAATATTAGTTGCAGAAGATGTTTACTATCCAGGTGAAAGCGAAACTTCTGAATTCTATGTTTCTGTTTTATTGAATAGAGGTACAGGACGCAACATGATTATGTATTCTACTGAAGGTGGAATGGATATCGAAGAAGTTGCTGAGCATACTCCACACTTAATCTTTACTGAAGAAATCGATCCATCTGTTGGATTACAAGGTTTCCAAGCTAGAAGAATTGCCTTCAACTTAGGTCTTTCTGGAAATGCTTTCAAAGAAATGGTTAAATTCATCGATGCACTTTACAATGCTTACATTGGTTCTGATGCTTCTATGTTTGAAATCAACCCAGTTTTAAAAACTTCTGATAACAAAATCTTAGCTGTTGATGCTAAAGTTAACATCGACGATAACGCTTTATACAGACAACCTAAATATGCTGAAATGAGAGATATCCGTGAGGAGAATCCAATCGAAGTTGAAGCTAAAGAAGTTGGTTTGAACTATGTTGACCTTGACGGTACTGTAGGATGTATGGTAAACGGAGCTGGTCTTGCAATGGCAACTATGGATTTAATTAAATATGCTGGTTTTGAGCCTGCTAACTTCCTTGACGTAGGAGGAACTGCTGATGCAAAACGTGTTGAAACAGCTTTCAGAATTATCTTGAAAGATCCAAACGTAAAAGCTATCTTAATTAACATCTTCGGAGGAATCGTTCGTTGTGACCGTGTTGCTCAAGGTGTTGTTGATGCTTACAAAAACATGGGAGACGCTATTAAAGTGCCAATTATCGTTCGTTTGCAAGGAACAAATGCTGAAATTGCAAAAGAATTAATTGACAACTCTGGTATGCCAATCTTATCTGCAGTTCAATTCCAAGAAGCTGCTGACCAAGTTAAAGCTGCTCTTTCTTAATTAAATAAGAAATCAATTTATATAGAAATCCATTCCGAAAGGAGTGGATTTTTTTGTGATTTAACCGCAAAGCACGCAAGGATTCTATCCTGCAAAACTTAATACAAACGCAAAGTTCGCAAAGCTATATGGATAAAGCTTTGCGAACTTTGCGTTTATGTAGATTCTTATATGTAAAAATCCTTGCGTGCTTTGCGGTTTAAAAAACACTATTTCAAAACAGTCGCCAAATCCACAATTTCAAATTCTGGATCATGTGTTATAAATTCTCTTATCAATGCAGCATGACCAGCTCCAACTAAAATCATTATTTTGTTATCTGTGCTTTCAGTTAGTTTCTGAATTAAAGAATACATATATAAGTTTCTTTTGTACCAATTTGAAACTAAATGCGCTCCTGTAAAATCATCTGGATTTCCAGCTCTATTGGCTACTTCCAAATACCATTGGATATTGCTATTTTCGGTTTCTTTTTTATTGTAATGTAGCATGAGTTCTTGTAACGAGCTTTTTGCTATTCTTTCATTATGATCTTTTTCATTTCTTTTTTTCCACTCATTATTTCTTTTCAATAAATCCTGTTGGTTTGCTTTTTCCATTGACATCATTAAACTGTCATAACGAAAAGAAGTATAGAGATTCATTCCGTATAATTTTTTATGATTCAGTTTTTTAGCCGTCCGAAGTGCCAGTTGTGTTATTTCGTTTTTGTTAGTTTTAAAAAGACTGTCGGTATTTTTATTGTAAAATTTGTCTAAATCGGCCTGTTCGTTAAATTCCCATTCTACAAATATTTTATCAGGACCAAATTTTTTGATTTTGTCACTCATTATTTCGAGTTCTTTTTGGCTTTTCTCAGACAAGATATCAAAACTGTTTAGTTTAGCAACATCAAGACCAGGATTGGCGTAATGAAATGTTCCAACCAATAATATCTGCTTTTTCTTAGTTTGAGCAGATGCCATGTTAAATGTTATAAGAGCTAGTAATAGAATAATTTTTTGCATGATTTTTTGTTTTTATGGATAATGTATATCGTAGAGGCACACTGCAGTCTACGCAAAGTTTAATGATATGGTTAAAAAAGTATTATTTCAAAACAGTCGATAATTCTACGATTTCAAATTCTGGGTCATGTGCTAGAAATTCTCTTAGCATTGCAGCGTGTCCGGCTCCAAGTAAAACCATGATTTTATTATCTGAGCTTTCGGTTAATTTCTGAACTAAAGAATACATGTATAAGTTTCTTTTGTACCAATTTGAAACTAAAGAAGCACCAGTAAAATCATCTGGATTTCCAGCTCTGTTTGCTACTTCCAAATACCATTGGATGTTATCTTCATTAGACGCTTTTTCATTGTAGTAAAGCATAAGATCTGTTAAAGAACTTTTAGCCATTCTTTCGTTATTATCTTTTACAAACCTTTCTGTTGACTCCGTATTTTTTTTCATTAAATCCTTCTGATTTGCTTTTTCCATTGACATCATCAAGCTATCATAAGGAAAACGGGTACGATAATCAATTCCATACATCTTTTTATGATTCAGTTTTTTAGCTGTACGTAATGCTAATTGAGTAATTTCATTTAGATCTTTTTTAAGTAAACTGTCGGTGTTTTTACTGTAATACTTGTCTAACTCAGCTTGTTTGCTAAATTTCCATTCTACAAATATTTTATCTGGTCCAAATTTCTTGATTTTGTCACTCATAATTTCGAGCTCTTTTTGGCTTTTCTCAGACATTACATTAAAAGTTTTTACTTTAGCAACATCAAGACCAGGATTGGCGTAATGAAAAGTTCCAATTAATAAAATTTGTTTTTTCTTAGTTTGAGCAGAAGTTAAGTTTAATGTAATAATTGCGAGTAATAAAATGATTTTGTGCATGACGTTTTGTTTTTAAATTCATGACAAATGTATTCCGTCTTTTCACCTTTATTTTTTGTTTTTGATGAACCTAGGATTTCATTTTATAAACACCTGAAATTTGCAGAGTAATAATTTCGTGTAACGTTTTTGATAGTTCATCCCTAAAAAAGCATGTTTTAAATAAATGTCATTTTCGATTGCAGGCTTAATTGTATTTTTGAGCCAATTATCATAAAACTATGAAATCAAGAATCCCTTTTTACTATCACATTGTCTTTTTCTTATTATTATTTCTAACGTATATTTTCTGGGATATTGGACTTAATGATCAAAAAATAGAAATTGTAATAAAAGCAATATGTTATGGAATTACGCCAACTCATTTGTTAGCAATATTTTGTATTTACATTCTCAATTTTTATTACTTCTGTGAATGGTTTTTAAACAGGAAGAAACTAGTTTTTTATATTCTGACAATTCCAGTTTCGTTACTGCTTTTTGCAGCTGTTCGCTATTTTTTGCAAGAAGTGGTTATGTTTAATATTACCGGAATGCACAACTACTACGAAGAAGCCAGAGAAATAGGTTATTACATAAAAGACAATTTTTTCTTCGGATTACCAGCTGTACTTTTAAGCGCACTGACTTTTTTATTTTGGCAGTTTCATACTACGCAACATCAAAATCAGGAATTGCTTCTGGAGAATAAAAAAGCAGAGTTTCAAATGTTGAAAGCACAAGTTAGCCCTCATTTTTTGTTTAATACGCTGAATTCTTTTTATAGCCAGTTGGTTTTAAAGGAAGATGAAATGGCTGATGATATTTTGGTTCTTTCTGATTTACTTCGATATGTTATAACAGAAACAGACAAAGATGAAGCGATCCTTTCAAAAGAAATTCAATTCATTCAAAACTATATTCATTTGCAAAAGAAAAGATTTGAAGATCAGTTGTTTTTAGATTTTTCGGTTGAGGGAAATTATTCAAACGAAAAAATCATTTCGTCGGCTTTGGTTCACTTTGTTGAGAATGTTTTCAAGCATGGAAAATTTAATAATGAAGACGAAAAAGCCATTATTTCTATTCGAATAAAGGACGATTTTCTAGAAATTTCAACTTTCAATTATTTCATTGAAGGAGAAAATTATTCTTCAACAGGAATTGGTTTTGATAATTTGACAAAAAGGCTGGAATACACTTATAAAGGTCAATTTATTCTGGAAAAAACAGAAGAAAATAATATCTTTAAAACTTACTTAAAAATACCGCTAAAGAAATAATTTATGACTTTTAAATGCATAATTGTCGACGACGAACCGCCTGCAACTCGAATATTGGAAAATTACATCGGAAAAGTGAATTTTCTGGAGAAGGTTGGCGTTTTTAATGATTCGTTAAAAGCATTAGAATTTCTAAACTCACAATCTGTAGATGTTATTTTTTTAGATATTCAAATGCCTCAATTAACAGGTTTACAGATTTCTAAAATTATTTCTAAAGATATAAAAGTCATTTTTACAACGGCTTATCCAGATTTTGCTTTAGAAGGATTTGAGTTGAATGCAGTCGATTATTTATTAAAACCAATTGCATTCGAACGTTTTTATCAAGCTGTTTCTAAATTAAACTCTGAACCGAAAATAGAAGTTTCGAGCACCAGTAACAGCACCGTACCAGATTTTTTATTTATAAAAACAGATGGGAAAAATAAATTTCAGAAAGTATTTTTGAACGAAGTTTTATACGTAGAAAGTTTACAGAATTATGTTTGCATTCATACTGTAAAGCAACAGATTATAACGCATTCATCTTTGAAAAATGTTATTGAATCATTACCAGAAAATGACTTTATTCAGATTCATAAATCGTATGTGGTTTCATTGCAGCATATAGAATCGACAGATAATTTTTCGGTTTTTATAAATGGAAAAGAATTGCCAATTGGAGCTACTTTTAAAGATGCTTTTTTTGATAAAATAGAAGAGAATAAAATTTGATTTTTTTTAACCGCAAAGTCCGCAAGGATTTTTGACTAAGTATTGTGAATACAAACGCAAAGTTCGCTAAGCTAAATCAATAAAATTTTACGAGTTTTTATTTCAGCATAGCCCGTGGTTTCAACCACGGGGACGCAACGTATATCATAAAATGTATTTCTGGGCGTTCCAGCGGTTGAAACCGCTGGCTATATTTGAGAGTCAGACCGTAATTAGAATCTATTTCAAACGCAAAGTTCGCAAAGCTTTGTGAATAAAACTTTGCGAACTTTGCGTAAATCTTAGCGTTCTTTGCGGTTAAATCCTCAATTACGATTTTTTCTTATTGCCGTTTTTGAAAACTACTTTTTCTACCACAACTGGTTTTCCATTTCCTTTTGGGAATGCTTTCTTTTTAGGTTTTCCAGCTGATGAACCTGACTTTGATGAACTTTGATCACCTCTGTATTTTTCTGAATCTTTTGGAGCAGCTTTAAATTCTGGTCTTTCTTTAGAAGTTTCCTTCTTTGGAATTTCAGATTTATGTTTTGCTAAAACATCAGTAGGGTTTTTAGGATTTTCTTTAGTTCCTCTTAAATGAATAACCAATCCGTTTAAGAAGTTTCTTAAAACCTGATCGCCACATTCCATGTAATTTGGATGATCTTCTGCTCTAAAAAAAGCGCCCAATTCTGATTTTGAAATTCTAAAATCTACTAATTCTAAAATTTCAATTATTTGGTCATCACGGAGCATCAAAGCCACGCGAAGTTTTTTAAGTATATCGTTATTTGTCATAATTTTTGTTTCATGTTTAAAGTTTCAAGTTTTCAAATCTTTACTTGAATCTAAAACTCATTATTTACTTTTTGCAAAGGTAGTTTTTTAAAATGATTAAAAACGAGAATTAAAATCATTTAAAACGTTTACAATTTTATCTAAGTCTTCTTCGAGATGATTGGCTGTAATTACAATTCGATTTAATGGTTCGGATTCTTTTGTGTATCTAAAACTCGCAATAATGATCTTTTCTTGTTTTAGTTTTTCAACTAATTCATTCGATAAAAGATAAATTAAAGGATAATTTTTATCAAATAGTATATTGCTGTTTCTTATTAAAATAGAATCGATATAGCTCAAATTATCTTTCAGTTTTTGATGCTGTATTTTATAAATTTCAGAAGCATCAAAGAGTGTTTGTACAAAAGCGGGATTCATTCCTGCGGCGCTTGTAAAAGTTTCAATTTCTTTTATTTCTTTGATGAATTCCGAATCTGAAGCAATCACTCCGCCTGTCAATCCGAAAGCTTTTCCTAGAGACGAAACTAGGATTTTTCTTTTAATTGGAAAATCAATTGAGGAATAGATTCCAGAACCATTTTTGCCAATAATTCCCAACGAATGTGATTCATCAACAACCAAGGTAATTTCTTTATGATTTGAAATCTGTTTTAAGAAAGATAAATCAACAGGTTTGGTTTGGAAGGAAGGAACGCCATCGGTCAAAATGGTTATTTTTTCTGATTTAGGATCTAATAAGCGCTCATTCAATTTTTCATTTATAAAAACAGGAAAACTATTCTCAATTTGAATAGCCGAATGAATTTCGTTTAAATGATAAAAGCAATCGGTTTGCTTTTTCAATTTTTCTAGAACCAATTTCCCAGCCAACATTCCAGAAGAAACGGTTACAGCATCTTCAGAACCAATATGTTGAATTAAAAAATTTTCGCCAGCAATATAAGCGCTCAATTTAATATTCGCAGTTCTCGAACTTCCGTAAGTTGTTCCCCATTTTAAAATGTTCTGAACTACTAAATCTTGAAATTTCTTGTTTGTTGGAAGTCCCAAATAGGCTGTTCCTCCAAAATACAGATACTGTTTTTGGTCAATTTCAATGATTCGATCTGGAAATTTTTCGACTATCATTTTACAGCAATGTAACTCCTGTTCCGTTAAGATTTGAATAATTGACCACACCGTCTTCAATTGTTACACCAGTTGCAATATCTTCAGACAAAAGCAAGGCACCGTCCATATCAACATAATCCAATTGAGGAAGTAAATGTGCAATAGCAGAAATACCGACAGTAGATTCGGTCATACAGCCTACCATTGTTTTTAAACCTAGTTTTTTGGCTTCTTCGATCATGCGTTTTCCTGGGGTTAGTCCGCCGCATTTTACGAGTTTTACATTTACGCCATGAAAATGGTTAAAACATTTCGCCACATCTTCTTCAATAATACAGCTTTCATCAGCAATTACAGGAAGGACAGAATGTTTAAAGACTTCTTTGTGGCCTTCCCAATTATCAGCCTTCATTGGCTGTTCTAGAAATTCAACTCCCAATTTTTTCAATTCGGCCGCATTATTGATGGTTTCGTCAACCGTCCATCCACAATTGGCATCAATTCTAAAAATGGCATTGGTATGTTTTCTAAGTTCTTTTACAATAGCAATATCTTCCTTTGTTCCCAATTTAATTTTATAAATAGGCCAAGGCAGTTCTTGCATTTTAAAAACCATTTTTTCAATCGTATCAATTCCAATCGTATAATCAGTCAACGGATTATGATCGGTTTTGTAATTCCATAATTCGTATAATTTCTTTCCTTTTTTACGAGCATACAAATCATTATAAGCTAAATCTAAAGCGCATAAAGCAAACATATCCTCTTTTAAATACGGATGAATTTTTGACCAAAAAACTTCTGGAGTTTCATTTTCTGTGTTTTCAATAATCGATCTAATTTTTTCCAAATCAGCGATCATCATTGGAACCGTAATATGATAATATGGATTTGAAGTAGCTTCTCCAAAACCAGAAAAACCATCACTTTGTAATTCTACAATTAAGGAAGGCTGAAAATCTATAGATTCTCTAGAAATCGTAAAAGTGTGTTTTAGTTTTAGATTGTATTCTCTTAAAATTAGTTTCATGGCTAATCCTTGTTTTGTGTTTCTGTTTAAAAAATAGAATTCTAACTCTTTTTGATTGACATTTTTATACCAATGCCTGTTTGTAAATCTGGTGCATTATCTAGATTTAAATCTTCCCGAAGATACACAAAATAAGAAAATCGCTTCGTAGAATAAGTACAAATTGCACTCCATCCTTCTAAATCTTCATACAAATGAGATATGGTCTTTTGCCAGTGCGTATTTATTCTTTGGCCCGTTAAAACAATATAATCCATATCTTTTTTCTTGTTGTAAGAATTCTGGAAATTATAATTGATGCCATATGAAATTCGATTGTTGTTTTTGAGTTTTACTTTGTAATTAATAAGACCTTCAAAACTGCATAAAAAATCTTGATTGCTAAGATTTACGCCATCTCCATATTCAAAAATGTGCTGACGTAAAACACCTAAACTTAATCCGAAACTTAGAATATTTTTATCCTTAATGATCATTTTTTTTAAGATAGAAGAAGAAATTCCGAAATCTGAAGCAGGATTATATTTTGAAGTATTAATACCTAGCTGAGCGCCAAAATTTAAGTAAATATGATGTTTTTCATTCATCTCTAATTTAGGATAATACGTGTAATTTATATCAAGTCCGGAAATTAGAAAATCGTTGTTTTCCATTGTTAGTACTCTATTATTCTCATCTTTATAAGCTATTCCAGCTTGGTTTATACCATAATGGTATCTTGAAAAAGGATCTTTTCCGCCTGCAATATTGCGATGAAACCATTCGATTGATTCATCTGAAGTAAAAATAGAATACGGATATTTACCCCGATCAAGCGAGTTAGCTCGAAGGCTGAAACTCAATTCGTGATTAACTGTAAGCGGTAACGTAAAATTAAAGCGATAGGATCGAATAACGCCATCGGCTTCAAATTCTTTAATTTTTGATGGCACTTTATCCAAATCAAATCCAAATTCGCGCGTATGCCATGGTTGGTTTTTAGAAATTTCGCGGTCATTAGGATCAGTCAGTTCATATGACTTTACATAAGGAAGAACCACATTTCCGCTTGAAACTTCAAATGCAAATGAATATTTATCAGTCGAGCGAACGTTGAAATTGTGGTTTAATCTTGATATAAATATCCCAAAAGGATGAGTTGAAAGAGTATTAGGTTTTATAAGGTCGGATGAATTTTCTAATTCTTCA
This sequence comes from Flavobacterium sp. LK-23, assembly GCF_058135255.1. Taxonomy (NCBI): domain Bacteria; kingdom Pseudomonadati; phylum Bacteroidota; class Flavobacteriia; order Flavobacteriales; family Flavobacteriaceae; genus Flavobacterium; species Flavobacterium sp. LK-23. Next base: position 116,449 of record NZ_JBYUVT010000005.1, read on the forward strand.
TTCCAAAAATCACTTTTATTTGATTGTGCTGTTAATACGCGGCTAAAAATTAAAAAAACAAAAAAGAGTATATAATATTTCATTCTAGAATTTAAAAATTTTTGATAAATCTAATGAATTTTAAAAAGATTAGATTGATTAATTTTTAAAAAATGAATTTCGTTATTATGGCTTTATTGTTTTGAAATAAAGTTCTTTATGGCAACTGTTCCTGTAATTTTTTAATTTCGTCACGAAGTTTAGCAGCTTGTAAAAAGTCAAGTTCTTTTGCCGCTTTTTCCATTGTTTTACGCTTTTCCCGAATCATTTTTTCCAGTTCAGCTTTAGATAAATAGGCCGTTTCTGGCTCAGCAGCAACAGGAATTGGATGACCTAATTCATATTCTACCAATGGGTTTTTGGTGAAAGCGCTTTCGATTTTCTTGTTTAGAGCTTGAGGAGTTATATTATTTTCTACGTTGTAATTAATCTGTTTGGTTCTTCTATAATTGGTCTCGTCAATTGTTCGCTGCATACTCGCTGTAATTTTATCAGCATACATAATGGCTTTACCATTTAAGTTTCTCGCTGCACGACCAATAGTTTGCGTCAAAGATCTATGATTACGCAAGAAACCTTCTTTGTCGGCATCTAAAATGGCAACGAGAGAAACCTCTGGTAAATCTAAACCTTCACGAAGTAAGTTTACTCCAATAAGAACATCAAAAATACCTTTTCGCAAGTCTTGCATGATTTCGATACGTTCTAAAGTATCAACTTCAGAATGTATGTAGCGGCATCGAATGCTTACTTTTGTTAGGTATTTGGCCAATTCTTCGGCCATTCTTTTGGTTAAAGTCGTAACGAGAACTCTTTCGTCTAATTCACAACGAACCTGAATTTCTTCAATCAAGTCATCAATCTGATTTAAGCTTGGACGAACTTCAATTTCAGGGTCTAATAATCCGGTCGGGCGAATAATTTGCTCGACATAAATACCATCCGATTTTTGCAATTCGTAATCTGCAGGAGTTGCAGAAACATAAATCACTTGATTTTGCAACGCTTCAAATTCTTCAAATTTCAAAGGTCGGTTGTCCATTGCTGCAGGAAGACGGAAACCATATTCTACCAAGTTTTCTTTTCGGCTTCTGTCACCTCCGTACATGGCATGAACTTGCGAAACGGTTACGTGACTCTCATCAACAACCATTAAATAATCACTTGGAAAATAATCTAACAAGCAGAAAGGTCTTGTTCCTGCTTCACGTCCATCAAGATATCTCGAGTAATTTTCAATTCCAGAACAATATCCTAATTCGCGAATCATTTCTAAATCGAAATTGGTTCTTTCTTCCAAACGTTTCGCTTCAAGATGTTTTCCAATTTCTTTAAAATAATCTACTTGTTTTACCAAATCCTGCTGAATTTGCCAAATTGCACCCTGTAAAACCTCTGGAGAAGTCACAAACATGTTGGCAGGATAAATCGTTAATCTTTGGAATTTTTCTATAACCTGAGAAGTTTTGGCATCAAATGCTTCGATTTCTTCAATTTCATCTCCAAAAAAATGAATTCTATACGCATCATCGGCATAACTTGGATAAACTTCAACCGTATCTCCTTTAATTCTGAAAGTTCCAGGATTAAAATCGGCTTCAGTTCTGGCATATAAACTCTGAACTAAACTATGCAATAATTTAGTTCTCGAAATAACCTGATCACGTTTAATTTCAATTACGTTTTTCTGAAATTCAACAGGGTTTCCGATACCATATAAACAAGAAACAGAAGCTACAACCAAAACGTCACGTCTTCCTGAAAGTAGGGAAGAAGTGGTGCTTAAACGCATTTTCTCCAATTCTTCATTGATAGATAAATCTTTTTCAATGAAAACTCCAGTTACGGGCATAAAAGCTTCTGGCTGATAATAGTCGTAATAAGAAACGAAGTACTCGACCGCATTGTTTGGAAAAAACTGTTTGAACTCCGAATACAATTGCGCTGCTAAAGTTTTGTTGTGCGCCAAAACCAAAGTGGGTCTTTGCACTTCCTGGATAACATTGGCAACAGTAAACGTTTTTCCGGAACCAGTAACTCCTAATAATGTTTGGTATTTATCTCCGTCAACCACGCCTTGTGCCAACTTTTGTATGGCTTGTGGCTGATCTCCTTTTGGACTATATTCTGAAGAAACTTGAAATTTCATTTGCGTATACTGAAAATTTGGTTTTGTAAAGATACGAAGTTTGTGTAAGTAAGTAGTTTAAAGTCTGTCCCGAATTGTACTAATTTGCACTAATTTTGTTTATGAAACCAATGTAAATGCAAAGCTTATTTGTAAAATTGTGTGACAAAAAAAAACGTTTAATCTAAAAAACTAATAACAGCGTCATTTACAATCTTGGGCTGATCGATAGTTAGAAAATGCCCTGCATCTTTGATGATTCTAGTTTCGCTTCTTGATAAATGTTTCTTCGCCCTTTCTAGACTTTCTTCAGAATTAATAACGTCTTTATCTCCAATTAAGACCAAAACAGGATTTTTAATAGATTCTAATTCTTTATCTGAAAAAGGCATCATTTTAAGCATGCTAGAATTGGATTTTGCATATTTATTAGCCAAATAAAACTGTCTTTTGTAAATACGGCTTATGTTTTCTGGATGAGTTGAAAAGGTGTTTAATGTTTTACTGAATTTCTTTTCGCTCGGAAAAAGTTTCAGCATTAATGCGGAAGTTGTTTTTCTAGGTTTGTCAAGAAATTTAAAAGTCTGTGCAGGACTTAATAAAACAATTTTATCTATTGAATTTGGTTTTTGAGTTGCTAATAATGTAGCAATCCAGCCGCCTCGTGAAGCGCCGATTAGATCCAATTTCTTTAATTTATAATGATCGAAAATTTCATTATAAAAAACAACAATATCATCAGATGAAAGCGGTTTTGCAGTTAAATTAGATTTGTTAGGCTCCATGATAAAATCGATGGCGTAAATGCGATGGTTTTTGGCTAGAATTTTAATGTTTGGGTACCACATAGTAGAACTGGCGTCCATTCCGTGAAGTAAGACTAGGCTTTTCCCGTTCCGTGGCCCTGCGATTACAATGTGCGCCGTTCCAAAACTGGTTTTTACGTCTTCTTCGGTGTATGGAATGTTCCAAAGTTTTAAAGCTTTGTCGTAAGCAGTTTGATATTTTGTCTCTTCGGCTTTGGTTTTAAAAACATAATCGTCAAATTTTGCTTTTTTTGAAGCACAACTTGTCACTAAAAAAAGTACAATTGCTAAGCGGGAATATATTTTTAATATCATAATAAAATTCAATTTTCAGCTTAAAGTTACGATTAGAGTAGGTGAAAAGGGTATCAGAATTTTATTTTAAAATATCATAATTTTAAGATTTATCGTTTTTGGAGGTCAAATAATAAATCTGTACAAAAGCTAAAATCGCGTTCGGAATAATTACTGGCCAAAGCCATTGATTGAAATCTCTATAATCATTTAAAAAAATGCCGTAAATGACAAAACAGATACAGCCAAACATATTAATAAATCGGATTGCTCTGAGGTTTTTTAGCAAAAAGCCTCCAACGATAAACACAGACGCGAGATAACCAATATATTCTGCCATGATCTTGATTTTAAATAGTTTACAATAAATGTAGCAAAAGCTAATTATAAAATCAAGGTTTTGTTTTGGAAATGAATTCTTTAGTTAGAAAAAGGATTATAATTTCTTGGGATTACGACTTGTATGGCGAATTCTTAAAATATGAATTTCATTGAAAGTTATTTTGTATGATATCCTATAACTGTAGATTTCATATGCGCGATAATCTCCATTGTTTGGAATTTTCATTTCATCCAATTCGTAAATTTCCCAGTTTGTTTTTAAGATTGTTACGGAGTTGTAAATAGTATCAATTACTTTGTTTGGGATATTCTTATTTTTAGATTCTTTAAATATATGAAAGTATATCTTTTCAAGCTGATTTTTAGCAGCTTTAGACCAAATTATTTCTTTTTCCATTGCTCAATTTGATCCTTAATTTCATTATGAGAGTAGAAATTGCCACTTTGAATATCTTCTTCGGCAACTTTTAAATCTTCATTGTATCTTTCAGAATAATTGACAGGAGTTTTACGACTATCTAAAATTGTTTTTAGTGCAGATAAAAATTGCTCGTCATCAATTTTTCCAATTTCAGAAATTAAAATATTTTTAAGCTCGAGAGTGTTCATGATTGCATAATTTTATCGAAGTTACAAAACAAAACGATACTATTGGTTTTGAAAATCTTAAAATTTCCAAGAGTTATGCTCAGTATCATTTAGGAAGCTCCAAGCCACAATTCGGCTATTTTTTTGTCCTTGCGACATTTCGATTGTTTGGACAGAAACGGCGTTTACTTTTTTCAAGATTTTGTAAATCGAAGAAAGATTTTCTTTTTTAGAAACCAGAGTGGTAAACCATAAAACTTGCGAAGGATATTTAGCGCTTTCGTAAATCATTTGCGTGATGAATCCGATTTCTCCGCCGTTGCACCATAATTCGGCATTTTGTCCGCCAAAATTCAAAATGGGATTTGTATTTCTTTTTTCTTTCGGATTTAAATTAGAAACTTTTCTAGAAGTACTTTTATTCGCTTCCTCAGCAGAGGCATGAAAAGGCGGATTACACATCGTGAATGTAAAACGGTCTTCGGGCGTGATAATATTTTTAAAAATAAATCGCGGTTCAGTCTGTTGTTGCAAACTGATAGAATCGATTAATTCTGGATTGGCTTCGATAATTTTACTGCAATTTTCGATTGCTTTTTGGTCAATATCTGTTCCGACAAAACTCCAGTTATAAATCGAATTCCCTAATATCGGATAGATTAAATTTGAACCGGTACCGATATCTAATCCTAAAACATGTGATGTTTCTGGAATTTGATTATTGTTGCTTTCTGCCAATAGATCGGCAATATAATGAATGTAATCCGCGCGTCCTGGAATTGGCGGGCAAAGATAATTTTTAGGAATATCCCAGTTTTGAATGCCGTAATAGGTTTTCAGTAAAGCCTTGTTTAATGCTTTTACAGCAGACGGATTGCTGAAATCAATAGTTTCGATTCCGTATTTGTTTACAGAAATAAAAGCTTTCAATTCTGGGCAATTTGAAATCAGTTTTTCAAAATCATATCGGTTTCGATGAAGATTTCTTGGGTGTAAATTGCTTTTTTCGGAATTGTCGTTTGTTTTCATTTTCATTGATTTCGAGTGCAAAGATAGGTATTCCTTTTTTGTAGAAAGAGTTGTTTTGAAAATGAGTGCCTAGCCCTGATGGGAGCGGCATCCTTTTGTGGTGGGGTTCACCACAAAAGATATAGCGGACAGCAGGAATTAGCTTCTAATCAAAACACTCCATTAAAAGCAAATCCCCTTCTCGATGTGTAATGGTTACAATGCCATCTTTTTCGACAGAATTACTGCTTCCGGTTCTATAGCCCATTGTAAGGGTATCGTTGTTTAATTCGTACTTTAAATTGGCTGAAGAAATTCCGTTTACAACACCAATTGGAATAAGTGAAATTGGTGTTTTAGCGGTATACCATTTCTCAAATTTTGTTGGAAGTAAAAATATTTTTGAATGATCGTCGAGAATTACAATTTTGAGTGAATTTCTGTAACGAACAATCTGTGTAAGGTTTGTAATCGTATGATCGGCGCGTTTTCCGGTTGCCCAAACGACATTTACGGCAGGAATTTTTCTTTCGATAAGATAATCAAAAGCCTTTTCTAGATCTGTTTTATCTTGATCTGGCGTATGAACAATTTCGATTGGAAATTGCGAAGTTTTATAAATTTCAGGATCAAAACCGCGGTCAAAATCACCCAAAAGCACATCGACTTTTATACCTAATTCAATCACTCTTTCTATAGCCGAATCTAACACGATAACCAGTGGCGACCATTCTAATAATTGACCTAATAATTCGGGATCGCAGGCTGCGCCATTTGCAATTATTAAAGCGGGTTCTTGATCGTCGCGAACTATATGGTGTGATGACATAAGCGTTTTTTTGAATGTGATGTAAAAGTACAGCTTAGAATTTTAGATTTCTGGTTTTTTGCCACAGATTTCACAGATTAAAAGGATTAATTCTTACCTGTGGTAAAAATTAAAAATCAAGAAGTCTTCTGTGATAATTGATTTGTCCTAAATGATAGGCTAAATGGGTTGAAAGATGAACCAGAAAGAATCCGGTTGTCATCTCTTTTTCAAAAACAATCTGCGGATAAATCTGTTCTAAATCTTTTTCAGTTAAGGAATCTAAACTTTTATTGATCACTTCAATCGTGTCTTCTATTTTAGAAATCAATTCTGCTTTTGGAATATCTTTTAATGAAAACTCTAAGGGACGATTTCGAACGTAACCAGTTTTACCAATTTCAGCGCCAATGTAAGTATTAAGATTGCCAATTAAATGCAAACATAAGTTTCCAGCTGAATTGGAAATGTTTTTATCTATTACCCAAATTTGTTTTTCGAATTCGTAAGATTCGATTTCAAATTTTAGTTTGTTAAGATCTCTATTAAAAAGAATTTTTAGTGATTCAATAACCATTTTAATTTCTGTTTTTTATCGGTATCCAGATTTCTTCTTCAGAAGTAGTATCGTCTTTTTTGTATTTATGATCCATTACGGCAAAATGCGGTCTGTCGTCTACCGTGTATTCCGAATTTGGGAGCCATTCTGCAAAAATGTAATGATACGTTTTATGAGCTTCTGTTGCTGGACCTAAATGAAGGAAAACAGCATATAAACCATCTGGAACAATTAAAGTTTTCATTCCTTCTGGAATAGTTTGATAATCTGAAACTTCTACTGCGGCCCATTTCTGGAAACTGTCATTAGGATCAAAATTATCAAAATGGTTTTTTGCATACACTTCTAAAGAATATAAATTGGCATCAATAGCATTTTTTATTTCTTTTCGATTGGGCATAAAACCATTCCATAATTGAAAAGTTTTATTCTCGATAAATGACATTTCGATAAAATGTCCAACGAGTTTTTTCTCGGTTAAGTTTTTAATGATGGGTAGCATAATTACTCAATTTTGTATTTCTGTGTACTGGTTTCGCTTAGAGAGAAATACCCAAGCGGATAATTATTTTTGTCTGTTGTATTGATGATGTTTCCTTTTACGGTGGCTGGCGGCGATTGAAACGGACCTCCAACATTACTACCCGCTATACTTACCAAGATGTTCATGTAATTATAATATTGCTTAGAAATCCCGTAATGCGTTACCTCGACTTCATCTCCTGCTTTTAAATCTTCATCAATGGCGCTGCTGAAAATTTCATTTCCCTGATAAAATTTATCTTCAGAAACATAATAATTTGAAGTTACTTTATTCGAATAAACATATTTAAATAAATAAAAATTGTCTTCCTCTGCAGGATCTGTAAAATAAGCTTTTATTTCGATATCTTCTCCTGTAAAACCGCTGTTATTTTTTTGTTCGATTCGATTAATTGGCGCTACCGATTTTAAAACTTCAGATGCTGTATAAGTGTTTCCTTTGTCGATAACGGTTAAAGTATATTCTTCATTAATTTCAGGTCTGAAATTAGGGCAGATATAGCGCCCTGTATTATTAAATTCAACAAAATTAAATTTCTGATTTTTGCTATTTGTCACATAAACCACCGCATTTGATACCGCAGGAATTACATCCTCAAAATAACCTGTTGTCGATGTTAATCTGATAACTTGCTGTTTTCCAGTAGTGCCCTTTTCCCAAGTTATAGCAGCTTCGATCACCAGTTTTGGAGGAGCGGTATCTAAGTCAACATCGACTACTTCTTCGCAACTAGTGAAAAACAATGATGTAAAAAATACGATTAAAAAAACTAATTTTCTCATAAGCTTATTTTTAGTTTTTGAACTGATTTTTTTAGAATTTGAAATTATAACTTACTGCAGGAACAATTCCGAAAATGGATAATCTCACGGCTTCATTTGCTCCTGTATCAACATTTTGCCTGAAATTAATTGAGGCTGCATTCATTCGATTATAAAGATTGTAAATACTAAAAACCCATTCGCCTTTCCAGTTTCTATTTTTGTTGTTGCGCGGCGTTAGTGTTGCAGAAATGTCCAAATGATTATAAGAAGGAAGTCGATTTTCGTTTCGTAAACCGTAACTTGGAACTATAATGCCTAAATATTGGTACTGTCCGTTCGGATACGTTACGGGTTGTCCTGACTGCAATGCAAAGTTAGCACCAAATGACCATTTTTCGTTTAAATTGTATGCAGATGTAATCGCTAAATTATGTGTTTTGTCATAAGCAGATGCATACCATTTGCCATCGTTAATGCCAATTTCTTCTGGAGTTCTTCCTGGAGTCTGTTGTTCTGATCTTGAGAGTGTGTACGAAATCCAGCCATTAAAGCGGCCTTTGTTTTTCTTTATCATCAGTTCTAAACCATATGCGCGCATCTGACCATTTAAAATAACCTGTTCTATGGCATTGTTGGCAATTAAATCGGCTCCGTCTATATAATCCAGTCTGTTTTGTATTTTTTTGTAATAGGTTTCTACTTCTAGCGAATAAGCGTCATTATAAATATTTCTAAAATAACCTAACGCCACCTGATCTGCAAGTTGAGGTTTAATGTAATTATCGCTCGGCATCCAGACATCTAGCGGAGTAGGAGATGAGGTATTGGAAATTAATTGAAGATATTGCGCCATTCTATTGTAACTCGCTTTTAGAGCTTGTTCATCATTTAATTGGTACGAAATAGAAAAACGGGGTTCAAGATTGTTGTAACTCTGAATGACCTTGTTTTTACCAAAATATTGTGTTGAAGTTGGCGTGCCTTTTTCGTAAATCTGCATGTCGGTATTAAAAACTACGGCTTCATTGTTATCGTAGTAATTAATAGTGGAAGCGCCTAATCTGTAAAATAAGCTGTAACGCAATCCGTAAGCGACAGTAAGTCTTTTAGAAATCTGACTTTCTGCATCTAAATAAATAGAAGGCTCAAAAGCATATTTTCTGTCTAATTGGTCTGGATTGATACCAGAATCTTCTCCAGTTGGCTTTATGGTTCCTGGATTAAAGTTGTAATAAATTCCGTTAACGCCATAATTCAGTTTTAGTTTGTCTGAAAGATAATGTTTGAAATCATATTTGATGTTATAGTTTTTGATCCCTGAATCCCAATTGAAACCTACAAAATCAAGATCCAATCCGTAATAGTAATCACTGTAAATTAAGGATAGATTGGAGAATAATTTATCAGAATACAGATGATTCCATCTCAGGTTTAAAGTTGAATTTCCATAAGTATTGGTAAAGCTTTTATTTAATCTGAAAACGTCTCGGCCAAAATATCCAGATAAATACAAACTGTTATTATCGTTGAGTTTATAGTTTAATTTGGTATTTAAATCATAAAAATAAGCAGCATTGTCTTTGTTGTCTTCAGAAAGTTTAAGAAAAAGATGCGCGTAAGAAGCTCTTCCGCCAATTAAGAAAGAACCTTTGTCTTTTACAATTGGACCTTCTGCCAGTAAACGGCTCGAAATTAATCCGATTCCGCCATTCATATGAAAATCTTTACTACTCCCGTCTTTTTGATAAATTTCTAAAACCGAAGAAGCTCTTCCTCCATAGCGTGCTGGAATTCCGCCTTTATACAGTTTTAAATCTTTAATGGCATCGGGATTAAAAACAGAAAAGAATCCGAAAACGTGAGATGAATTAAAAATAGTCGCTTCATCTAAAAGAATAAGATTTTGGTCTGCACCGCCTCCGCGGACATTAAATCCGGAAGCTCCTTCGCCTGCATTGGTAACGCCTGGAAGTAATAAAATAGATTTCAAGACGTCTACTTCTCCTAAAACAACAGGCATTTTTTTTATGGTCGAAATAGAGAGTTTGTTCACGCTCATTTCTGGCGATTTGATATTGGCCTTGCTTTTGTTTTCCGTAATGATCACTTCTTGAAGTTCTTCGCCACCTTCTTTGATCGAGAAATTGCTTTTTATATTCTGATCTAAAACAATATTTTTTTGAATGGTTTGATAGCCCACGTAGCTAATTTCGATTTCATATTCGCCTTTTGGTATAGAAATAGAATAAAAGCCGTATTCGTTGGTTGTGGTTCCAATTTTTAAAGCTGGAATAAAGATATTAACTCCAATTAAAGTTTCGTTGTTTTTACTGTCGCTGATAGTTCCGCTTAAAGTAAATTTTTCCTGCGCAAATGAGGTGAAGATCGTTAAAATGAAAAGAAGAAATGTGCAGGTATTTTTTGTAATCATTCTATTGATTTTGATTTACATAGATAATGAATTCTTACTAAATATTCTTACGGAACTTTTGTTAAACATAAGTTAAGATAAAAAAAGGACAACCTTTGTGGGTTGTCCTTTTTGTTTATTTCGAAATACAGATGTATTCTGAATTATTTGATTTTAGCAACAATAGCGTTGAAAGTTTCACTAGGACGCATTGCTTTGCTTATTAACTCAGGAGTTGGTTGGTAGTAACCTCCAATGTTCTGAGCTTTTCCTTGAGCACCAATTAATTCTGCATCGATTTTAGCTTCGTTAGCTTCAAATTCAGCAGCAATTGGAGTAAAGATAGCTTGCAATTCAGCATCTTTAGTTTGAGCAGCCAAAGCTTGAGCCCAATAGAATGCTAAATAGAAGTGAGAACCACGGTTGTCAATTTGACCTACTTTACGAGCTGGAGATTTATCGTTTGCTAAGAATTTATCATTAGCTTGATCTAAAGTTTCAGATAAAACAATTGCTTTAGAGTTGTCTAAAGTTTGTCCTAAATGCTCTAAAGAAGCGCCAAGAGCTAAAAATTCTCCTAATGAATCCCAACGTAAGTATCCTTCTTCTGTAAATTGTTCAACGTGTTTAGGAGCAGAACCTCCAGCACCAGTTTCAAACAATCCACCACCGTTCATTAAAGGAACGATAGAAAGCATTTTAGCAGAAGTTCCTAACTCTAAGATTGGGAATAAATCTGTTAAGTAGTCACGTAAAACGTTTCCAGTTACAGAAATAGTATCTAAACCTTTGATGATTCTGTCTAAAGTAAATTCTGTAGCAGCAATTGGGTTTAAAATACGAATATCTAAGTTTGTAGTATCGTAGTCTTTAAGGTATTTTTGAACTTTTACGATCAATTCTCTATCGTGTGCTCTGTTTTCGTCTAACCAGAAAACAGCAGGAGTACTAGATAAACGAGCTCTGTTTACAGCTAGTTTAACCCAGTCTTGAATAGGAGCGTCTTTTGCCTGACACATTCTAAAAATGTCATTAGCTTCAACATTTTGCTCCATTAAAACATTTCCGTTTGCATCAACCACACGTACAACACCGTCACCTTTAATCTGGAAAGTTTTATCGTGAGATCCGTATTCTTCAGCTTTTTGAGCCATTAATCCAACGTTAGGAACACTTCCCATTGTTTTCGGGTCAAAAGCACCATGTTTTTTACAGAAATCGATAGTTGCAGTATAAACTCCAGCATAAGATCTATCTGGAATAACAGCAAATGTATCTTGTGCTTTACCTTCTTTGTTCCACATTTGTCCAGAAGTACGGATCATTGCTGGCATAGAAGCATCAACAATTACGTCTGAAGGAACATGTAAGTTTGTAATTCCTTTATCAGAATTAACCATTGCTAAAGCTGGTCCGTTTGCGATTGCCTGATCGATAGCAGCTTCAACTTCTGCTTGCTCAGGTCTTCCAGCAATTTTAGCGTAGATATCGCCTAAACCATTTCTAGTGTCAACGTTTAATTCAGCGAATAAAGAAGCGTATTTTTCGAAAACATCTGCAAAATATACTTCAACGATAGCGCCAAAGATAATTGGATCAGAAACTTTCATCATTGTAGCTTTTAAGTGTACAGAAAGTAACACTCCTGCAGCTTTAGCTTCAGCGATAACATCAGCAGCAAAAGCTTTTAATTTGCTTACGCTTAAAACAGAGCTGTCAATAATTTCTCCAGCTTTTAATGGAGTACTTGCTTTAAGAACAGTTGCAGTTCCGTCTTTAGCAACAAATTCGATTTTTACATCATTAGCTTCATTTACAGTCAATGATTTTTCACTTCCGTAAAAATCACCGCCTGACATAGAAGCCACTTTAGTTTTTGAGTCAGCAGACCAAGCACCCATAGAGTGCGGGTTTGCTTTTGCAAAGTTTTTAACTGCTCTTGGAGCTCTACGGTCAGAGTTTCCTTCACGTAAAACTGGGTTTACAGCAGAACCTAAAACTTTTGCATATTTAGCTTTAATTTCCTTTTCAGCATCGTTTTGAGGATCTTCAGGGAAATTTGGTACGTTGTATCCGTGCGATTGTAATTCAGCAATAGCCGCTTTTAATTGCGGTACAGATGCTGAAATGTTTGGTAATTTGATAATGTTTGCTTCTGGCTGAGTTGCTAATTGGCCTAATTCTGCCAAAGCATCTCCAGTTTTTTGAGCATCTGTCAAAGAATCTGGGAAGTTTGATAAAATTCTTCCTGCCAGCGAAATATCTCTGGTTTCGATTTCAATTCCAGCTGTTGCTGTAAAAGCTTGAACAATTGGTAACAAAGAGTAAGTTGCCAATAACGGCGCCTCATCAGTTAAGGTGTAAAAAATTTTTGATTTATTCATTTTCTTTTTTTTTTATAATCGTATCGTCAGGAGTTAACGATGTAAAAGATATATTCGGCTCAAAATGAGCGGAGCAAATATAATAAAATCACAACGAAAACGGTTGAGTTTTGATGAGAAAAGACGAAATTAACAGATTGTTATTTCGAGCTCGTTAAATTGCTAAATCGATGATTTTGGTATTAAAAAATTACGGTTTTGTTAGTGGTGGAAATAGAACATAAAAAAAACTCGTTTCAAAGAATATGAAACGAGTTTTTTATAACATTTGCATTGATTTTAATGAAAAATTGAATTGATCACTTTGTTTCTTTTTCGATAAAATCTTTGTATTTTTTAAGATTAGAAATTGAATCTTCTTTCAATTCAAACTTATATTCGTATTGTGGGATTTTTTTCGGATAGCCTTTAACGAATTGAGAGTTAAAAATGGCTCTTAATTTTACTGCCTTCATTTTTTTTATAGAATCAAGATATCTAGATAAGGTGAAATTTGTACTTTTCATTTTGTTAGAATAGTATACGATCATAGTATCTGGATAGGTGTGGTCTACTTTAGATTTGCACTTATATTTCTCTATTAGTTTATAATCATCTTGATCTTTTTTTGAACTAACCAATTGCATAAGTGATGGAACGAAAAAGGTTTGATTGTAATATGCCTTTTCACCCAGAATAGAATCAGTCTTGGCTTTTTTACCGTTTTTGGCATTTAAAGACTCGTAATAGTAACCATATTTTTCTTTTTCTTTAAGCAGAAAGTATCGGTTAATTACTTTCCTCTCAATAATTGCTGTATCGTTTTGAACAGTGTGAATATCTTCAAATTCGTATAATGCGTAATTTTTGTAATGAATAACAGCAACGCTATCAAGTATCGTATAAATTGTATCAGATTTAAATAGAGGAAAACTAAAGCGTAGATAGGTTTTACTAATTTCATCTTTTGATAAGAAAGATGTAGAAATTAACAAAAATGTAATGAATCCAAAAATACTCAATATCATTTTTGGATTTTGAATTTTAGATGTATTACTCATTAATTGAAAAAACTTGCGAAGAAGTTAGTAAGAATGTTATTAGTATTAAAATTTTCTCAATGAGTTAAATGTAGGTAAATTTTCATGATTTAAATTTATTTATGAAAAAAAAATAGTTTTAAGAGATAAAGCGGGAGAGAGAACTTTATAAAGCATTTTCATAAAAGTTTAAATAAAAAAAAAGTCCCAAATCTGAAATATCAGTTTGGGACTTTTGTACTTTAGAAAAAATAAATTATCTTCTTTTATCTTTAATCTTAGCTTTTTTACCAGTAAGTTGTCTGAAGTAGAAAATTCTAGCTCTACGTACAGCACCTTTCTTGTTAACTTCGATTTTTTGTAAAGCTGGTAAGTTTACTGGGAAGATACGCTCAACACCAACAGATCCAGACATTTTACGGATAGTAAAAGTTTCTGTGTTACCAGAACCTCTTCTTTGAATTACAACTCCTTTAAAAAACTGAGTTCTTGTTTTTTCACCCTCTTTAATTTCGTAGAAAACAGTGATTGTGTCTCCAGCTCCGAAATCTGGGAAATCTTTTTTAGCAACGAATTCGTCTTGAACGAATTTTAATAAATCTGCCATGATAATTTAAATTATGGTTTTTATATTAGAGCAACATTCACGGATCTCGCCAGAGGTTGGTCAAATTCGGGTGCAAATGTAGATAAAAAAAATTAAATTCCAATAAATTAAATTACAAATTCCAATTTCTTAACTGCTTGGTTATTGGGATTTGTAATTTTTAAAATTTGGAATTTACTCAAGCAAATCTGGTCGTCTATTTTTAGTATGTTCATACGCCATGTCTTCTCGCCATTTATCGATTTTGGCTGCGTGTCCGCTGGTTAAAACTTCTGGAACTTTCCATCCTTTATAATCTGCAGGTCTTGTATATATTGGTCCTGAAAGCAAATTGTCCTGAAAACTATCTGTCAAGGCTGAGGTTTCGTCACTTAAAACACCAGGAATTAATCGAATTAAAGCATCAGATAAAACTATAGCGCCCAATTCTCCTCCAGATAAAACATAATCGCCAATTGAGATTTCTTTTGTAATAAAATGATCTCTAACTCTTTGATCAACACCTTTGTAATGTCCGCACAAAATGATAATGTTTTCATACATTGACATTTTATTTGCCATTTTTTGGTCTAAAGTTTCGCCGTCAGGAGACATATAGATTATTTCGTCATATTCTCGCTGACTTTTCAAATGCGTAATGCAATCATCAATAGGCTGAATTGTCATCACCATACCCGCTCCGCCGCCAAAAGGATAATCATCTACACTTTTCTGTCTATTTGTGCTGTAATCGCGAAGATTGTGAAAATGCACTTCGACCAAACCTTTATCAATGGCGCGTTTCATAATTGAAGCCTCAAACGGACTTCTTAATAATTCGGGTAAAAGTGTAATAATGTCAATTCGCATCTTTAATCGATAATTTCTTGCTGGCAAAGATACAAATATTGCATGGAGTCTTTTGGTAATAATTATATAACATACTTATTAAATTGTGTAAAAGTTAATGTTGTAACTTTATTTATCATTACATTCTTAATTATCAATGGTATAGCGGCCAAATCCAAACGTAAATCAAATGCTTATTATGAAAAAAATAATATTAATGTTCCCACTGCTTGCACTCTTTGTGTTCTCTTGTGCAAGTACGAGCTCAGCTACGGTCGATGTGGGAGAAGCTAAATCGAAAGTGCTAAAAACCTTAGGGAATCCAGTAAGAACTTTAGATAATAATCAAAATGGTGAAATTCTTGTTTACGCAGATCAAGTTTTTACTCAAGATGGAACAACATCATTGGCGGGATCAAACTACTGGCGTTACAATTATGTATACATAAGTAAAGAAGGTAAAGTTACATCAACACGACAAGAGAAACAGAATTATCCGCCTCAAGCAATTGATTCTGCAAAAATGGAAGGATTAAATTTATTGACATCTAAATAAGTTTATCCGAAATATTTTTGAACAATTCGTATTTTTAGATTTATTTAGAAATACGAATTGTTTATTTAATGACTTCACCAAAAATAAAAATCCTTGCCATATCTGGAAGTACGAGAAGTAATTCCAGTAATTTCAAAATTCTGAAATACATTTCAAATTATTTAAAACCTAATTTTGAAATAGAAATTTTCGAAGATTTAGAAAGCCTTCCTCATTTTAATCCCGATTTAGATACAGATAATCCTCCGCAAGAAATCACTTCATTTAGAAATAAAATAAGAGATGCTGATGGCGTTATTATTTGCACGCCCGAATATGTGTTTAGCCTTCCGGGAAGTTTAAAAAATGCTTTAGAATGGTGTGTTTCAACCACGATTTTTTCAAACAAGAAAACAGGACTAATTACAGCTTCAGCTTCTGGAGAAATGGGACACGAACAGCTTTTGCTGGTAATGAAAACACTCGAAGCTAAATTTGATGATGCAACACAGCTTTTAATTCAGGGAGTTCGCGGAAAAGTTAGTGCTGAAGGCGAAATCACATCAGAACAAACCGCAGAAGCACTTCAAAATTTTGCAGAAAACTTTAAGAATCAATTTTTGTGATATATTTACTTTCTGAAATTTATATCATAAAATGATTAGCAGAAGAAATTTTATCGTAACCACAGGTCTTGCTACAACAGCTGTTTTGGCTTCACCATCATTTGCATTTTCTATGAATAAAAAAGAAATAGGCTTACAGCTGTATACGCTTCGTGAAGAACTTCCGAAAGATGTAAAAGGAACTTTAGAAAAAGTTGCCCAAGCAGGTTTTACCAATGTCGAAACATACGGTTTTTCGATAAAAGATCAGTTTTGGGGATTAACGCCAAAAGAACTTAAAAAGATTTTAGATGATAATGGATTGAAAGCCGTTAGCGGACATTACAATTTAGGAAGCTTTTTGTACGATGGAAACACCGAGGAATTAATTGCATCAATTGAAGCTGCTAAAATTCTAAAAAGCGAATTTTTAACTGTTCCATGGGTTGATGAACCTTTCAGAAGAAATATTGAAGATTATAAAAAGATAGCCGCTCGTGTAAATGAAGCTGCAAAAATGTGTAAAAATGCAGGTTTGAAACTGGCCTATCATAATCATGATTTTGAATTTCAAAAGCACGATGGTGTAACGGGTTATGAAATTTTATTGAACGAAACGGATAAAGATTTGGTATTTTTTGAATTGGATTTGTATTGGGTAATTCATTCTGGAAATGATCCTTTAAAATTATTTAGAGAAAATCCTGGACGCTTTAAAATGTGGCACGTAAAAGATAAAGACAAAATAAATAATGAACTGAATACCGAAGTTGGTTCTGGAACGATCGATTTTAAACCTATTTTTAAAGAAGCAAAACAATCGGGAATGGTTCATTTTTTTGTAGAACAGGAGAATAATTTTGCTTCCAATTCTTTTGAATCAATTAAAACGAGTTGTGATTTTATTTCGAAAAATTTAATCTAGTAAATTGATTTATGAAGAAACTTCTTTTGGTGTTATTAGTTATTCTTTGTTCTTGTGAATCAAATAAGAAAGAAAAATCAAAATCAAATCACGAGCCAAAGCAGGAGCTTAATTTAAAGGTAGATCCCTATTTCGTAGCGATCAAAACTAATGATGTTAAGCTTGCTGAGCCAGTTTTTGGCGATTGGCTGTATTCTCGTAACGAAAAAGGGCAGACTTTTGAGCAGTTTATTAAAACAAAACATGTTGTTCCGACTAAAGAAGAAAATGTTATTTATCTGCAGCCTATAGGAGAGTTTAATTCGTTGCAAGTCAAACAAATTGAATTGGTTCGTCAATATTTGCAAATATTTTTTCAGCTAGAAACCAAAGTTTTAAAAGATGTTTCAAATGATATTATTCCAAATCATGCCAGACGAATTGGAGATGTTGGGCAGGAGCAATTTTTAGCAGGTTATATTTTAACCGATGTGTTAAAAAAAGAAAAGCCCGATAAAGGAGTTGCTTTAATGGCCATAACAGAAAAAGATTTGTACCCAAAGCCAGAATGGAATTATGTGTTTGGATTAGCATCTTATAGGGATAAAATTGCGGTAAGTTCGATTTACAGAATGCAAAAAGAAGCAGACTTTAATTTGAGTTTAGATCGATTATTGAAGATTTGTTCGCACGAAATAGGGCATATGTTCGGTTTACACCATTGCATTGAAGCGAATTGTGTTATGAACGGAACAAATAGCATGGTAGAAACAGATAGACATTCCCTTAGATTGTGTTCTCTTTGTCAAAGAAAACTAAATTCGGGATTAAAATACGATAATAAAAAAAGGTTACTTGAGTTAGAAAAGTACTTCAAGGAGAATAAATTAAATGAAGGTTTAGAATTAATGGAAAAAGACCTTAAAAGCATTCAATAAAAATAAAAAGATTATGAGTTTAGGAACAAGCAAAGAATTTATAAAAGGAGATGAAATCGAGTGGGAAGTAGTCGGAGAAGGAATAAAACGCAAAATTTTAGCTTTTGACGAAAGAGTGATGCTGGTAAATGTGCATTTTGAGAAGGGTGGAATTGGTGTTTTACACGAACATTATCATACACAAGTTACTTACGTAGCAAGCGGAAAATTCGATGTTACGATAAACGGTGTGACCGAAACGCTAAAGGAAGGCGATAGTTTTTACATTCCGCCTCATGCAATTCATGGAGTTGTTTGTTTGGAAACAGGAATGCTAACGGATGTTTTTGGCCCTGCGAGAGAAGATTTTTTGAAATCATAACAGGCTTAAAATCAGTTGATTTTTAGCTTTAAAATCCTGATCTAATCTTAAATTTAAAAATTTTATAACTTTTTTAAAGATTCAATTAAGATTAGATCGGTATTTTTGCAGCATGAATTTATCTAAAACAAATGTACTTTTTATGGCAGTTTGCACTGGTCTTATAGTTGCAAATCTTTATTACTGCCAGCCTTTGATTGTTTTAATTGCCAACGAATTTAAAATTCCTGAAGCCAGCGCCGGAACGATAACCTATTTAACTCAAGCAGGTTATGCGATCGGACTGTTTTTTATGGTTCCGCTTGGCGATAAAATAGAACGAAAAAGGCAAATTTTAATGACCACTTTTGCTACTGTAATTGCTTTATTAATTGCAGCTACAGCCAAAAGTTTTCTTGTTTTGCAAATTGCTTCATTGCTAATTGGAATCACGTCGATTGTGCCACAGCTTATTCTTCCTCTTGCCGCTTCTTTAAGCGCGCCCGAAGAACGAGGGAAAGTGGTTGGAACTATTATGAGCGGACTTTTAGTTGGGATTTTGCTTTCGCGAACGTTGAGCGGATTTATCGGCCAAGTTTTAGGCTGGAGATCGATGTTTTATATCGCTGCCGGAATTTGTCTTTTGATCTTTTTTGTCATTCAAAGTAAATTTCCGCAGAATAAACCACAGTTTCAAGGAACTTACGGCCAATTGATCCAGTCTTTATTTACGCTAATCAAAACACAGCCCGTTTTGCGCGAAGCAACGGCAATTAATGTTTTCAGTTTTGCTCAGTTTGGAGCATTTTGGACTACAATGGTTTTATTGCTTTCTGGCGAACCTTTTAATTTTAATAGTGCTACAATTGGTCTGTTCGGAATTGTTGGAGCTTCTGGAGCTTTGGCTGCGCCTTTGGTTGGTAAATTGGGAGATAAGGGAAACTCTAGAATTGCAGTTGGTTACGGTTGTTTATTAGTTTTAATAAGCTTTATAGTTTTCTATTTTGCTATTGAAAGTGTAATCGGTATTGCAATCGGAATTGTGTTTATTGATATTGGAATTCAAGGCGTTCACATTTCAAACCAAACACGAGTGTATTCGTTATTGCCAGAAGCTAGAAACAGATTAAATACGGTGTTTATGTCGCTTACTTTTCTAGGTACCGCTGCAGGATCTGCTTATGGTTTAATGCTATGGAAATGGGGCGGATGGCACGCTGTCACCATTGGCTGTATGATTTTATCTACTTTGTCATTAATAGTCTATGGACTTACTTATAAATCAAAATCTAAAAAGGCAAAAGCACAAATTGATTAAAAAATTAATTTGTAAATTTGCGTTCAAATTAAAAATAACAACATGGAAAACGGAATATACGCTAAATTCAATACTAGCAAAGGTTCAATTTTAGTAAAATTGACACACGATTTGACACCGGGAACTGTAGGTAACTTTGTTGCTCTTGCAGAAGGAAATATGGAAAATAAAGTGAAGCCTCAAGGACAAAAATTCTATGACGGATTAACTTTTCATAGAGTAATTGCAGATTTCATGATTCAAGGTGGTTGTCCAAAAGGAACTGGAACTGGAGATCCAGGTTATAAATTTGATGATGAATTTCATCCAAGTTTAAAACACGATCGTCCAGGAGTTTTATCTATGGCAAATTCAGGACCTGGAAGTAATGGTTCTCAATTTTTCATTACGCACGTTGCAACTCCTTGGTTAGATAATAAACATACTGTTTTTGGAAACGTTGTTGAAGGACAAGATGTTGTTGATGCTGTTGCTCAAGGAGACAATTTAGAGTCAGTTGAGATTATCAGAGTTGGAGAAGAAGCTCAAAAATGGAATGCGATTGAAGCTTTCATTGGTTTAAAAGGTGCTCGTCTAAAAAGAGAAGCAGCTTTAAAAGCAGAATCTGAAGCAAAAATGGAACAATTAGCTGCTGGTTTTGATAGAACAGAAAGCGGTTTACGTTATAAAATGATTCAAAAAGGAGAAGGAAAAAGAGCTGAAGCAGGAAAAACAGTTTCTGTTCACTACGAAGGATCTCTAGAAAACGGAAAAGTATTTGATTCTTCTTACCCACGTAAAAAACCAATCGAATTCAAATTAGGAATTGGACAAGTTATTGAAGGATGGGACGAAGGTATTGCTTTATTGCAAGTTGGAGACAAAGCTCGTTTTGTTATTCCATCTGATTTAGGATACGGACCAGCTGGTGCTGGAGGAGTTATTCCACCAAACGCAACTTTGATTTTCGACGTTGAATTAATGGACGTAAAATAAGACTTTAAAAGCAATTTAGTATTGTTTTAAATAAATATCCCATAGGCTGTAGCTTATGGGATTTTTTTATATTTACTAAAAACATAAGGAATGAAAAAAACTATAATTCTAGTGGGAGCAGTCTTGATTCTTGCTGCTTGCGGTGCCAAACAATCCAAAGGAGAGACACCTCCGCCACCGCCACCTCCACCATCAAAAGACGTATCTGCTAAGGATCTTATATTTGGTGATCCAGCGTTAGCGGAAGGAAAACAATTGTATGATAATAATTGTGCGAAATGCCATAAATGGTATGAGCCAAAACAATTTAGTAAAGAAGAGTGGAAACCAATTTTGGTAAGAATGCAGAAAAAGGCTAAACTTGATGATATAAAGATGGCATCGATAACCAATTTTATAGATTCTCAATTGTAGCACTTGTTATATAAAAAACAAAAAAACCGATTCATTATTGAATCGGTTTTTTGTTTTCAAATAGATATAAAAAAAACACCGTCACAAAATGAGGTGTTTTTAAATTTAAGAATGATGTACTGCAGAGTTATCTACAGCTATTACTTTTAAAGTTTTGATGCCAGCTGGTAATTCCCAATCAACTTCATCATTTTCTTTAAAACCAATAATAGCAACACTTAAAGGCGCTAGAATTGATATTTTAGATTGTTTTACGTCTGCTGCTGAAGGTAAAACGATTTGAATTTTCATTTGTTTCTTGGCTTTTACATCTTCTATCGTTACGAATGAATTGATTCGGATTACCGAACTATCCAATTCGCTTTCTTTACTAATTACAGCGCGATCTAATTCTTGCGAAAGCTGATTGGCTTCTTTAGTATTTGTCGAGTTTTTACTTTTTAAAATCAATTCTCTTAAAAATTGATAATCTGATTTACAGAAAGTGGGTGTTGGTTTCATATCTATATTGAATTTATTGTTATAAAATTTTAAATAATGTTTTCTTCTTAGAATAATCTACAAGTAAAAATTTCTCTGACTTTAACAGAATCGAAATGTTTAATCTGAAAAACAAAAAAATATCTGATCAAAAATTGATTTTTGTCAAATAATAAAATGTTTAAGCTGATGTAAATCCTCCGTCAAAAAGAAGAAAAGTGAAGTAGACGGAGGCCTAAAAAATAAAGGCCTTATTATGTGAAATAATTACAGCAGGTAGCGGTTTTGCTAAGCAAAACGACTTTATAGAAGCTGTAAATGGTGTTTTATTTCCCATAAGGAGGATTAAATTGATTTGCAAAGATAGTTAATCTTTTTGAATTTAGTGAGGTTTTACTTCCATTTAATGCCACAGCCCAAACTAGGTTTCTGTGGTTCTTTCAAACTTCTGTTGTAAATTAATGCATCGATCGCCCCTCTAAGGTCACTTCCGCTAAGAGGAATTCCGTTGCCAGGTCTTGAATCGTCAAGTTGTCCGCGATAGAATAATTTGTCTTGATTATCAAATAAATAGAAGTCTGGGGTGCAAGCCGCTTGATAAGCTTTTGCTGTTTCCTGACTTTCATCGTACAAATAAGGAAAATCAATTTTGTTTTCCATGGCAAAGTCCGTCATTAATTCTGGACTGTCTTCAGGATACTGGACAACATCATTACTAGAAATGGCAATTACTCCAAGTCCTTGAACGCGATAATCATTTGCAATCATTACAATTTCGGTTATTACATGATGCACAAATGGGCAATGGTTACAAATGAACATTACCAAAGTACCTTTCGAACCTTTTAAATCTTCAAAAGAAAAAGTATTGTTCGAGTTGGTGTCTTTTAAGTAAAAATCAGGTGCAACTGTTCCTAATGGAAGCATTGTTGATTCAGTTCGTGCCATTTTATTCGAAATTTGATTTTCAAAAGTAGCTTTAAAAATCTGTAAATAAAAGAGCACAATAATAAAAAATACCCAAAGAAAGCAGTTAGCTGATCTAGCTTGCTTCTTTGGATACTTTTTTAAGTTTTTATGAATTCAAAAAAGCCACTAAATCTTCATTTAGCTTTTCTCTATCGGTATAAAAAAGTCCGTGAGGTGCGCCTTCATATTCGATATAAGTATTGTTTGCTATAGATTTTGCTGCTTTTCTGGATGTTAGGTCAATCGGCACAATTTTATCGTCGTCTCCGTGAATAATTAAAGTAGGAACTTTTATGAAGTCTACTTCATCTCTAAAATCAGTGAATGAAAAAGATTCAGCGCATTTTAAAGTAGCTCGTGGAGAAGCCGCTGAACATAAAGCTCTGTAATATTCTAATAAAGGCGTGCTTAAAGGTTTGTTGATAATATTGACACCGAAAAATGTTTTTCCGAAATTATCAATAAAAGCAATTCTATCTTCTTTTATTGCTGCTGCCGTATTTTCGCTTTTTTCTTTTGGATGTCCGTCTGGATTATCATGCGTTTTTAACAGAAACGGAATGATTGACGAAATCAAAGCTGCTTTTGTAACTCCTTTTCCGCCATGACGGCTGAAATAACGAACCACTTCGCCACCGCCCATAGAGAAACCAACAAGAGTTACGTTTTCTAATTCTAGTTGCTCAATAATTTCCTTTAGATCATCAGTCAAAGTATCGTAATCGTATCCATCCCACGGTTGAGAAGATTTTCCAAATCCGCGTCGGTCGTAGGCAATTACACGATAATTATTTTGTACTAAATGATCAATTTGATATTCCCACATTTCATTAGAAAGAGGCCAGCCATGAATTAGGATAACAGGTTTTCCTTGACCGTAATCCTTTACATAAAGTCTTACATTTTGAGCAGTTTCTATATATTTATCGGTATGAATCTGTTTTAAATTAGATTCAAAATCCTTAATTGACATGCATGCATTTGGTTCAGTATGTTCCATGTTATATCTTTTTGCGTGAGTATTTTCGTTTTTCTTCAAGTAAAATTAGCTCGTAAGTAAAAGAAATAGGTTATAGAATTAGGCGCATTAATTACAAAATTTATAGGTTTGTAAATAATACAATTTAAAAATGGATTTAACCTGGAATGAATTTGAGCGCACAGATATGCGTGTAGGAACTATTATTGAAGTCAATGATTTTCCTGAAGCAAGAAAACCTGCCTATCAATTAACGATCGATTTTGGCTCGGAAATCGGAATTAGGAAATCATCTGCACAAATTACCAAACGATACCAAAAGGAAGATTTAGTAAATCGTCAGATTGTGGCGGTTGTCAATTTCCCAAGAAAGCAAATCGGAAAATTTATGAGTGAATGTCTTGTTCTTGGTGCCGTAGGCGAGGAGGGAGACGTAATTTTATTGGCTCCCGATTTTAAAATTGAAAATGGTTTGCGTATCGGATAGTTTTCTAATCAATAAATTTTACCGCAAAGCAGGCAAAGTTTTTTTGCAAGTGATATTTTTAGAAAAAGTTAAAGTTCGCAAAGGTTTGCGAACTTTAACCGGAAAAAACTTTCCATAAAGCGTTGCGATCTTTGCGTAAATCTTTGTGATCTTTGCAGTTAAATTTTACGCTATGATGAAGCCTGCGTTTTACGATCAAACTGAAAACTGAGACTGAGACTTGAAACTAAGAAATTTTCTCAATCAAGTTCTGCAAAATAACCTGTCCTTCTTCCCAATATTTTAAATCAGAATCAGAATTAATGTGACCTTGCTGGCCAACATTTACAAAATCACTTCCCCATTTTTCTGCAAGATATTTTTTTCTTTCGAAAGAAGCATAAGGGTCATTTTCGCTTGCCACAACTACCGAAGGAAAAGGCAATTTATAAAGCGGAATCGGCGAAAAATTTCTTGTGCATTCAGGCGTGTGTTCTGGCGAATCGACATCTGCAGGAGCGACTAAAAAAGCACCGATAATATTCTGATTATTGTATTTTTCTGCCCAATGCAAAACCAATGATACGGCTAAACTATGCGCCACTAAAATAGTTGGTTTATTAAGTTTAGAGATATTCTCGTTTAATCGGTCAAGCCATTCTTCTAGAATAGGTTCATCCCAATTATCTTGTACAATACGAATTGAGTTTTGGAATTTTTCATGCCAAAAGGTTTGCCAGTGTTTCTCTCCAGAATCTCCAAGTCCTGGTATAATTAATAGTTGTGTCTCCATTGCCGTGGAATTTTATTTAGTGATTATTTTTTAGTTTCTTTCAAAATTCGGTTTACTTCATTTACCAAAAGAGGAAAAGCAGGTTCTGTCATGCCGTGGTTGTAACCGTCTAATTCGTAAAGTTTAGTTTGTGTATGTCCGACCAATTTCATCATTCTTGCCAAGTAGGCGTTTTCTTCATAGCGGCCAAGCATTTCTAATTCACGATCTCCAGTAATTAATAATAATGGTGGCGCATCTGCACGAACATGATATAAAGGAGCAAATTCATCAATTGTTGGTTGTTTTTCTGGAATTCCTTTTTCTCTTCTTATTTCGAAATGAGTAATACATTGACTGCTAAACGGAATAAGACCAGCGATTTGATTGGCATCAGTTTTTTCCTTTTCAAGCCATTTTTTATCTAACCCAATCATCAAACCGAGATAAGCTCCAGCAGAATGTCCAGAGACAAAAATCTTTGTTTTGTCGCCTCCATAATTAGCAATATTGTTAAAAGCCCATGCAACTGCTGCAGCTGCATCTTCAATGGCTTTTGCAGCTTTTGCTTTTGGAGAAAGCCTATAATTAACTCCAATAATAGCAAAGCCTTTATTTTTTAAAGCTTCAGGAATTTCTTTGTTTCCGCCAGTTAATCCGCCGCCGTGAAACCAAACGATTGTAGCAAATCCGGTTTTATTTTTTGGATAGTAAATATCTAGCACACATCTTTCGTTGATATATTTGTCTGATTTATTTACCGATGCATTATAATATTGAATGTTGTTTTTCGTTTCATATTCTATATTCTGTGCAGAAAGAGAAATTCCGAAGAAGATGAAACTTAAAAGAAGAATTAATTTTTTCATTTTTATGGAAGTTGAATGTTATGAGTTATGAGGTGTAAGTTATGACGTTTAACTCTAACCTATAACTTTTAACTTTATACGAAAACTAAATATATAAAAAAAGTCCAAAATGCAGAACAAATTGGACTTCTACTTTATGTAGATGATTTTGATTAAATATCGTCAAAATCGATATCTGTAAAACTAGATCTTTGACTTTCAGTTTTTTCAGAACTGTATTCTTTTTTAAAGTCTTTTTGGTGTCTTTCAGAAATTACCTCTTCGCCTTTGTGGTTCAAAACATAAGAAGTCATTTCCTCTAATATTTCGGCAAAAGCACTAAAATCTTCTTTGTATAAGTAAATTTTGTGTTTTTTGAAGTGAAAAGAACCATCTTCCTCAGTAAATTTTTTGCTTTCGGTAATAGTAATGTAATAATCATCAGCTTTGGTAGCTCTCACATCAAAGAAATAAGTTCTTCTTCCTGCTCGTAATACTTTAGAAAAAATCTCTTCTTTTTCTAACATGTCATTTTCTCTCATAATACGTTCTATCATTTTTGGAATTAATAGTACTCAAAAATCATAAAAATTTATCTATTACGCAACAATTAAAGTAATTCTTTTTCCGAAAGTTGTTTTAAATATAACGCCGAATAATATCCTTCTTGATTTATTAATTGATTATGAGAGCCTTGTTGAATTATCCTACCATTTTCTAATATGATAATTTTGTCTGCATTCTTTGCAGATGAAACTCGATGACTTACAATTATAGTGGTTTTATCTTTAGAAATTTCAAATAAATTGTTCAAAATCATTTCTTCGGTTTCGGTATCGACAGCAGACAAACAATCGTCAAAAAGTAAGATTGCAGGGTTTTTAATAATCGCTCTAGCAATAGAAACACGCTGTTTTTGTCCGCCCGAAAGCGTGATTCCTCTTTCGCCTAAAACGGTGTCGTACTGTTTGTTAAAGGCGATAATGTTGTCATGAACGACAGCATTTTTAGCAGCTTCAATTACCTCCTCATCAGTTGCATTTTGATTTCCGAATTTGATATTGTTTTTAATCGTATCCGAAAATAAGAAAGCATCTTGAGGCACGATTCCGATGTTGTTGCGAAGATCATTTAAGTTTAAAGTGCTGATTTCGTTTTCATCAATTTTAACTTCACCTTCAGTTACATCATATAGTCTCGAAATCAAAGAAAGAATAGTCGATTTTCCAGAACCTGTTTTTCCGAGGATTGCCAATGTTTCTCCTTTTTTTACTGTAAAAGAAACATTTTTCAATGCTTCAATGTTAGTGTCATCATAAGTAAAAGAAACATTTTCGAAAGTAATATTTCCGTGAATTTCTGATTCGTTTTCGTTGTTGTTTTTGATTTCTGGTTCAATTTTCAAAAATTCATTCAAACGTTTTTGAGAGGCTTCTGCTTCCTGAACCATAGAAGAAACCCATCCTAAAGAGGCAACAGGCCAAGTCAGCATATTTACATATAAGATAAATTCTGCAATTGTCCCAATATTAGAAATGCTTCCATTAATATACATTACACCTCCAAAATAGATTACAACCAAATTGCTGATTCCGATAAGCGCAATCATTAAAGGTCCAAATAAAGATTGTACTCTTGCAAGACTTAAACTTTTACGTTTGCTTTCTTCAGCCAAATCAACCATATTGTTTTGATGCTGATTTTCTAACGAATAGGCTTTTATTACGCGAATTCCTGAAAAAATTTCCTGAGTAAAACTGGAAACTTTAGAAAGGTATTGTTGGAAAGTGGTACTTCTTTTATTGATTTCAGAGCTTAACTTGAAAATGCAATATGAAAGAATTGGCAAAGGCAATATAGTATATAAAGTAAGAAGTGGCGATACATTATACATATATATTATAACGATCGCAAAACGAATAAATGTATTAATAGTATACATTACTGCGGGCCCAACATACATACGAACTTTGGAAACGTCTTCGCTAATACGGTTCATTAAATCTCCCGTTCTATTTTGTTTGTAGAAATTCTGAGAAAGATTCTCGTACTGTCTGAAAACTTCATTTTTTAAATCAAATTCAATATGTCGTGACATTACGATCAAAGTCTGGCGCATTAGAAATGTCAGAAAACCTGCGACAATCGTAGTCCCGATGATAAGTAGCACATTATGAATGAGATCCTGACGAAAACTGGCGATTACAGCTTCGGAGTTTTGCTCGGCAACAGAAAGTTTATCAAAATTTTCAATAGCATTTAAAGACTTACTAATAAGTTTTGGTGTAAATAAAGAAAATATTTGTGCGATTATGGTTATTAAAATACCTGCAGAGAAACTGTATTTATATTTAATGAAATATTTATTTAAATAGCTTAATTCTTTCATTTTTTTAAGAAATCTAATATTGAATTGATTTGTTTTTAAGAATTATTATTAAAGAAAATTATAATAATTTGCGATTTAATCAAAACAATAATATTGTAATATTGTTATTTTAAAGATAAAAAATTAGCACATGTGTATTTTTTAATTATGTTTGAGAAGTCTTTTTGACGAATTCATAATTTTAACTAATTTATACTAGCGCTATGGATGCAACTTTCGCAACTGGAAAGGAACTTCAAAAAATGGATCCTGTTTTTGGACAGTTATCTTTTGACGATCACGAACAAATTGTATTTTGCAATGACAAAGATACAGGTTTAAAAGCAATTATTGGTATTCATAATTCGGTTATGGGACCAGCTTTGGGAGGAACCAGAATGTGGAATTACAACACAGAATGGGAAGCTTTAAATGACGTTTTACGCCTTTCGAGAGGTATGACGTTTAAATCGGCTATTACTGGACTGAATATTGGTGGTGGTAAAGCAGTTATTATTGGTGATGCTAAAACGCAAAAAACTCCTGAGTTAATGCGTAAGTTTGGAGAGTTTGTTCACTCATTGAGCGGAAGATATATTACAGCAGAAGATGTCGGAATGGAAACGAAAGACATGGATACTGTAAGAGATGTAACGCCTTACGTTACTGGTATTTCTGAAGAAAGAGGCGGTTCTGGAAATCCTTCTCCTATTACAGCTTATGGTGTTTATTTAGGTATGAAAGCTGCTGCTAAAAGTCAGTTTGGAAGTGATGTTTTAGAGGGTAAAAAAGTTTTGGTACAAGGAATCGGGCACGTTGGTGAAACTTTGGTTGAGTATTTAACTAAAGAAGGAGCGCAGGTAACTATTTCTGATATCAACGAAGAGAAATTATTCCAAGTTGCTTCAAAATACAATGCAACAATTTATACTGGTGAAGATTTATATACTGCAGATGTTGATATCTACGCGCCATGTGCGATGGGAGCAACAATCAACGATAATACGGTAGATAAAATTAAAGCAAAAGTGATTGCTGGTGCTGCCAACAACCAATTAGCTGATGAGAATGTTCACGGTGCGAGATTACAAGAAAGAGGAATTTTATATGCTCCAGATTTCTTAATCAATGCGGGTGGAATTATCAATGTTTATGCTGAATTGGCTAACTACGGTAAAGCTGAAATCATGACTAAAACAGAGAATATCTACAATACAACTTTAGAAATTATTGATTTCGCTGCTAAAAACGGAATCACAACGCATAAAGCGGCTCTTACTATTGCTCAAAATCGTATCGATCAAAGAAGAATCGAGAACGCTAAGAAGTAATTAAGTGTTCAGTGTTTACTTTTTTAAGTGTTCAGTCTTAAAGTCTCAGTTTACAGTTTAATCTGTAACTGAGATTTTTTTTGCGAATGTTTGGCACTGTTCACTAAAAACTGATCACTGACCACTAAATCCTGAAAACTGACCACTAAAAAGACCACTTTTTTACGAATTAATTTTAAAATACGTATCAAAAGTTATACTTTTGCAGACTAATTTTTAAATGTTCTTACAAGGTGGTAAATAGAAGACACATACGCGTTAAAGTAATGCAATCCATTTATGCAATGCACCAAAGCGGTTCTGATAACATGGAAAAAGAAGAGAAATTTCTTTTCTACAGTATTGATAATATTCAGGACTTATATCTTATAATGCTTTCTTCATTGATAGAAATTTGCAAAAAAGAAGCTGTCTATTTGCATCTGTCAAGCAAAAAACACCTGGCAACTGCCGCAGAACGTAATCCGAATGAAAAATTTGTAAAGAATAAAATTTTTCAACTTCTTGCTGAAAGCAATTCTCTTAGTATCGCTTTAGAAAATCGTAAAATCAATAACTGGTCATTAAACGATGATTATATTATTTTGCTTTTAAATGATGTTAAAGCAAGCGATATCTACCAAAAATATATGAGCAATAAAGTAAATACGTTTGAAGAAGACAGACAGTTTATTATTGATTTGTTTGAAAATGTTATTGTTCCGAATGAAAAATTATACGAGTACTTAGAAGACGATAAATTGACTTGGGTTGATGATATTCCTGTTGTAAATACTCATATTGTGAAACAATTGAAGGCAATTAAAACAGAAGATCCAGACGATTTTAGAGTGCCAAAATTGTATAAAGATGTTGAAGATAAGGATTTTGCAAAAGATTTATTTAGAAGAACAATTTTAAACGAAACGGCATTTGCAAAAGAATATGAAGATAAAACGCCAAATTGGGACAGTGATCGTATTGCTGAAATCGATACTATTATCTTGAAAATGGCAATTTGCGAGTTTATTAAATTCCCTTCAATTCCAGTAAAAGTAACTCTTAACGAATATTTAGAAATTGCGAAAGAGTATTCTACACCAAAAAGTAGTATTTTTATCAACGGAATTTTAGATAATCTTGTTAAAGAGCTAACTGCCAATAAAAAGATGATAAAAGCGGGAAGAGGCTTGATGTAAAATCTGAATAATCAATTTTGAAATTCCAACTGCTTTGTCTCTCTGAGCGAAGTCGAAGAGCTAAAAAAAATATTAAATATAAATCAAAAACAAATTTAAATTATGGGACAATTAACTCAATTTGCGCCATTCCTTTTGATGTTCGTGGTAATCTATTTCTTCATGATCAGACCACAACAAAAAAGAGCTAAAAACGAAAAAGAATTTGAAAGCAGCCTAAAAGTAGGTGACAAAATAGTAACAAAAAGTGGTTTCCACGGTAAAATCGCTGAATTAGCAGAAACTACTGTTGTAATCGAAACTATGTCGGGAAAATTAAAATTAGAGCGTTCTGCAATTTCTCTTGAATTGAGCGCTGCTTTGAATAAAAAAGCTTAATTTTTTTAAAAAATTACAATATTTAAAATCCCAAATTCCAAATATGGAGTTTGGGATTTTTTTGAACCCATTTTTGTCATTTCGACCGAAGGGAGAAATCTTCGCAAGTAGCTCCGCAAAGATTTTAATTGATTGTATGCAAACATAGCCCGTGGTTTTAACCACGGGAAACGTATTGTGATAATGATTGCGTCCCGTGGTTAAAACCACGGGCTATGTTTGCAAGATGATGTGTTTTCTATTATGAAAAAACCTTTGTCAAAGTTTTAAACTTTGACAAAGGTTTAGTCTCGTATAGTTTGGAATTTGGAATTTTCTAAATTGAAATTTATTTATCGATATTTATCATTCAATCCAACATTCGCCAAAATCATCGGAACCACTTTTTCAATTCTCGAAAGCTTTGTTTTTTCCTGTTTTGCCGTTTCAATATATTCTAAAAACTCATATTGTTTGTATAGAGAAAATTTTGCAAATGCCTCCTTTAAAGCTGGATTTTGAGTCATTTCGTTTTCTAAAAGTTCAGAGATTATAGCTTCTTTTTTAGAAGGTTTTATTACTTTTCCTTGCTTTTCGTTTTCAATTGCTTCTTGAATGTATTCTAAGACTTCTTTTTCGTTTACTTCATCTTTAGAAGTAAAACGCCATTGGCGCATTGATTTTGTTTTGTCTTCCTGAGCGTTGATTAATCTCTTTTTCTCATCTTTCAGAAATACGCCATTTAAAAACCAAATTGCAAAATAATTTTTAAAACCTCCAATTCCGATAACATTTTTTTTGTTGTAAACATAAATAGGTCCTCCCCATTTTATGGTTTCAACTAGCTCAGTTTTATCAATAATCGATTTTAGAAAAAGAAGTTCTTCTTCCCATTGATTGACTTTATCCCAAACGTGTTTTTTATCAGAATTCGGTTCCACTTTATCTTTTTCTTTTAGATTTTTCTGTTGTGTCAAAAATTCCTGGAATAGCTGTTAGCTCGGCAATTTTCACAATTACATCAGTAGCTTTCTGAATGCTTTCTGCAGGCACATATTCGTATTTTCCGTGAAAGTTATGTCCACCAGCAAAGATGTTTGGACAAGGTAATCCCATAAAAGACAATTGAGAACCGTCAGTTCCGCCACGAATAGGTTTGATGATCGGCTTGATGTTTAATTCTCTCATTGCCTTTTCAGCAATATCTACAATATGTTTTACAGGAAGCACCTTTTCTTTCATATTATAATATTGATCTTTTACTTCGGCAATTACAATATCTTCGCCAAATTTCTTCGCGAATTTTTTATTGAATTGTTTCGCCAATTTATGAATCAATTCTTTTCTTTTTTCGAATTTCTTTCTGTTGTGATCACGAATAATCAATTCTAAAACTGTCTCTTCAATGTTTCCTTTGATGTGATGAACGTGGAAAAAACCTTCATAACCTCTAGTTTCCTGCGGCGTTTCACCTTTTGGAAGTTCGTTAATGAAATCATTTGCTAAAAGCATAGAATTGATCATTTTTCCTTTAGCGTAACCTGGGTGAACGCTTTTTCCTTTAAAAGTGATTTTAGCTCCAGCAGCGTTGAAATTCTCATATTCTAATTCTCCAATCTGACTTCCGTCCATTGTGTAAGCCCATTGTGCTCCGAATTTTTCTACATCAAAATGATGTGCGCCACGGCCAATTTCTTCATCGGGAGTAAAACCGATTCTGATTTTTCCGTGTTTAATTTCTGGATGCTGAATAAGATATTCCATTGCCGAAACAATTTCTGTAATTCCGGCTTTATCATCAGCTCCTAATAAAGTTGTTCCGTCAGTTGTAATGATCGTTTGTCCTTTATATAATAATAAATCTTTAAAGTAGTCTGGAGATAAAATAATGTTTTTTTCCGCATTCAATACGATATCTTTTCCGTCGTAATTTTCAACAATCTGAGGTTTTACATTTGCTCCGCTAAAATCTGGAGAAGTGTCAAAATGAGAAACAAAACCAATTGTTGGTACTTCATGATCGACATTACTTGGAAGCGTTGCCATGATATACGCTTTGTCATCAATTGTTACGTCTTCAAGGCCGATTGCTTTTAGTTCGTCAACTAATTTATTAGCAAGATTCCATTGTTTTTGCGTACTTGGTGTTGTTTGTGAATTTGGATCTGATTCCGTATCAATCGTTACATAACTGATAAAGCGATCTATGATATGTTGCATTTTTTTGAATTTTTAGCAAATATAGAAAAATTTTTCTGCTAAGAAATTTAGCTTTCAATATCTGAATTATTAAAAAAGGGATTCTAAATTGAATCCCTTTTTGGTATTTTGAGTTTGTTATTTGCTTTTTACGCATCTAAAACCAACGTGGTTTGCAGCAGATCTGATTTCGCCTTTTCCTCTTGTTCCAACCATGTATCGCGTGCAATATTGATCTGTACATAAGAACGAACCGCCACGGTGAACACGTTTTATTTCAGTAGGGTCGTTTGGATCATAATAAGCGTCTGGACCTTGCGGATTTTTTGTTACTTTCCCGCTTTCGGCTAATGATTTGTAATAATCTACACTATACCAATCGTGTACCCATTCCCAAACATTTCCAGCAATATCATACAAACCATATGCATTTGGAGCATATTGTTTTGTTGGAGCAATTCCTTTGAAACCATCTTCTCCTGTATCGCCATCTTTTATTGGAAAATGTCCTTGATAAATATTAGCTTGAAATTTTCCTTTAGGTTTTAAATCATTTCCCCACGCATATAAATTTCCAGTTTTACCGCCTCTTGCCGCAAATTCCCATTCAGCCTCTGTTGGAAGTCTTTTTCCGGCCCATTTTGCGTAAGCTTGAGCATCTTCATAAACCACATGAACAACAGGATATTTTTCTTTTCCTATAATGTTGCTTTGCGGGCCTTCAGGGTGTCTCCAATCTGCACCTGGTTCATAACGCCACCATTGCAAGAAATTATTCAAATTAACTGCAGATGGTGTAGGAGTGAAGACCACAGAACCTGTCACTAAATCTTCTTCGCTTGCTGATGGAAATTCTTCTTTTGTTGGTTTTTGTTCAGCAACAGTTACATATCCTGTGGCTTTTACAAATTTTTCGAATTCTTCATTGGTTACTTCAGTTTCATCCATATAATACCCATCAAGATAAACTCTGTGAATCGGGGCTGCATCTTTCGTTACGCCTTTAATGCTGCACAGACTTTCGTCTTCAACATTAGTTCCCATAGAAAATTCGCCACCAGGAATCCAAACCATACCTTTTGGTGCTTTTTCTGCAGGTTTAAATTTATTTTCGACAGTTGGTTTAAATTCAGATTCAACATTACTTGGAATTTCATGACATTCTGCTGCTGCTGTTTCAGCTTTTGTTGTAAATCTGGTATAACTGTAAGCGATTGAAATAATGGACAATGTGAGTAACGCAAAAATCCAAAAGGTTTTGTTTTTCATGGTTTATTTATTTTTGAGCTTATAATGGTTATCAATAGTGGGCATAAAATTAGGCAAAATTACTTTTATAGTATAGTAATTTTATAGAATTAATAAAATTAACTATCTTTTTCAACTTGAACCACTTCATATTTGTCTTTACCATCAACTTGTACGGGTTGATAGTAGGTTTCTCCAAATTTTACATATTTTACATCGCCTATAGTCACTTCTTCTCCGCCTTCTGGCAGTTTCTCTACTATTGTCCCGGCAGTAGGGGCAACGACAGTATATTTTTCTCCATCTTTTTCATAATACGTTCCGCCATAATAGTAATTATTTACCGTTCCAGTATTAACCGTTTCTGCTCCGCTTGGAATGTTGTTTACAGTACCGCCGACTGGTGCAGGTACAGCAGTGTAACCGCCATTTGTTGAGGTATACCAAACTCCTTGGTCGTAATGGTATTTATTGTTTTCAACACTGACAATAATAGCAGTAGTTGCCAGAGTTGCAACAAAAAAACCCCACGGATGCCAAACAGGTCCCCAATAAAAAGGCACATAGGGACGCGGATAATAAGGATGATAACAGTTGTATCTATAACCGCCATACACATAAGGCGGGCGTGTATATGGTCTATATCCTGGACGAACTACTGTATTTCGATTATTGCGAACATGAACGCTATTGTTAACATTAATATTGACGTTATTTCTGTTTCTATTGACTGTATTGCCACTTATGTTGGTGTTTCTGTTACCGACATTGTTTCTGTTTACAGTGTTATTTCTGTTTATAGTGTTGTTTCTATTAGAATTGTTTGACGGTCTGGTTATTTGAGTTCCTGAGTTATTTGCCCCAGGTCTAGTCGTTGCTGGTCTAGTTGTTGCCGCTGGCCTTGTTGTGCTAGGTCTTGTGACATTTGGCCTAGACTGCGTAGCAGGTCTTGCCGGACGACTTTGTATTGCACTGCCGCCTCTATTGAATCCACCACCGCCACCACGGTGACGCTGTGCTAAACTGTCAACAGAAATAAGCAAAAAAGCTCCGGTCAAACACATTAAAAGTGCCAGTTTTTTTACTGTTTTCGATATACTTTTCATATTCAGTAATTTATGTGATTTAAAGTTATGAAAAAAAAATGTCCGTTTTGAATTAATGGATTAAAAGTTTGATTTATAATGAGATATCCCATTGTATTCTAAATCGCCATCCTTGCTGTAGGGAAAGCGTTTTGTCTTGAAAAGTAAAATAACTCACCTCTGAGGTCAGCTTGTTTTTGTGTCCTTTAAAAAACCAGTTAAAAGCCAATGTAGATTCGTCTTGTCTATTTTCTCTTATCGAATTATCGGGTCTGTAAGCGGCATGACGACCAGCCATTTCTAAGTGTTTTGGCCACCATTCGAAAACATTATGAAAAAAATACCCTGCCTGAACGTAATAGCCTTTCATTATGGTTGTGTCATCATTATTTATTTTATCAATAATTTCTTTGGTATGTAATTCGCTTTGCCAAGAAAAACCACGATACATAAAAGCAGTTTCAAAATTCCATTGATTGACTCTGTATTGACCCGGTAAACCATTTTCAAATCCGTCTAGAGAACCTCCTCCCGCTTGAGAGAAACGGGTATAAGGGCTTCGGTTGGTTATGGCTGAAAAGGCTATAATCGGAGTGAGTTTTTCGTGAAATTCTAAATCACAGCCTTCAAAATCTAGAAATCTTCCTAAAAAATTCCATTGTGCTCTACCAAAATACATTAAATGATTATCGTCATTAGAGGTGCTTCCGCGTCCTGTTCCTGTCAAAGCTGCGGCCCAATAATTAAAATCGGCAATTCCAGCTCCTTTTAAGTGTCCGTAGACTTCAACTCCCAATTGCCTGTCTACCGTAAAGGGACGATTAATCAAAGATCGCTCAACCATTTGCTGCTCGCCACTGCTTATGAAACGTTCGCGCGTAAATTCAGTTTTCCATTGTCCAACTTTAAAGCTCAGCCAATCCCATTTTTCAATCATAATCCTGAAATCAAGTAAGTTGGACTGACTCAATTCATATTCCCAATAATATTTCAGCCAAGGTTCAAAAGCATGACCGCCAATTTTTAGCCTCGCACGATTTATTTTAAAAGTCGTTTTAGCATCTTGGCTGTAATCGTCATAAGTTAAAGGATCTGTATCGTAAGGAGTGGAGAAACGAAATTGAAATCGGCTTTGTAGTTGAAAAAGGAACTTTTTGTCTCGAGTTTCCAATTCAATTCCTTTACTGCCATACCGAACATTCATCAGCTTTGTGGTATCTTTTTCTTGTTGCGAAAGTCCTTTAAAACCAATTATTAAAAGGAAAACTAAGAATCTATTTTTAGAGATAAGATTGAATTTATTTGCGCTATACATAAGATCAATGGGTTTGTATGATTATTTTCCTCCAAAGTTTTTTGCAATTCCTAAACCAATTCCCCAGCTGTCATAAGCATTCCATTTAAAGTCATAACTCACAGTGCCAAAAATTTCCCATCCCTTAGGAAGTTCATATCCATATTCAACTCCGGCACGGGTCAGGAAAAAATCTTCTTCTTTGGCAAATTCACCTCCAAAGCCTAAGAGAAAACTCCAATGCTCATTAGGTTTATAAATTCCTATTAAAGCAGGAGCTATAGGGTAGCTTCTTTCTATGGTTTCTTTATCTTTTTGGCTTCCGTAAACTTTTTCTACTTTAAATTTCTCAATAATAAAATCAGTGTGAAGTCCAATAGCCCATTTTTCATGGAATTGAAAAGTATAATCAACTCCCCAAGCCGGAAGACTTAAAACTTCGCGGTTTCCTTCTTCATCACGACCTTCAAAAACATGAACATGATTAATTGAAATTCCAATTTGATGATGGGTACTAAATGTTTCTTTTTCCTCGTTTTCTTGAGCTGTAATTTGGCTTGAATAAATACATGTTAAACAAAAAAGGAGTGAAATTAAAGATGATTTTTTGAAATAACGTTTTAAGTACAACATTTTATTAACTTTTTAATTTTCAAAATGAATGATAGTTATTTTGAAGAAAAAAAGAGGTATTTGCTGCACAGTTACCTGCTAATGTCAAATACCTCTTAGAATTAAATGTTTTAATTAATCTCTTTTCATAGCTCTTTTTGCTTCGCTGTTTAAGTCGCTATATTCGATTTTTCCAACATTTACACCAACACCATAAATTTCACCGCCTTTAAAAGTTCCAGGCGTTTTGTATTCTTGGCTAACGGCATCACCGCTGTCAAAACCAACACAAAGCCCGTCTCCAGAAAGTGTAAATTTACCAGATTGTGTTCTCATAGGTCCAGATGCTACCTCTTTACCGTCTATGTACAATTTCATTGTTCCAATAGATTCACCATTTGGACCTGCTTTTTCACGATTAAATTCCATTCCAAAAACGTGTTTTCCTGGAGTTATAGCAACATTCGAAGTAAATCTTTGCTCTGGTGCAATCCCTAAGAAGTTGTATACATAATTTAATTTTTTGTCTTTTAGAAATAAAGTATGTCCTCCAAAACGTGATCCATGTGCAAAAATTACACCCGAAGCATTTGCATCTTTCACATCAACATCGGCAACAATTTTATAAGAGCGTCCACGTACATTAACTGCTACACCTTCTGGTACTGCTGAAGTTCCAGGGTAGTATTTGTAAAGATCGCGAGGGGCTTCAGAAGAAGGTCTTTCGGTTCCTAGAATTTCAATTGCAGAGCGGTCGTCAAGTGGCAATACCAAGTTTTTGGCAGCTTCATCGTTCCAGTCTTTAATCAATTCTTTTAATTTGTCTGGATATTTTGCAGCTAAATTTTTAGATTCAGATCTATCTACATCGGTGTTGTATAATTCCCATACATCTTTGTCAAAATTTCCTTTTCCAGACAATGGAGAATGTAATGCTACAGCTTTCCATCCGTCTTTCCATAAGGCGCGGCTTCCTAACATGGCAAAATACTGAATGTGTTTTTGAGTTTTAGTATTTGGAGCAGCGTCAAAAGTATAGCGCATTGAAACTCCAGATAATGGATATTGTGGAACGCCTCGGTATTCTTTAGGCATTTCTAATCCGCATACATCTAATATTGTCGGAACAATATCTGTAGAATGATGGAATTGATCACGAACAACACCTTTTGCTTTTATTCCTTTAGGCCATGACATTACCAACGGATCACAAGTTCCTCCTGCATATTGGCTATATCTTTTAAACATTTTAAATGGTGTAGAAAATGCAGCAGCCCAGCCTGTTGGGTAGTGTTCGTAAGTGTCAGGGCTTCCTAATTTATCAATATATTTTAGGTTTTCTTTTAATTCGTCAGGATAGCCGTTAAAGAATTTGTTTTCGTTAACAGAACCTGATTCAGAACCTTCGCCTGAAGCACCATTATCAGCAGCATAAATTACAAGTGTATTTTCAAGCTGTCCTGTTTTTTCTAGATAATCAATAATTCTTCCAACCTGCGTATCTGTATATTCTGAGAAACCTGCATATACTTCGGCCAATCTTGAAAATAATTTCTTTTCTTCTGGTTTCAATTTATTCCAATCTAGTACATTATCTGCAGGATTGGCAACTCCTGGAGGCATTGGGTTAAATTTATCAAAGTTTGTTCCTGCAGGAATTACGCCTTTTGCGATCATTCTAGGAAGAACCCATTTGCGGTAAGCGTCATATCCGTCGTCAAATTTACCTTTATATTTTGCAATATATTCTTCAGGAGCGTGATGCGGTGCGTGGTTTGCTCCTGGACAATACCACATATACCAAGGTTTTGATGGGTTTGTTGCTTGCTGATCTTTGATGAATTCTAAAGCGTGATCTGCTAAGTCTTTAGATAAATGATAGCCTTCTTCTGGAGTTGCAGGCGGTTCAATAAAGTGATTGTCTTCAACTAAGTCAGGATACCATTGATTCGTTTCTCCTCCAAGGAAACCATAAAAGCGATCAAATCCCATTTGAAGTGGCCAAGTAGCTCTAGGTCCACCTGAAGCAATGTCTTGTTCTGGAACATTATGGTTTTTTCCTACCCAAAAAGTGCTCCATCCGTTATCCTGAAGAATCTGTCCGATAGTTGCTGCCTGTTTTGGGATTCTTCCGCTTGCTCCTGGAAATCCGTCTGCTGTTTCTGTAATAGCGGCCATTCCGTTAAGATGATGGTTGCGGCCTGTTAATAGCGTAGAACGTGTTGGAGAGCATAAAGCTGTTGTATGCCATTGCGAATAAGTAATTCCGTTATCGGCTAATTTCTGCATCGTTGGCATATTGATTCCTCCTCCGTATGGAGACCATGCTGCCATACCAGTATCATCATATAAAATAAATAAAATATTTGGAGCGCCTGCGGGAGCTTTTTTAGGTAAATAAGGACTCCAGTCGCTTTTAGAGTCTCTAATATCTAAGGCCATTTTTCCTTTAAAAGTTTCTTTGGTTACTTGTTGAGGGTCGGCTTGAGCAAGTATTTTCGAAGTTATACCCAATGAGAGGCAAAATAAGAGAGTGAAAACACTTTTCAGAAGTAATGGTTTACTGACTTTCATGATTTTAGTTATTAATTAATGATCGTTTGAACAAATACATAAAAATTGGATATAGATAGTAATCTGAAAAAAATGTGTTTAATTTTTTCCTGATTTAGACATTTTACGGGTGTGCAGGTTTTAAGATTAAGAACGAATATCTCAAAATTAGATATTCTTGACCCAAAAGGAGTTTTTGAAAGCAGCAAACTTGTTTCATTTTATAATTTGCAACATAAAAAATGCTGTTTTTTTGGGAGTGATAGCGGTTATGAACTTTTAAGGAAGGATTTGTTTGTATAATAATTAAACAAAAAGAAAAGCATTTGTTTTTATAAAAACATACCTTTTTAAACTATAATATCTAAATTTGCAGCCAAAATAACAACAACACAACTCTTATGTATAAATTGATCATTCGTCCGATACTTTTTTGTTTTGATCCTGAAAAAGTGCATTATTTTACTTTCTCATTTGTAAAATTCATTTCAAAAATCCCAGGTGTTTCGGCGATTATAAGATCAATTTATGAGGTAAAAGATGCTCGATTAGAAAGAGAAGTTTTCGGAATTAAATTCAAAAATCCGGTTGGACTTGCGGCAGGTTTTGATAAAGACGCAAAACTATACAAAGAACTTGGTGATTTTGGTTTTGGTTTTATCGAAATCGGAACTGTAACTCCAGTTGGACAAGAAGGAAATCCGAAGAAACGTTTGTTCCGTTTAAAAGAAGACCAAGCGATTATTAACCGAATGGGATTTAATAACGGCGGTGTTCTAGAAGCGGTAGAACGCTTGAAAAAGAATACTGGTGTTTTAATTGGTGGAAATATTGGAAAAAATAAAGTAACCGATAATGAAGATGCCGTTAAGGATTATATCATTTGTTTTGATGCGCTTTTTAATCATGTAGATTATTTTGTGGTGAATGTAAGTTCTCCAAACACACCAAACCTAAGAGCTTTACAAGACAAAGAGCCTTTGACAGCTTTATTGCAGACTTTACAAAATAGAAATGTAGAAAAGCAAAAAACAAGTACTCAAAAAGTAAAGCCAATTCTTTTAAAAATAGCTCCAGACTTAACAGATGAGCAATTATTAGATATTATTGATATTGTAAAAACAACGCAAATTGCTGGTGTTATTGCAACAAACACAACCATTTCTAGAGAAGGTTTACAATCTGGAAACCAAACAGAAACGGGAGGCTTATCTGGAAAACCATTAACGAAACGTTCAACAGAAGTGATTCGTTTTCTATCTGAAAAAAGCAATAAAGCATTCCCAATTATTGGAGTAGGGGGAATTCATTCTGCAGATGATGCAATCGAAAAACTAAATGCAGGCGCAAGTTTAGTGCAGTTGTACACTGGCTTTATTTACGAAGGTCCAGCTTTGATAAAAGCAATCAACAAAAAGGTTTTAGGGCAGTTGTAAAAGAAGCGCTTGAACCAAAAGACCAGCTATTATTGCAATACCAAAACTGATTAAAGTTCCGATCATTACGTATTCTGTAAGTTTTCGGTCTTTGGCTTCTTTTAAATCTCCGAACCTAAAAATAGATTTAGCAGCAAGCAGAAAACCGATCGCTTCAAAATGTCCGGTTAAGATAAATCCGAAAACAAATAAGCGTTCTAAAATACCAATATAATTTCCAGCAGCTATCAGAGAATTATCCTGATGGCTGTTTCTGCTTTCTGGAGCCCATATTGAAATTATAGTTTTTATAAAAATAGAGGAGGGTTTGGTTAGCAATAAAATTCCTGTAAGCAGAATCCAGAATTCATTATTCTGCCAAAAATGGATTATCGTTTTGTTTTCATACAAAAGAGCAACACCAATTAAAATGAGAATATGCGCCATTTGATCAACCACAAACCAAGTTCGTTTGGTTTTCTTTTTCTGAAAATTTAATTTGATTAAATCTACAATTCCGTGCGTCACAGCAATTAAAACAGCATAAGGTATAAAACTGATTTCGCCCACTAAAACTGCTGCTAAAACTCCGTGCAGTAAAATATGAATATACAAATAAACACTTTTATGTTTTTTTATTTCTTTGTCGGCTACCCAAGAATTGGGCTGCCAGATAAAATCTCCTAATAAATGAGCAAGAAACAGTTTTATAAATAAAATCATGAGGCTGAAATTTGTTTTATTTGTTTTCTAAAATAACGGTCTAAATTCATTAACAAATCAAACTGCGCACGTTTTTGTCTACGGCTTACAGCTGCTTGGTTGATGCCTAATTTTTGTCCTAATTCTTCTTGTGATAAAGTTGGGTTTTCAATAGCAGCGGCAACAAATTCTGCCGATTGTACCAGCCAGCTGTCCATAAAAGTCAAAGCCAGCTGCAGCATTAAATTCAAATTTCCATCAAAATCTAAATCACCTGTTCGCAGGGCTAGATTTACTTTCTGCTTTTTTAAGGTTTCAAAAAGTTCTCCGGAATTAATAAACGCAGAACCGTTGCTTTCAGATATTCTTTCGGCATTGTGTGTTTTATCTCCAAAACCAATACTCATTCGGGCATCAGATTTTATGGCTCTTAAATGTGCTTTTACCAAAATAGCGGTTAACAAAGCGTCTTCGGGATTGCTGACTTCAATTTGAAATTCGTCGCCTCGATATACTTCCCACTGATTTGGAGTTTTGCCAAATGGAGACAAGATCTTCTTTAAATCCTCAACCCAATGTTGAGATTCCTGTTGTCTTGAACCAATTATGTCCCCTGTAATTACACTAGTCATAACTCAAATATAAGTAAAAAATTATAAATTTTCTATTACAAATATACGTAATAAGATTTATTATTACGTTTTTTGGTAATAATTTAAAATATTACTTTTTTTGGTAATATTTAATAGTATGGTGCTATTTTGTAATAATAGACTTCAAATAAAAATCTCTTTTATATCATCAAAAAAGAAACTAACTTAGCCTTTACAAAAGAATACGCTTTGAGTAAAGAAATCAAAATTATCGAATGCCCTAGAGATGCCATGCAAGGCATTAAGGCTTTTATTCCGACAAAAAATAAAGTTACTTACATACAAGCTTTGTTACGAGTTGGCTTTGATACAATCGATTTTGGGAGTTTTGTTTCTCCAAAAGCTATTCCACAAATGCAAGATACTGCTGAGGTTCTAGAGCAGTTAGATTTGTCTCAAACAACAAGTAAATTGCTTTCTATTATTGCCAATACACAAGGCGCTATAACAGCTGCAAATTATGAGCAGATTCAATATTTGGGCTTTCCTTTTTCTATTTCTGAGAACTTTCAGATGCGTAATACGCATAAAACTATTGCAGAATCTTTAGTTACCTTAGAAGAAATTCTGGAAGTTGCCGATAAGAAAAATAAAGAAGTCGTGACCTATCTTTCCATGGGCTTCGGAAATCCATATGGAGATCCGTGGAATGTTGAAATTGTTGCAGAATGGACCGAAAAACTGGCAGCAATGGGTGTGAAAATTTTATCACTTTCTGATACTGTTGGAACTTCTACGCCAGAAGTAATTACGTATTTGTTTTCAGATTTAATTCCGAAATATCCTGAAATTGAGTTTGGAGCGCATCTTCATACCACGCCAGAAAGCTGGTTCGAAAAAATAGACGCTGCGGCAAAAGCAGGCTGTATTCGTTTTGACGGAGCTATTCAAGGTTTCGGGGGCTGCCCAATGGCAACCGATAAACTAACAGGAAATATGCCAACAGAAAAACTGGTTTCCTATTTTACTGCCAATAAAAAAATAACCGGACTTAATTCTCTTAGTTTTGAAAGTGCATATAATGAAGCTTCAAAATTGTTTGGAAAGTTTCATTAAAAAATAGTTATTTTTCTTACCTTAGATAATGATTGTTTGCATAATGCGTTACATTTATTATAGCTATAACTATTGTCATGAGGTCAAGCCCATTAAATAAAATTTCGAGCCTATTATTTTGTACCTTTTTATTATTTTCCTGTTCAAGCGATTTGAATTTTGATCAGGTAAACGATTTTAAGATAGAGCCTGTTTTTGTAGCCAATCTTGCGTATTTTAATATTCCGGCCAATAGACTTATAGACGATGGAGGAACTAATGTTTATCCAGATGTTAGAGACTTTGATGTTTTTAAAGAGAAATTCTTTACCGAACGTCTTAAAAAAGCGGAGTTTGATTTTGAAGTCGAAAATAACATAAATCGTGCTTTCGTTCTAAATATGCTTTTGCTGAATGATCAAAATGAGGTTTTGCAAACTATATCTTTTACCGTTCCATCTTATAAAGGAACACCAAATGTTATAAAATATCCTACAGAAGTTTTTGAAAATGCTCGATTGGATCTTTTAAAACAAACTCAAAAAATTGGTTTTGTGGTAGTAATTGCCTCGGGACCTCCTTTAAATGGCCAGAGTGAAGGAAGCTTAAAATTAAGATCAAGTGCAACGGCTTATTTAGTAATCGAATGAGAAAGGCGCTAATATTTTGCTTGTTTTTTCATCTTTTCTGTTTTGCCCAAAACAGAGAATTGCTGTATAACTTTACTTCAATTCCGCAGTCTTCGCTTGTAAATCCAGGAGCAGATGTTTCGTATAAATACTATTTTGGATTTCCCGTTTTGTCTGGAATTTCAGCTAATGTCGGATCTAGCAGTTTCTCAGCCTATGATCTGTTTT
The DNA here is from genome assembly GCF_058135255.1 of Flavobacterium sp. LK-23. NCBI lineage: Bacteria > Pseudomonadati > Bacteroidota > Flavobacteriia > Flavobacteriales > Flavobacteriaceae > Flavobacterium > Flavobacterium sp. LK-23. The sequence continues at coordinate 161,007 of NZ_JBYUVT010000005.1, forward strand.
CAGACGATGGAGTCGATTTTAATCAAAAGGTTAGAGATGTTGTAAATAAATCTTCCAGCAAAGATAAAGTAGTAACCAATCAGCAATTGGAAATATTTTCTGGCGGATTTAGAATTGGAGGCAGAGAAAGCCGTTCTTATATTTCATTTGGATTGTATCAAGAATTCGACTTCTTTATGTTTGTTCCCAAAGATCTTGCTTTACTAGCTTTAAACGGAAATCGAGATTATATCGGAAAATCGTTTAATCTAGGCGATTTAAGCATGAAAGCCGAAGTGCTTTCTGTTTTTCATGTTGGTTTTCATAAAAAACTCAATGACAAATTTGTTTACGGAGGTCGCGCTAAAATCTATTCAAGCGGTGCAAATGCAACTTCTACAAAAAACTCAGGTTACGTCTATACAGGCGAGGAGCCAGGAACACCAAATTTATACAGTCAGGTTATTTCTTCCAATTTAGAATTAAAAACATCTGGTCTTTCTCGTTTTACAAAAGATGAATACGAAGGAAATGTAGTTCGTGATATTGCCAATAATACATTTTTTAACGGAAGTCTAGGTTTTGGAATAGATGCTGGAATTACCTATTATATAAAAGACAATTTACAATTTACCGCAAGTGTTATAGATTTGGGTTTTGTGAGACAGACCAAAGATATCGAAACACTTACCTATAAAGGAATTTACCGTTACAATGGTGCAAATCCTGATTTTATGGGTACAGATGACCCTGAAAATGTTTTTGACGAATTTGACAAAGCAATACCAAGAGACACACTTTATAATAAATACACCACTTGGCGTCCTACAAAACTTTATTCTTCTATCGAATATTCATTTGGAGAAGCGCGTCCAGATGACGAATGCAATTGTCATGGAAAAGTCAATAAATATTATAAAAATGCGACAGGAATACAAGTTTTTGCAATGTCTGCCCCTCGAACACCTTTGTTTGCGATAACCGCTTTTTATAGAAGAAATATTTTTAAAAAATTAGATTTTAAAGCAACCTATACCTTAGATACTTTTTCAAATAAAAACGTCGGATTAGGACTTGCCGGAACAATTGGTCCAGTAAATATTTATGCTCTGGTCAATAATGTTTTAGAATATAAAGATATTTCTAAAGCCAGCAGTGCCGCCTTCCAACTCGGAATCAATTTTGTTTTTCAAGATAAGGACGATTAATTCTAATTAGAAGCTTTATCCAGCTGTACATTTCAAGCACTCGAGCCAAAATACTTTTTTTCAAGGCATAAAAAGAGCTTCCGTTGGTCGCTTTTTTAAGCCAGAAAAAAATGCATTTTAGCTTTTCGTGGCTTTCCATTTCCATCTGGGCTAGAATATGTAGTTTTGTAAGACGATTCGTGTAAAGTCAATTTTATGAATAAGTTAGTATTCAAGTTTCCAATTTATTCACTATATTTGCACGCAATTCAACTAGAAATTGCACCATGATAGCACACAACTCCAAGATTATCGGCGAAGGTTTAACTTACGACGATGTATTATTAGTACCTAACTACTCGAATGTGCTTCCTCGCGAAGTGAGCATTAAATCAAAATTTTCAAGAAACATTACATTAAACGTTCCAATTGTATCTGCTGCTATGGATACAGTAACTGAAAGCGCAATGGCAATTGCTATGGCACAAGAAGGTGGAATTGGTGTTTTACATAAAAATATGACTATCGAACAACAAGCAGGAAAAGTTCGAAAAGTAAAACGTGCAGAAGCAGGTATGATTATCGATCCGGTAACATTACCAACTAACTCTACAATTGCTGATGCAAAAAATGCCATGAAAGAATTCGGAATCGGTGGTATTCCAATCGTTGACGAAAATAAAATCCTTAAAGGAATTGTTACTAATCGTGACTTACGTTTTGAGAAAAACGGTGCGAGACCAATCGCTGAGGTTATGACAAGCCAAAACTTAGTAACTGTAGCAGAAGGAACTTCACTTGAGCAAGCTGAAGTAGTTTTGCAAGGCCATAAAATCGAAAAATTACCAGTTGTAAATGCTCAAAATGAATTAGTTGGTTTAATTACTTTTAGAGATATTACAAAACTGACTCAAAAACCAATTGCTAATAAAGATAGCTTTGGTCGTTTAAGAGTTGCTGCTGCAATTGGAGTTACTGGAGATGCTGTTTTAAGAGCAGAAGCTTTGGTTGCTGCTGGTGTAGATGCAATCATTATCGATACAGCTCACGGACATACAGAAGGTGTGGTGAATGTGCTGAAAGAAGTAAAATCAAAATTCCCTCAAATCGATGTAATTGTTGGAAACATTGCAACTCCAGAAGCTGCTAAATATTTAGTAGAAAATGGTGCTGATGGAGTAAAAGTTGGAATCGGACCTGGTTCTATCTGTACAACTCGTATCGTTGCAGGTGTTGGTTTTCCTCAATTCTCAGCAGTTTTAGAAGTTGCTGCGGCAATTAAAGGAACTGGAGTTCCAGTTATTGCTGATGGTGGAATTCGTTATACAGGAGATATTCCTAAAGCAATCGCTGCGGGTGCCGACTGTGTAATGTTGGGTTCATTACTTGCAGGAACAAAAGAATCTCCAGGAGAAACTATCATTTTTGAAGGAAGAAAATTCAAATCTTACCGCGGAATGGGTTCTGTTGAAGCAATGCAAACAGGATCTAAAGACCGTTATTTCCAAGATGTTGAAGACGACGTTAAAAAATTAGTTCCAGAAGGAATCGTAGGACGTGTTCCTTACAAAGGAGAATTAAACGAAAGCATGCTTCAGTTTATTGGAGGTCTTCGTGCAGGAATGGGATACTGTGGTTCAAAAGATATTCCAACTTTACAAGAATCTGGACGTTTTGTTAGAATCACTTCTAGCGGAATCACTGAAAGCCATCCACATAACGTGACGATTACAAAAGAAGCTCCAAATTATTCTAGATAATTTTAAGTTTTGATATAAAACAAAAGGGCGTAAGATTTTTTTCTTACGCCTTTTTTTATTTGCCTTTTGATATGGTTGATGTTTGTTTGAAATCACTTTTAGATTTTAAATCTAAGGCAAAATCAGTGTGTTTTAAGCCGAGAGTAAAATCCATTTCCAAATTGTTCTCACTTATAAAATGATTGGATATATCATAAATCAAATTGCCTTTTCCAATTCCAGATCCGTTGGTTTCAAATCTGTTGTCAGACATTTTCATTGTGTAAGTCTGCGTAATATCAAAGAAAGCATTTTTAGCATTTATGCTTTTTAAATTGTACACCGTAGTAATTTGCATTTCAATATTTATGCCTGCGATAGGCAATGTTAATGGGCTTTCTTGAGTAAAAGATTCGCCAATTTTTAGCTTTTTATGCGGAAGAGCCAATTGTGAAAAAGTGTTTTTAACCATTTGAAAAACAGTATTTTTAAAATCCTCTTCCATGTCTTTAGAAACAATAGAATCTATTTCTGGCATGGTAGACAATGAAGCTTTTCCATAAATCAGGGTGCCATTTGGAATTATCGTTTTTCCATCTAAATCTACCGATTTCAGGTATTCGATTGTTATTGGGAAATTGCCGCTTTTATCACTTTTACCAGTTTTAGAAACCGTTTCTAAATTAAAGACAGTCTTTATTTTAGAAGGGTTTTGTACTTTATTATTCTTTAAGTTTTCTAAGAACGTTTCGCTGCCAGAATACATAACTTCATAATCGGATGAATTAATCGTGGTTTGAAGATAATTGGTTTCTGGAGCATACCCAGCTTTAAAATCTAAAATTTGGTTAGATTGGGCATGGTTTAAAAATGTAACAAAAGAAAGAAGAAATAAAAATAGTCTTTTCATAAGTAGTTCAAAGCACTTTTTTTTCGCTTAGAAAACGAAAGTAAGAAATAAAAACTACTTTATAGGTTAGAATTATTTTCTTTAAACGCAAGACCATTCTTTCTTAACTCTTCCAAAAGTTTTGGCAAACTGCTTGGGCCAATTCCGTGCAAAGACATAATTTCAGCTTGAGTATATTGTGATAAATCTTCTACAGTTTTAATGCTTTTACTTTCTAAAGCTCTTCTTGCAGGTGCAGATAAAATAGATAAAATCCCAGATTTGGGCTTTTTTTCAGCTTCGCAAATAGGACAAGTAGGGCAGTCACTAGTTTTAAAATAGTGATGCCCTTTTTTGCAAGTTCTATTATTTTTTGGAAGGTTCATTATAACTATAAAGCTATGAAATTTATTCGTAACGGCTGTTTAGAATATCTTCAGCCACAATATCCGAATGCAGTAAATCTTCCATTTTCTTTGTCATGCGCTGTGCTTCTAATGCATAACCGAACATTTTTTTTTCGTAATCAGCGATTGCTTCGTCAATTGTTTTAAATTTTCCGTTGGTTAAATTTTGGGTTAAATGGAAAGCATCAAACAAGCCCATATTTACACCTTCGCCTGCAAATGGAGGCATTAAATGTGCTGCGTCGCCAACAAGTGTAAGGTTTGAATGTTCTTTCCAAGATTCCTCCAAAGAAAACAATCTTAAAGGCAAACCGGAAAACTCCGTAGAAGCGGCAAAGAATTTTTTGTAATCATCTCCCCAATTTTCAAAAGTTTCATTCAAAAAAGAAATCACAGATTGATCATCTTCAAAATTAATCCCGTGGTTCGAAACCCAATCTTCATCGGCTTTAAAAGAAACTCCAAAATGAACAGAACCGTCGCGCATGGTATGGGTGTAAAACATTTTGTGTTCTCCCATTGCCATCACATTTCCGTTTCCGTATTTTGGTTTAAATTCCGGGTAATCTTGATCAGGATTCACAATTTCTCCTTGAATAATGTAAGTTCCAGAAAGCTGAGGTTCTTGATCGCTCACAAATTTTCTAGCATTCGATCTTCCGCCATTTGCAACGATTACAAAATCGGCAGTTGCTGTTGTGCCATTTTTGAATTCTAAAACATATTGGTCTTCAAGTTTTTCAATATTAATTAGTTGGCTATCCCAAACTACTGTATTTTCGGTTAGATTCTCCAGCATAATTTTTCGAAGATCGTTACGGTCAATTTCTGGACGCGAAAAAGCATTAGTTTCATCAGGCATTTCGTCAGAAGTAATATTTCCGTTCATGTCAGCCATTTTTTCTCCAGTTGGTCGTGCGTATTTTTTAAATTCCTCCATTAAACCCGCTTTCTGAATCGCATATTGACCAGAATCAGAATGAATGTCCAAAGTTCCTCCAGATGTTCGCGCTTGTGCATTAATGTCTCTTTCATAAACCGTAACATCTACACCATTAATTTGTAAAATTCTTGCAGTGGTTAGCCCAACAGGTCCTCCACCAATAATGGCAATTTTTTTATTTTCTATAATTGAAGTTTCCATTTTATTGAAATTATATTGTATTTAATCTGTTATTGAAATTGTTATTGCTATTGAGTTTTTAATCAAGGAGTTAATGCTTTTAGAACAAGGTTAAAAGCTTCATTTTTAATCTTGTCATTAAGAACGAAAGATTTTCCAGACATTGATTTTCCATCTCTATGAAATTCTAAAAGAGAATAAAGTGAGCCGTAAGCAATACTCCAAAATACTTCATAAGGGACAGAAATGAGCTCTTTTCGCTCAATTGCCAAAACCATAAATTCAGTCATCATTTGCTTGTACTTTCCTGTTACTTCTTGTAGGATTGCATCGCCGTGAGTAGAATGTCTTAAAAGTTCAAAACAGGTAGTTTGTAGTGGAAAATTGAGATTGAAATAAATACGATTTTCCCATTGATTTCGTAATCCTTCTCTAAAAGACATATTTGTAGCGAAACCATCAAACATCTTTTCAAAGAAATTTTGACCGATTTCTATTCCAATTTTGCGAATCAAATCTTCTTTATCCGAATAATAGATGTAAAGTGTTGCTACAGAAACGCCGCATTCTTTAGCCAGACGATTCATTCCAAAGCCTTCTACACCTTGTGCAACGATCATTTCTATTGCTTTTTGCTTGACAATTTCTTCTTTATTTGTATCTCTAGTTCTCATAATTCTAACTAATTATGATGCAAAGATATAAATAATAAATGAACGATCGCTTATTTATGTTTTTTTTAAGATGTTAAGCTTCTAAGATGCTGAGGTTCTAAGTTTTTTTATTAGGTTCAAAGGTGCAAAGAGGCAGAGGCTCAAAGACTTGAAAGTATGAATTGCGTCCAGCTTTAGCTGTAGGATTTAAGAAAGTACAAAGAGAAGCACTTTAGCCAAATTTTAGGTTTAAAAGCAAACAAAAAAAAGCTGAAACGATAGTATATCATTTCAGCTGATTCTTTTATTTATAGTATATTTTATAAAGTTTTTGAGGGATCGGCTTCTCTTAGGTTTTGATTTTCTAAGATTTCTTTTAAATAGGGTTTTACAGTATTTTCAATATCGCCTTGAGAGATATTTAAAGCTTCTGGATCTGAAGCCAATTGAAGCCACGGTTTTGGTCCATCAAAATCATAACTTCCAAAAACGATTACAGGCGTACCTTTTACTTTTACATTTTCTTTGTCTTTCAGAATCCATTCGTCAGCAAATTTGTAAAGGTATTTAGCATCTTTTTCTAATAATCTCAAACAAGAATGAGAAGCAGGATAACCAGGCAAATCATATTCGTGAAAGCCAACTCCTAATTTGTTTTCGATATTAAAATTCCATTTTAAATCCCATTCGTCATTAAAAGTGCTGGTTGTTTTTTCTGCTTTCCAATTCGTGAAAAATAATCCTGTTGGAGTAGGATCTTTTTTTCTTCCCATATTTGTTGGTCCTGTTCTAACTAATTCACCATTTTCATAAGCCGCAAAAGTTTGGGTTGGATAAGAAAAAAGAATAATTTTTGAAACTTCCTCTAAAGCCGAAACATGAATTGGGAAGGGAAGATAATAAACCAAATCACCGCTGAAATCTGCTGGAATAACAACAGAATCCAGTTTTTTGAAATTAGCTTTATCAGTTCGGTTTAAAGCATAAACAATATCCATTTTTGAACTATCAGCTTCATTAAGCTTGAGCCATTCTTTTGTTTTTTCAACTTGGTAAGAAACGGTTTCTGGTTTTTTATATTCAATTACTTTCTTTTTCTCTTTTTTGTTTTCAGTCAATGTTATCGTATCGGTTTTTTTGCAAGAACCTAATAAGACTAACATTAATAAAAGTAGGGCGTTTGCTGTGTAATATAACTTTTTCATAGGTCGTATTTTTATGAATATAAAGTTATGATTATGATAGCTGAAAAGGGTTACATAATTTTTGGAATAGGTTTCGGGATTTTCATTTTAAATTGATGAAAGAAAAGAACTCACATCTTGGCTCCATTGAATTTTATTGTTTAGAAGATAATTTTCATGTCCAGTGTTTTTGTAGATACTAATTTTTTTAATTCCCGCTAGATTTTTGTAAATCTCATCTATTTCTGATCTGCTCACACTTTTATCTTTTTCTCCATAAAGTAATAATGTTGGGCAGTTTATTTTTTGTGCATATTCTGATGGATTATGATTAAATCCCCAAAAACCATTTTGTATGCCGCCCCAAAAAAGTAAAATTCCTGCCATCGGAAAAGTTAGCGCATTCATTTTTTTAAATCTGGCGCAAACAGTCTCATACATAGAGCCAAATGGGCATTCTATAATTATTCCTTTTGGGCTTGTTTTATTATCATTAATACATTTCATTATTGCTACAGCTCCCATAGAGGTTCCAAATAGATAAATGTTTTTTTCTCCTGTAGATGAGACATAATCAAAACAAGTTTTTACCTCTTCAGATTCTTTGAAACCAATTGTTGTTTGATTTCCTTCGGAGTTTCCACTTCCCATAAAATCAACTAGCATAACGCTGTATCCTAATTTCAAAAACTCATTTGATTTATCTATCATCGAGGATTTCTCTCCGCCATAGCCGTGAAATAGAATTGCCGTTCCTTTAGATTTTGGATTATTAATCAGCCAGCACTCAATTTCTTTATTGCTTTTTAATTTTATTGTTTGATATTTCTGAGTTGGAACTTTTTTACTTTGAGGTTTAGGATTATTGACTCCAAAAAATAATGTTTTTACTTTTTGAAATGCAGAGAGCTTTTCTGGGCTCTCCGTTTTTTTTGAATGAGATTCTGTAAAATGAGTGAATTTATAGGCATGAATAAATGCTATTATATTTAAGCATATAAAAAGGAATGCGATTATTTTAAAATATTTATTGTTGAATAATTTCATTTGAATTGATTTCAAAAAGGATGCTCTAATTATCTATTGCTATTTTGTGAAAAATCTACCGAAATTCCTTTTGTTTTCGGATTCTGAATAATTTTTTATACCTAAAAATTTTGCTAAGTTGAAAATAAACTTGCTCAGTTTTAAAGAAAAATTGTCTTTTAGATTTTGTAGTTGAAGAAACTATATTTCTAATCTTAACGTTTCCCCTTCGACAAAAAATCCTTTCGAAGCTGTAATTTTTATTTTCTGGTCTTCAGTATATCCTAAAGTTTCTCCGTTTCTCAATATAACATCGCTATTAATAACGTATGAAATAATGCTAGTAAAGAAATTAAAAAGTTCTGGCAGTTCCATAGGTGACTGTAAGACTTCCATTTCTTGTTTTTCAAATTCAGGCAATCCGTAAGTATACATGTAATTTCCTTGCTCGGAGGTTTTGATGCCAATATAAATCCATACTTGGACAGGAGATTTTCCTTGCTGTAAATCAGGAATGTTTTCTAAATATTGATCTCTAGGTATTAAAAGGGTTTGTTTTCCTTGATAAACGCCTATTGAATTTGAAGTAGCAAGAATAGAACATAATAATTTACTTAAAAGGGTATATCTTTCTACTTGACTTCCCTGAGAAGACATAACAGAAACGATTGCATGTCCCGTGTAGTTTTTTAAATCTTCTCCTGCAGTATGCCAATTGTATGCATATTGAATAGTTGTTGAAAGTTCTTCGCCAGGAATTTGTGCCGGCACATAAGCTATAGCTACTAATTCATTATCCAATTTAAAAACAGCAGAAGTATCATTTCCTGAAAAATTAACAATAGATAATCCCCAGAAATTTTTCAGGTTATCAATTACGCGGTCTATACTGTAACTTTCGTTGTTATTAAACAAAGGCATTGCAAGTAATACCCCTTTTTCGTCTTTCTGCGGAGTTTCTTTTTTCCTGAATAGATCAAATAATCCCATGATTTAGGTTTTAGGTTAAGTTATTTTTGTTCGATTTGTTTCAAAGTATATTCCAATTGAGTATCTCTATTTTTCATAAAATCCTCAAAAGTCTGTAAAATTTCATGATCCGGAATTATTCCTCTTCCAAAAATTTGATTTGCTTTTTCAGGAACGTCTTGTTCTAGATTTACAATAGAAAACTGCGTTTTGATTTTTGTATTAGGTAATTCGTATTCGATAGGAGTGTGGCCGTTATGTCCGTAATAACCGCCCATGGTTTCTTCGCCAATTGTTATGGCATTTGTGTTTCCTGCAACAAGAGAAGCAAATAGAGATCCGGCAGAAGCGATTCTCGGACTGATGAGCATATAGATTTGCCCTTTAAAACTGTTTTGATCAGGCTGTAATAAAGGATTGAATTTTTCGTCTTGAAAATATTTTCCGTTTTCGACTTTCGGAAACTCTTCTTTTAATTCCTCTTCAAAATCCTTCCGTTCTTCTTGCTGTTTTTTAGCATTTGTTTCTTCGTAAACAAAATAATTTTGGAAAGGTATTTTTTGAAAATTTACATAAGCTGAAGCATTTTCGCGATAAGCCTTTTGTGCCAAATAAGAAAATGTCACAATATCATTTGGATCGGTGCCGCCGCCATTGTTTCTAACATCGACAATTAAGTTCTGAATTTCAGAATGTGTAGAAAGATATTGAAAACAGCTGTCCAAATATTTTTTATAGGCTATATGCTGTTTGTCTTTTGCATTTCGACCAATTACAAAAGTATGAACAGAAAGTAAGGCTGTTTTTCTTGAAATTACTTTAAATGAATATTTGTCTTTTGCACGGTTATATTGAAGACTATCAATTGGTAAAGAAAATCGGTTTTTGAAGTTTTCTTTTCGAATTTCATTCGAAACAGGATAAATGGTTTGGGTCAGTTTTTGCGTTTGATTTGGAATTGAATATTCAACTAAAAAGCTTTTTTGAGCACCATATTCCATTTGGAAATATTTAGCGAAAGAACTTCCAATTCCGATTGATTTTCCTGTAGTGTTGTAACCGTCTGTTGTGTAATACTTAAAGAAAGAGGTAAGCAGTTTTTTGGTCTCAATGCCATTAATGCTGTAAATTTGAGAGCCTAGCGGAATTTCAGCATTTTCAAAATTAAGAAGTAACTGATTTTGGATTAATTTTACGGGATATGGAAAGAAAACATTTCCTGATGAATATTTTTTCTCAAAATCATCAGGAAGTGTTGTGTCATTGTGCAGACTTCCTTCAAAATCGGTAATCTGCAAAAGTATTTTGTAGAATTCGATAAGTTCTTTTGGCTCTTTGATCTTCGAAAAAGCCCAAGAATAAATACTGTCAATCTGCTGTTTTGTTCTGTATTTATAAAGTCCTGAATTAGCTTTTTCTCTTATTTCCTTAAACAAGGTTAAATCTTGTTTGAGTTTTTCAGCTGGCCATTTTTTGTTTTGCGAGAGAACAAATAATGGCAAAAGAAAAATAAATACTATTCTAAGTTTGGGCATTTTAGATGGTTTGATTAATCTAAAATACTCAAAAAAAATTAAATCAATCCTTTTATTTTAGCGTGTTGCAATAGCATAATCGTTTTAGCATCTGAAATTTCCCCAGATTCGATCATGGCATAAGCTTCATCAAAAGTAAATTCTAAAACTTCTATGTTTTCCTGTTCAGCATCCAATCCTCCACCAGAACTTACCTTCATATTTTCGTCATATTCTCCCACGAAAAGATATAAAATCTCTGTTACAGATCCTGGAGACATATAGGTTTCGATTACTTTTTGAACTTTTGTTAAACGATATCCTGTTTCTTCTTCCGTTTCGCGAATAATAGCTTGTTCGGCATTGTCTTTATCCAAAAGTCCTGCGCAAACCTCAATCATCATTCCCGTTTTGTTTCCGTTAAGGTAAGTTGGTAAACGAAATTGTCTTGTTAGTACAACTGTTTTCTTGGCAGTATTGTATAATAATATCCCAGCACCATTTCCGCGATCATAAACTTCACGAATATGTGATTCTGTTTTTTCGTTTTCCTTTTTGTAGTTAAAAGTTACTTTGTTTAATATGTACCAATTGTCTGAGAGTAATTTGGTATCTGTTATTTCGATTTCTGGATTCTTTCTCATTTGGAAAAATTATTTCATAAAAAAAACGCCCTGATTATCAGAGCGTTTAAATGTATTATTTTGTTATTGTTTGCTTTCTGTCTGGTCCAACCGATACAATTTTGATTGGCACTTCGATTTCTTTTTCAATAAACTCAATATATTCTTTTAGCTCAATAGGTAATTGATCGTAAGTTGTCAATCCAGTTAAATCTTGTTTCCATCCTTTAAACTCTTTGTAAATCGGAGTAACGTTTTCTGGTTCAATGTTGTAAGGAAAGTGAGAAATGTTTTGTCCTTTGTAGTTGTATTCTGTACAAACTTTTAAAGTTTCGAAACCAGAAAGTACATCACCTTTCATCATCATTAACTGAGTAACTCCGTTAACTTGAACGGCATATTTTAAAGCAACAAGATCTAACCATCCGCAACGTCTTTGTCTTCCTGTTACAGAACCAAATTCATTACCCACTTTTGCCATTGTAGCACCAACTTCGTCAAAAAGTTCAGTTGGGAAAGGTCCGCTACCTACACGTGTAACATAAGCTTTGAAAATTCCGTATACTTCTTTGATTTTGTTAGGAGCAATTCCTAAACCAGTACAAGCTCCAGCAGCAGTAGTGTTTGATGAAGTTACGAAAGGATAAGTTCCGAAATCAACATCTAATAAAGATCCTTGAGCACCTTCGCAAAGAATAGATTTTCCAGCTTTTTGAGCTTGGTGCATGTATTCTTCACTATCAATGAAATCTAATTTTTTTAATTCTTCAATAGCTTCAAAGAATTCTTTTTCTAATTCAGCTAAATTATATTGAATAGCAACATCATAAAAAGCAATCATTGCTTCATGTTTGTCAGCTAAAGCTCTGTAACGCTCTTTGAAATCTTCTAGTTCGATATCTCCAACACGTAAACCATTTCTACCAGTCTTGTCCATGTAAGTTGGTCCAATTCCTTTAAGAGTAGAACCAATTTTTGCTTTTCCTTTAGAAGCTTCAGAAGCAGCGTCAAGCAAACGGTGAGTTGGTAATATTAAGTGTGCTTTTCTAGAAATGATTAATTTCTTCTTGATGTCAAGGTTGAATTTTTCTAAACCTTCAATTTCTTTTTGAAAAACTACTGGATCAATTACAACACCATTTCCGATGATATTTACCGAGTTTTTATGAAAAATTCCAGAAGGAATTGTTCTTAGTACGTGTTTAATTCCGTCAAATTCTAGAGTATGTCCTGCATTTGGTCCTCCTTGGAAACGTGCAATAATATCGTAATTTGAGGTAAGTACGTCAACAATTTTTCCTTTACCTTCATCTCCCCATTGTAATCCTAGTAATAAATCTACGGTCATTCTGTTTTAATTTGCGTTGAGACAATCTAAGTTGCCCTACTGATTATGTAGTTAATTTTCTTTTTTTTATTTTTTTTCGAAAAGTCTAATTTGAAAAGACTATGAGTTTGAGTTTTGCTTTTTGTTTCCGTAGAAATAAAGCGAGTGATTTGTAATTTCAATATCAAAAATTTCTTCGATAGTCTTTTTGATGGTTTGAATTCTTGGATCACAAAATTCTATTACCTCACCAGAATCTGTCATAATGATATGATCATGCTGTTTATCAAAATATGATTTTTCGTAGTAAGCCTGATTTTGTCCAAATTGATGTTTTCTAACCAAAGCGCAGTCCAACAATAACTCGATCGTGTTGTATAAAGTAGCTCTACTTACACGATAGTTTTTGTTTTTCATTTTAATATAAAGGTTCTCTATATCAAAATGCTCCTCGCTATCGTAAATTTCCTGAAGTATAGCATAACGCTCAGGAGTTTTGCGATGCCCTTTTTGTTCAAGATATAGTGTAAAAACATTTTTTACAATTTCTTGATTCTTAGTGTTGTCAGTTGAAATAAGTGTCATATCCGGCAAAGATAATTTTTTATTTTTAATGAATAAAAGTTTCGGGTTTAAAGTTTAACGTTTAAACATGTTTTTGATTAGTTATAATGCACTAAATACAGGCTTTTACGTTAAAAATATTTTCAAAGGTTAATTTAGCTTAATTAACATAATTTTTTTAATTTATGAAAAAACTAACAATGGTTAACTTGATTTCGACATATACATATACCAATTCCATTCCCAAGTTTTTCCTTTATCATCAGACATTGCTTGGCTCCAGACAGGATTCTTTTCGTCTCGAGCATCCCATCGGAATACTTGAATCACTGGTTTTTCATCAAAAACATCTTTAGAAAAAAAATGCCCAACTTTATTTTCAAAAGAACCAACTACAGGTTTGTCTAATGTTCCCGTAGTAGAATCTGACCAGTATATGCTCCACAATTTTGTTATCGGATTAAATAATCTTACTGTCATGCCTTCAAAAGGCTCTCCATCAAAAGTGGCTAGAAAATTATCAATGTTTCCAATTCCATTTAAAATCTTGTACATTTCCTGTGTTGAAGGAAATTCAATCCACTCATCGCAATTCGTCAATCTGGATTTTAATTTTCTGTTGCGAATAACAGATTTTCCTTGAAAAAAATCAAAATCGTCTTTTGATGAAGATTCAGATGCCGTAATTAAAAGCTCTCCATTTTCATCAAATTCTATTTTAGGAATTTCTAAGGATTTATTTTCCATGATTAATGTTTATGAATTAGTTTAAGTTCTATACTCTCTAGTAACCTTATCAACTCCGTCAATTTTCTTGATGGCGCTAATCATTTTTTTCAAAATAGTATTGTTTTTAACAATTACGGCAACTTGTCCGTGGAAAATTCCAGCATCGGTACTAAGCGAAATACTTTGAATATTTACGCTCATATTGTTTGAAATTACTTTTGTCAATTGGTTGGTAAGTCCTAAAACATCCATTCCTGTAATATTGATAATGGCTTTGAATTCCTCTTGCGAAGAATCAATCCATTTGGCACTCATAATTCTGTAAGCGTAATTCGACTGCATTCCAATCGCGTTCGGACAGTCTTTTTTATGCACTTTTATTCCCTCGTTAATCGTAACAAAACCAAAAACATCATCACCAGGAATTGGATTACAGCATTGCGAAAGTTTATAGTCTAATTTATCATGTTCGGTTCCAAAAACCAGCATGTCATAGTTACTGCTAATGACTGGTTTGTGAATATCTTCATCTGCGGTATCTTTCGTTCGTTTAATTTTATTTTTAAAGAAATTGATAAACGAATTGCTTTTCTGCGCCGCATAATCTTTTAACTGCTGATTTTCGATTGCACCAATTCCAACTCTATAAAATAAATCTAAACTTGTTTTTAGTTTAAAGAAGTTAACTAACTCGTTTGTTACCTGTTCGTTGAATGTAACTTTTAGGTGTTTTAATTTTCTAACAAGTAATTCTTTTCCTTCTTCTGCAATCTTTTTAGTGTTTTCGTTAAGAACGTTTTTAATTTTATTTTTGGCTCTAGAAGTTGTTACATATTCTAGCCAGTTTACCGTTGGTTTTTGGTTTGGCGAAGTAATCACTTCAACTTGGTCACCGCTTTTTAATTCGTAGTTTAGCGGAACTAATCGCCCATTTACGCGGGTTCCACGAGTTTTAATTCCAATTTCAGAGTGAATGCTGAAAGCAAAATCAAGAGAAGTCGCGCCTTTTGGCAACGATTTGATTTCTCCTTTTGGAGTAAAGACGAAGATTTCTTTAGAATACAGATTCATTTTAAAATCTTCCACAAAATCAACCGCATTGGTTTCTGGATTTTCCAACGCTTCGCGAAGAAGATTCAGCCAAGTATCCAGACCGCTTTCTTCTGTTGCGCCGTTTTTGTATTTGTAATGTGCTGCGTAACCTTTTTCAGCGATTTCGTCCATACGTTCGCTTCGAACCTGAACTTCGACCCAACGCCCTTTTGGTCCCATTACAGTAATGTGAAGCGCTTCATAGCCAGTTGATTTTGGTGATGAAATCCAGTCGCGTAAACGGCTAGGGCTTGGGCGATAATGATCTGTTACGATAGAATATATTTTCCAGGCAATGAATTTCTCTTCATGCGGATCTGCTTTGTATACAATTCTAAGAGCGAACTTATCATAAACTTCGTCAAAAGTTACGTTTTGCGCACGCATTTTTCGACGAATAGAATAAATAGATTTTGGTCTTCCTTTGATGATATAGTCTACACCTTCGCTATCTAAAGATTTCTTTAAAACATCTGAAATATCTTTGATATAAGCATCTTGTTCTTCTTTTGTTTCACGAATTTTGCTTACAATGTCATTGTAAACTGCCGGTTCTGTGTATTTTAATCCTAAATCTTCGAGTTTGGTTTTAATGTTGTAAAGCCCCAAACGGTGGGCTAGAGGAGCATAAATATATAGAGTTTCAGAAGCAATTTTGGTTTGTTTGTATTCCGCCATCGAATCCATGGTTTGCATATTATGCAAACGATCGGCCAATTTGATCAAAATTACACGAACATCATCGTTTAAGGTCAGAATCATTTTTCTGAAATTCTCAGCCTGCATGGAAGCATTCAAATCTTTTTGGACTAATGAAATCTTTGTTAAACCTTCAACTAGCTGTGCTACTTTCGGATTAAATAGGCGTTCTATTTCATCAACAGTTACAGGAGTGTCTTCAACAACATCGTGTAATAAAGCCGCGGCGATAGAGGTCGCTCCCAGACCAATTTCTGAGGCAACAATTTTTGCAACTGCAATAGGATGAAAGATATACGCTTCGCCCGATTTACGTCTCTGTTCTTTGTGGGCATCAACGGCAACATCAAAAGCTTTTCGAATTAATTTTTTGTCTGTTGGGCTTAAAGTTTGGTAACTTATTCGGAGTAATTCTTTGTATTCCTGCGCAATAGCTTTGTTTTCTTTTTCAATATCTATTTCTGTCATAACGGCATAGTTCAAGTACTAAAAATAAGAATTAGTTTGAACATACGCAAGGCCATATAATTGTAGATTTTAGAGTGAAGATTTTAGATTTTTGAAGGTGCAATTTTTGGTTTTTTGTCTGTAAAAAAGGGCTTCGACTTCGCTCAGCCTGACAGCCGAAAGGGGATTAAAAATAAATTACAATTTTTAAATCCCAAATTCCAAAAAGGAGCAAAGCGACTTTTAGAAAATCAAAAATCAAAAATCAAAAATCAAAAATCAAAAATCAAAAATCAAAAATCAAAAATCAAAAATCAAAAATCAAAACCCTCTTTGTCTTTTCGCTTCGAAAATTAAAATTGCAGCAGCAACAGAAACATTCATGCTGTCGATTTCTCCTTGCATTGGGATAATAATGTTTTGAGTTGCTTCGTCACGCCATTGCTGAGTTAAACCTATTGCTTCTGTACCAACGACTAAAGCGGTTGGAGTAGTAAAATTTTGAGTATGATATGAAGTCGAATTTTGTAAAGTTGCGCTGTAGAAATTGATTTTATTTTCTTTCAAAAAAGCAATAATTTCTTCTGAAGTTCCTGTTGCGATTTGGTTGGTAAAAAGACATCCAACACTCGAACGTACAATATTCGGATTGTACAAATCACTTTTCGGATTGGCGATTAAAACAGCGTCTAAATTGGCTGCATCTGCAGTTCGTAAAACGGCACCAATATTTCCTGGTTTTTCTAAAGATTCTACCACCAAAATCAATGGATTATCTGATAACTTCAAATCTGATAATTTTAATGATTTGGTTTTCGCTATCGCTAAAATTCCTTCCGTTGTATCACGATAGGCCAATTTTTGATAAACCTCTTTATTGATTTCTATAATTTGAAAAGTATTTTGAATTAGTTTGTTGATTTCTGATTCAGAAACTAATTCGGGTAAAAACAAAACCGTTTCGATTTCGTAACCGCCTTTTATGGCTAAAGAAATTTCGCGTTGCCCTTCAATCAAAAATGTTCCGGTTTGTTTTCTGGCTTTGGATTTTTCTTGAAGTAAAACCAAAGATTTGATAAACGGATTTTGAATTGAAGTGATTTGTTTCATTTTTTTAAGGCTCAAAGTTGCAGAGGGGCAAAGGTACAGAGTTTTTTTCTTCCTGCAAGGTTTTTAAAACCTTGTAGGTATAGCAATAAAGTTTCTTTTGCCACGAATTGCAATAATTTTTCGCCACAGATTAAAGAGATTCTCACAGATTAAATCATTTTTAATCCCTTAATCTGTGGCAAAACAAAATAGAAATTCGTAAAAATTAATGCAATTACTTTGCCTATTCACTATCGCTCGGGTCGTTGCTGGAAAAATTATTTATCGAAAACTTCTTTAATCTCAGTTTCTACAGGATGATCCGTTTTGAAATTATATCCCATAATTTTTGCCAAAGTTTGAGCAAACTGTTTTTGATATAATTGCGAGTTTGTTTTGATTTCGCCTTTTGGAGCAATTTCTGGTCCCATTGCGGCAAACCAAATTTCTGAGGCACCTGGAATGTCAGAACCGTGATCGGTCCATTGTGCTTTTACTTTGTCACCGCGTCCGTGATCGACTGTTATGAAAAGAGTTGTTTTGTTTTTGTATTGCGGATCATTTTGCACAAAATTCCAGATTTCCTGAATCCATTTATCGACTTGATTGGCGGCATCCAAATACGAACGATATTGTGCATGATGTGCCCATTCATCGGTTTCTCCATACGCAATGTAAAGTACTTTTGGTTTTTTAGTTTTCAATTCATCTAAAGCTTGATAATGCGTAAAGACATCTAGGCATTCATCCATGTGAAATGGTTTATATGAATTGTCACGCATTTCATTTAACAAATGCTGAGCTGCTGTTGGTTTGTTTCCGCCCACTTTGTCAAAGGCTGAAATTACAGGAAATCCGCTTCTTTCTTCATTTAAAATTCGGTCAAAAGCATCCCATGCACCAAAAGCGGCAACTTTTCCTTTCAATTTAGACTGCTGATTTAAAAATTCCAAAACATTCACATTCGGATTGGCTTTATAGCTGTTTGAATTGACTTTTAAATCTACATTTCCAGTCATAATTTCGCTATAACCAGGATAACTAAACCAGTAAGGATTGGCTACATCAACTTTATTTCCTAAATCTCTATTTCCATAAATCTGACCTTTCGAAGCAATTTCAGACCAGAAAAAAGGCATTAGCTTTTTACGAGCTTCTTTGACATCAGCATCACTATATTTTTTATAAATGTAAGCGCTGTCTCCTTGATTGAATTTTTTATCGTTGGCAATTGCAGGATCAATGCCTTTAAAAACTTCCTGCCACCTAAAACCATCTGTAGTGATAATAATGATGTTTTCTGTTTTTTGGGCTTGAGATTGAATGCTTAATAAAACGAATAGAACTAGGATTGCTTTTTTCATTTTTTATCTGTTTTATGTTGTTATATTCAGATTATTTTCTTTCAAAACTAATTTAATAAAAGAGATAATAGTAAATTCAATCTTTAAAATAACCATAAGTTAACAGATAAACATGGCTACAAAATCCCTCTCGACTTAATCTCCAAATATTTATTGATCGCGTCAAGCGTAAGATTTTCTGGTTGTGTTAAAACAGAATGTATTCCGTATTTCTTCAATTCATTTACGATCAGTCGTTTTTCGAACATGAATTTCTCAGCGATAACTTTGTCGTAGACTTCCTGAATGGTTACTGTTTTTTTATTGATGATGGAATTCAATTCTGTATTTTGAAAGAAAACCACAACCAATAAATGGCTTTTTGCAATTCCTTTTAAATAAGGCAATTGACGATTTAGACCATCCATTGTTTCAAAATTGGTATATAGAATGATCAAACTTCTTTGATTGATGTTTTTTTTAATGTCAACATACAATCGGCTGTAATCACTTTCAAAGAAATCGGTTTTTACATTGTATAAAGTTTCAAGAATTTTCTGCATTTGTGAGCCTCTTCTTTCGGCAAAAACTCGATTTTCTACTTTTTTAGAAAAAGAAAAAAGACCTGCTTTGTCTTGTTTTTTCAGAATGACATTAGACAAAACCAAAGCCGAATTAATAGCATAATCCAATAAACTTAATCCGTCAAAAGGCATTTGCATGACGCGGCCTTTATCGATTGCCATATAAACCGATTGCGATTTTTCATCTTGAAACTGATTGACCATCAGCGAATTTCTTTTGGCTGTAGCTTTCCAGTTCAGGGTTCTTAAATCGTCGCCTTGAACATATTCTTTAATCTGCTCAAACTCCATTGTGTGGCCAATTCGGCGTATTTTTTTGATTCCGTATTGAAATAAATTGTTTGAAAAAGCAATCAAATCATATTTTCTTAATTGAATATAAGAAGGATAGGTCGGAACCATTTGATTGTTATCAAAAGAAAATCTTCTAGAAATAAGTCTTAAAGGCGAAGAAACGTAAATGTTTAAAGAACCGAAATGGTATTCTCCGCGTTCTGTTGGACGAAGATCGTAACCAATTTCTTTTTGCGTGGCAGCTTTTACTGTTTTTTTTATTTTGAAGTCGCGAATCTGAAATTGAAACGGAATTTCATCAATAATCTTCACCGAAATAGGAAAAGTATAATGATTTTTAAGATTGATTGTAATGGAATTTAAATCTCCGTTTGATAATTTTTCGGGCGTAATTCTTTCTGCTTCAAGTCCTGTTCGGGATAAATATAAAAGTAAAATGTCAAGTCCTAAAAAAGTAACCAAACCTAAAACCAACAACCAAACTGCATTATACATATTTGGAAAAATAAAGGCACAGATAAACAATCCTATAATGCCTATTAGCACATAGAAAAAGAAATTATTTAGATATAGACTTTTTATGAATTTCATTTTTTTGTTTCAAGTTTCAGGTTTCAAGTTTCGCTTTGTCAGGCTGAGCGAAGTCGAAGCCTTATGCGCCCTTTGACTTTGCTCAGGGAGACGAATAATTAATAATTAACAATTAACAATTGATAATTATCTTGGAATTTCTACTGTTTCAATAATCTGTTTAATGATTTCAGAGCTTGTAATTCCTTCCATTTCACGTTCTGGCGCTACGATCACACGATGTTGTAAAACTGGAATAGCCGCTTCTTTAATATCCTCAGGCGTAACAAAATCGCGTCCGCGGATGGCTGCGAAACCTTTTGAGGCATTCAAAATAGCGATCGAAGCACGAGGCGACGCTCCTAAATATAAAAAGGCATTTTCGCGCGTATTTACTACAATTCGGGCAATGTATTCCAGTAAATTTTGTTCTACTCTAATTTGTTTTACCAATGCTTGATATCCTTTGATTTCCTCTCCAGAAAGAATCGTCTTGATGGCATCTAGTTTTCCGTGATCTTGTAAAGAATGTTCTCTTTGGATAATTAAAATCTCCTCATTCAATTTTGGATAGTCAATCGTAATTTTAAAAAGAAAACGGTCCAATTGCGCTTCAGGCAAACGATACGTTCCTTCTTGCTCTACAGGATTCTGAGTCGCAATTACCAAAAAAGGAGCTTCTAATTGATAAGCAGAACCGTCAATTGTAATTTGGCGTTCTTCCATAACTTCAAAAAGTGCAGCCTGTGTTTTGGCAGGAGCACGATTGATCTCGTCAATTAAAATCAAATTAGAAAAAATTGGCCCTTTTTTGAATTCAAATTCTGAGTTTTTCAGATTGAAAATTGATGTCCCTAAAATATCAGAAGGCATTAAATCGGGAGTAAACTGGATTCTGCTAAAATCAATATTTAAAGTTTTAGCCAATAATTTAGCAGTAATTGTTTTGGCAACTCCAGGAACACCTTCTAAAAGAACGTGACCGTTTGATAAAATAGCCACCAAAAGCTGATCAACCATTTTGTGCTGACCCACAATTACTGTTTCTATTTCTTTCTTAATCGTGTTTACGTGTTCTAAAAGAGGCGTTAAGTTAATTCTCGTTTCAAAATTCACATTTTCGTTTGTGATTTCGCTTGATGTTGTATTGATGTCGTCCATAATTTGGTCTGTTATTTTATGTTTTTTTGCACAGATTAAAATGATTAAAGTAGATTATTTTTTATAAAATCATTTTAATCTGTGGCAAACTATTCTGGTTAATGTAAAATCTTTTCTATCGCTTTGTTTAGTCTAAGGAGATCTTCTTCCAGACTTCCGTGATAACTATTTCGGTGATCATTAATTAATTGCACCAAGTCTCGAATATCTTTTTCGTCTTTTCCTGTTTTATAATGCAATTTGGTTATAAAATCGTCATCGAGTTTGGTCGTATCAAGCAAATAATCGGTTCTAATTTTTTCTAAAAAGTAAATAATCTTTTTATCAATGATATTCGTGTGATCACCTTCCTGATAATATAAATTTCCAACTGTTTTGGTAAAGTCAACGGTTAAATTCTGTAACGGTTTTATAATTGGAACAATGCGCTGTTTTCGTTTTGCATTGAAAATCATAAAAATAAGAATTCCGATTAAACCTAAATACCAAGCCGATTTTAAAGCGGGCTGACTCCATATATATCGCAACGGAGAACTTGAAATTCGTTGGTCGTTAAAGCTTTTATTGTACCAAAAAATATTTCCTTTCGGAATATAGGACACCAGATTTTCGGTGTACTGATAATAATTTTTTTTCAGCAGATTATAATTGGTAAAAGCTACTGGCTGCGTGTGCAGATAGAGATAACCATTTTTATAAGGCACTTCAATAAAATTGATTTGTCTTTTGTTTTTAGTACTGTTTTGGTAGCCTAAAACTTTAGTGTTTAAAGTGTCTATTTTTGAAAAGTAATCGCTTAATCCTGTATTAAGAGTATATTTTTTAGAGTTTACTTTTTTATTTGCCATCCAAACCGAAACGCTGTCAACGGGCATAAAATCGGTTTTTAATTCGATTTTTAAAGAATCCAGCAATACTTTCGGAAATACTTTCATGCTTAGAAAAGCATTATTTCCGTGAGAAACAAAATATAAAATTTCTTTCATTGACTGCTCGTCAATATTATTAACTTCAGAAATGTTAACAAACGTTCCTTTTATTTTATACGTTTCTACATTCTCTCTTGCATCATATTGAGAATCTAGGTACTCGTATGGAGTTTGTGTCGAAATTCTTTCTACTTTCTGTTTAAAAAGGACGTCTGCTTCATGATCAAAAATGTATAAACCAAACGGAATTTTATCATCAACAGAGTACGTAGGCGTCCAGTCAATAGGTTTTGGCTGTCCTTTATCTACTAATAATGTTATTCCGAAAATTAAAACCAGAATAGCAATGTATATTTTAACTTTATTATCCATTACCAAAGGTTTTTAATGCTTTTTTAAATCTGTTTTCAGTCTTTCTAAATGTTACGTCGTCAATTTCAAATTCGCCGTACCAAATATAATTGTACAAATAAGAAAGATAGGTGAACTCTTCTTTATGCGCAGGGTTGTATAGTTCGTACAAATAATCAGAATTGGTTTTTTCGATATCCCATTCAATGTAATTATTCTGCGCCATTACCTTTAAAAGCCATAAATAATAATATCGAATTGCAATTCTTCTTTCGCCCGCCTCAATACTTTCTTTAATAAGTTTTTCGAAATCTAAAAGATGAATGTTTTTCTCGGCATCAGAATAAAATAATGTTTTTTTATTGGCATTTTTTCCAAAAATCCATCTTCCTTCTTGTTTGGTTAAGGCTTTTGCAATAAAATAAATCAAAACAATTACGACCAAAACAGCAATTATTCTGAATAAAATAACAACAAAATTTAGTGATGTTTTTACGCTGCTGAAATTAAACAAATTAAAAATTTGTCTTGCCAGCCAATGCTTAAAGTGATCCCACCAGCTTTTTTCGGGAGCTTTGTATTCGTAAATAAACTCTTTATCGGTATATTTTTTCTTGAAATTCTTTTCAAAATGTTTGGCTTCTACAGTGCCAGAATCTACTTGAATGTCCTTTTCGGTATATTTAATTGCAGTAATTTTTGGAGGATCTTCAGTAACAGGAATAGAATCCTGAGCCTGAGAAATACCACAGCACAAAAGAAAAGATAAAATAAAGAATAATCTTGTCATTACTTAGTCTTAAAGTTTTTCGGCGGTTAAAGAATGAATTTTTTTGTGTACAATGAAAGGGTATATCAAGTAATAAAATGAAATTATTGCAAGCGTAAACAAGATAATAAAACTGCTTAGCCAATTGGGCATATCGATAGAATATCTGGTAATAAAACCTTCTAAAAATCCTGCGCTTATCGTAAAAGGAAAAGTACTTAAGAATATTTTGAAGCTATTTTTGAAACCAATTTTAAAAGAATTCATTCTCGAAAAAGTTTTAGGAAATAGGATAGAAGCCCCTAAAATAAATCCAGCGGTTGTTTCGATTACAATCGCGAAAATTTCCATAGAACCATGAATCCAAATTCCTCGAACACTTTTCCAGAAAACGCCCTGTTCGTAGAAAAAATATTGAAAAGAACCCAGCATGATACAGTTTTGAAGAAAAACATTAAAAGTTCCGATTCCTGCAAAAATACCGTAGAAATAACATTTGGCGCCAACAAATAGGTTGTTTACAGTAATGCCAATAAAACTTCCCCAATTACTGCCCGAACCATATACGGCCATCGGATTGCCCTTTTTAATATTTTCTAAAGTCATATTGACATATTCGTCACCTAATATCAGACGTACAAAATCACGATCGTAGCGAGCCGAAAGAACTCCGATTGAAACGGTAACAAAAAACAAAACAAAAGCATATACCAAATATCTTCTGTATTCGTAGACCAATAAAGGAACTTCGATTTTAAAGAAATCTATAACACGATTCTGGTCTGTGCGTTTGGTTTTATAAATCTTTTGATAAATCTGAGAAGCAAGATGATTTAGATATACAACCGTTTTACTTTTAGGATAATACGTTTGCGCATACGATAAATCATTCATCATTTGAATGTACAAATTAGCTAATTCATCAGGATTTTTTTTAGCTTTACCAAAAATTGCCAGCTCAAACTCGAGCCATTTTTCTCTGTTTTGTTTTATAAAGGCGATTTCTCTCATTGTAGGCTAAAATATGAAATATGTCAGAATTATCTATTAATACGACACAAAATGTCAAAATAAATTTTATTGCCGCTTCTGTTGGTGAAAGACTAGGAGCTTTTTTTATTGATTTGTTCATTATAATCTGTTATATAACAGCGCTTTCGATAATACTTTTTGATTGGTTACAACTAGATAGATTGATGGTTAATTTGGATGGTTGGTCGCGAGGCGCGATTTTTTTACTGCTCTATTCGCCGGTTATAGTGTACTCGCTGGTTTTAGAAAGTGTTTTTGAAGGACAGTCATTGGGTAAAAAATTATTGAAGATTAAAGTCGTTAAAATTGACGGTTATCAAGCGGGTTTTGGTGATTATTTAATTCGATGGTTTTTTAGGGTAATTGACTTTTTTACTTTTTTCGGACTTCCAGGACTTATTACGGTTATTACGAGTCAGAAATCGCAACGATTGGGAGACATGGCAGCAGGAACAGCAGTAATTACTTTAAAGAATAAAATTAATATCAGCCATACTATTTTAGAAGAAATCGGTGAAGCCTATGTGCCAACTTATCCTTTGGTTATCAAGCTTTCAGACAATGATATGCGAATTATTAAAGAAACGTATCAAAAAGCAGTAGCTAAAAATGATCACGAGATTATTTACAAATTAGTGGCAAAAATTGAAAGTGTAACAGGTATTAAAAATCAATCTGGAAACAACAGCGATTTTATTCGAATAATTTTAAAAGATTATAATTTTTATACCCAAAACATGTAATTTTTTTCTTTGAAGAATTATTTGATTTTTCTAATTTTTACTGATAATTTTTTATTTTTTCTTCGTAAATTTATATATAGATAATTAATTCATAAATTTCCAAACAAATGAAAATTACAAAGCCTTTTCTCGTATTACTAATACTGTTATCTGCTTGCGTAAGTTTTGCTCAAAGCGGAAAAAAATTAGATAAAATTATAAAAAGAGATTATCAGATTATTGAATGTACGGTTTTAAAAATGTCTGATAAAACAGTAGAATATTCACTTCCAGGTGAGACGGTTCAGATTTCGCTAGACATTTCTCAAATTGCGAAGATCGATTTTGCAAGCGGAAGATCTCAAACCTTTGATATTTCTCCAAACGCAACAAACAGTGCTCAAAGCACATCATCATCACAACCCATAATAAGTGCGGATAAACAGCACAATACAATTGCTGTATTGCCAGTTCCTTATGTAAATGCAGATAATCAGCAAGGTTCTGAGGATATGGCAAAATTTGCTCAAAACGATTTGTACAACAAGTTATTGGATAAATCAGCTAATATTTTTCCGTTGACGGTTCAGGATTTAAGAACAACAAACAGTTTATTGCACAAGGCTGGAATTGATCATAATAACATTGACGAAACGCCAATAGAAGATCTGGAAAAAATATTAGGAGTAGATAATATTGTTGCTGCAAAAGTTTCATACACAATAGGCACGGGCACTACAGCTACGACTTATGATAGTGGAAATGCTAAAGTGAGCAACAACAATAAAAAAGTAACTACCAGCGATATTTCGACTACAACAGCAAACAACCAAACCTATTACTATTATACGGTTTATTTTGATATGTACAGAAACACAGATAAAATCTATTCTCAAACCCGTAAACCCTTGCTAGCATTAAAAGACGGATGGATGGATTCTATTTCGTATTTATTAAAAAGAAGTCCGATTTATGTAAAAAAATAATAAGTATTTCTATGCGTTGGATTGGCTAAGACCGTTCTTTACAACTTTGTAGCTTTGATACTTTGCTTTTTTGTAGCTTAGAAAAAAGGACAGTTATTTTTCTGAGTCAGATTTACTAAGATTATTCCTTACAACTTTGTAACTTTGACGCTTTGCATCTTTGTAACTCAGAAAAAATGTTTCACTTACTTGATATTATTGGGACAATGGCGTTTGCTATGTCTGGCGCTTTAACAGCAATGCACAAAAAACTAGATCCGTTTGGTGTTTTTATCATTGCATTTGTTACTGCAGTTGGTGGCGGAACGCTTCGCGATGTCTTAATTGGCAGAACTCCTGTTGGCTGGATGCGTGACATGCAATATGTGTATGTGATTATTTTAGGATTTTTTCTAGCCATTATTTTTAGAAAAAGATTTGATAAACTTCGAACCTCATTGTTTCTATTTGATACCATTGGGCTTGGGGTTTTTACTTTAATAGGTCTCGAAAGAGGACTTATAACCGGACTTCATCCAGCAATTTGTATTGCATTAGGAACAATGACTGCTTGTTTTGGCGGTGTAATTCGTGATATTTTATGTAATGAAATTCCAAACGTTTTTCGAGAAGAAATATATGCAACCATCTGTATTTTGGGTGGAATTGTTTTTTTTGGATTGCGAAAATTAAATTTAAATGACGATATCTTATATTTAGTTACTTCTCTGGTGATTATTGTGGTTCGATTAATGGCAGTTAAATACAAATGGCATTTAAAAGCATTTGATCACATGTAATTGAGTATGGCGAAATTTATCATTAAAAAATACAATCAGAAAGATTATTCGGTTTGGAACGATTTTGTTGCTCAGGCTAAAAATGCAACTTTTTTGTTTCATCGCGATTTTATGGAATACCACAAAGATAGCTTTGAAGATTTTTCGCTTTTGGTTTTTGAAGATAAAAAGTTACTTGCTATTCTTCCTGCCAATAAAAAAGAAAATGCGCTACATTCTCATCAAGGTTTAACTTATGGAGGACTGGTTTATAAAGAACAAACCAAACAAAAAGTGGTTATCGACATTTTTAGAGAGGTGTTGTTTTTTCTGAACAAAAATAATTTGGATAAATTATACTTTAAAACTCTTCCTTCCATTTATCATTTGAAACCTGCAGAAGAAATTTTATACAGTTTATTTCTGGCAGAAGCAAAGCTTGTGAGAAGAGATTCTCTTTCTGTAATTGATTTACAGCAAGAAAAAACAATTTCTAAAATTAGAAAAAGAGGACTAAAAAAGGCAATTTCCAACGAATTGATTATTAAAGAAGAGAATCAGTTTGAATTGTTTTGGAGCAAAATTCTAATTCCGAATTTAGAAAAAACACACCACGCAGCGCCAGTTCATTCGATTGATGAAATAAACAGATTAAAATCGCTTTTTTCTGAAAATATTCATCAGTTCAATATTTATAAAAATGACGAAATTGTAGGCGGAACGACGATTTTTGAAACAAAAAATGTGGCACATTGCCAGTATATTTCAAAAGATCCGGACAAAGAAGATTTAGGAAGTTTAGATTATCTTTTTCATTACCTCATTAATGAACGTTTTGCTGAAAAACGTTTTTTTGATTTCGGAATTTCAAATGAAAGTCAAGGAAAAAATCTAAACGAAGGATTAGCCTATTGGAAAGAAAGCTTTGGATCCAGCACTTTGGTCCATGATTTTTATGAAGTTGATACGGCCAATTATACTAAATTAGAAGGCATTCTTATTTAAAACAAAACAGAGATGATATCTTTTCTTAACCTTAAAAAAATAAACGAACCGTATGAAACTGCATTTCAGCAAAAACTGAAATTGGTTTTAGAAAATGGTTGGTATGTTTTAGGGAAAGAAGTGGAAGCCTTTGAAAAGGCTTTTGCTGAATATTGTCAATCTAAATATTGTATTGGGGTTGGAAACGGATTGGATGCTTTAGTTCTTATTTTTAAAGGGTATATCGAACTCGGAAAACTTAAAAAAGGAGATGAGGTTATTGTTCCAGCAAACACCTACATTGCGAGTATTTTGGCTATTCTACAAGCCGATTTAGTTCCTGTTTTGGTTGAGCCAAGATTAGAAACATACAATATAAATCCAGATTTAATTCAGGAGAAAATAACTTCAAAAACCAAAGCTATTTTAGCTGTTCATTTATACGGACAAATAGCCGAAATGGAGAGAATAAATGAAATTGCAGAAAAATACAATTTAATTGTCGTTGAAGATGCAGCACAATCTCACGGCGTAGAAAAAAATCTAAAATCTACAATCTACAATCTAAAATCAGCAATCGCCTATAGTTTTTATCCAGGAAAAAATTTAGGATGTTTGGGCGATGGCGGAGCGATTACTACAAATGATTCGGATTTGGCAAAGGTGCTTTTTTCGCTTCGAAATTATGGTTCAGAGAAAAAATATTATAACGAATACATTGGTTTGAATTCGCGATTAGACGAATTGCAGGCTGGTTTTTTAAATCTGAAATTACCCCATTTGGATTCAGATAATGATAAAAGAAGAACAGTTGCAAAACGATATTTAACTGGAATTAAAAACAAAAAAATAACATTGCCATTTTGGGATTTTTCAAACAACAATGTATTTCATTTGTTTGTTATTCGAACAGAAAATAGAAACGACTTACAAGAATATTTAACTCAAAATAATATTCAAACGGTTATTCATTATCCAATTCCGCCACATCAGCAAAAAGCTTTTCCAGAATGGAATAATCTGTCATTTCCAATTACAGAGAAAATCCATAATGAAGTTCTGAGTCTGCCAATGAGTCCAGTTTTAACCGAAGTTGAGGTTGATTTTATTATAGAAATTCTAAATCAATATTAATTTGAATTTCTATAGAAAAATAATTAAAACCAATTTGTTTAAGATTACGTCTTTAAACAGCTTGAGCGTTGCTTTAAAAATTGGAATCGGATTAATTACTTCGAAAATATTAGCCATTTTCGTTGGTCCAAGCGGAATGGCTTTGGTTGGAAATCTTCGTAATTTTTTAACTTCATTAGAAAATATTTCCACTTTAGGATTTCAAAACGGAATCGTAAAATATGCGTCTGAAAATGAGAAATCTAAAAGCGAACTTCAAAAAATAGTTTCTACAGTTTTTATCAGTTTATTGTTTATTGCGCTTCTGTTAAGCGGAATTTTATTTTTTACAGCTTCTTATTGGAATCAGAATATCTTTGGAAATAATACAGAATATTTAACTGTTTTTAAAGTCTTAGCGTTTGTTTTGCCAACCTACGGATTTTCTATTTTTTTTATTGCTGTAATCAATGGTTTGGGCAAATTTAAAAAAGTAATTTGGATTAATATCATAGGAAACATTATTGGTTTGCTGACTTCGGTTTTTCTAATTATGCAGTTTAAAACCATTGGAGCTCTAATGTCGATTGTAATTGCACCAGCGTTATTGTTTTTGGTTACCTTTTATATGATTCAGAAAGAAATTCAGTTTTTTCAAATGATTAGATTTCATTTATTTGATTTTCAAGTTCTAAAAAATCTCTCTTCTTATACGTTAATGACGGTGGTTTCATCTGTTTTTGGACCTTTTGTATTGCTTTCAATTCGAAATCATATTATTCATAATTTAGGAATCGAACAAGCAGGATATTGGGAATCAATGACCAGAATTTCGTCCTATTGTTTGATGTTTGTAAGTACTATTTTAAGTGTTTATTTTCTGCCAAAATTGTCTAAAGCAGAAAATGATTTGGAAACAAAAAATATCTTTTTGCGGTATTATAAATTCATTCTACCGATCTTTATTTTAGCCATTACTCTCATTTATTTTATGAGATTCTTTATTGTCCGATTGCTTTTTACAAAAGATTTTTTACCCGTAACCGATTTGTTTTTCTGGCAGCTTTTAGGAGATTTTTTTAAAGTTTGCGCCCTTATTTTAGGGTATCAGTTTTTTGCAAAAAAGAACACTTCAGCATTTATTGTAAGTGAGTTGTTTTCACTCACAGTTCTGTACTTTTTCTGTTTGTATTTTATTAAAATTTATGGAATTGAGGGAGTTGTAATTGGATACGCGTTGGATAATTTTATTTATTTGTTCGTGTTATGTGTTTATTTTAAGAAGACTTTGTTTAATTAACCAGTTATGCTTTTCAATACACTAAGTTTTGCGGTTTTCTTTTTAATAGTTTTTATACTTTACTGGTTTGTATTCGATAGAGATCTAAAAAAACAGAATCTTTTTTTATTACTGGCAAGTTTGTTTTTTTATAGCTGTTGGAATTTTAAATTCACTTTTCTTTTACTTTTTTCTATCGGTTTAGATTTTTATGTTGGAAAGAAAATTTACATCAATACAAAAAATATTGCGGCAAAAAAGAGATGGCTTTGGCTAAGTATAATTATTAATTTAAGCGTTTTAGGAGCCTTTAAATACTATAATTTCTTTATTGATAATTTCATAGAAATAATTACGGCATTAGGGTTTAAAGCGCATCTTTGGACTTTAAATTTAATTTTACCAATAGGAATTTCTTTCTATACTTTTCACGGACTTTCATATGTAATTGATGTTTATAAAGAAAAAATAAAACCAGTTGACAGCATAATTGAATATGCATTATTTGTGAGCTTTTTTCCTTTGTTGGTTGCTGGTCCAATAGAGCGAGCGACACATCTTTTGCCCCAGATTCAAAAAAAGAGAACTTTTAATTATGAAACAGCTATTTGCGGATTAAGACAAATTTTGTGGGGATTATTTAAGAAAGTTGTAATTGCAGATAGTTGTGCAGAGTATGTTGATTTAATTTTTGACAATCCATCTCATTATTCGGGAAGTACACTAGTTATGGGGACAATATTGTTTTCATTTCAAATTTATGGAGATTTTTCAGGATATACAGATATTGCTTTAGGAGTTTCTAGACTCTTAGGAATCGAATTGTTACAGAATTTTTCCTATCCGTATTTTGCACGCGATATTGCAGAATTTTGGAGAAAATGGCATATTTCTTTATCGAGCTGGTTTAGAGATTATGTTTACATTCCACTGGGCGGTTCAAAAAGCTCGAAATGGATACAAGTTCGCAATGTTTTTATAGTTTTTATGCTAATAGGATTTTGGCATGGCGCTAATTGGACTTTTATCATTTACGGATTTATAAATTTTCTATACATCCTTCCTTTAGTTTTGTTTAATAAAAATCGAAGAAATATCGATGTTATATCGGTCACTGGTTTTAAATCTGGCTTAAAGATTTTTTCAAGCATGATTTTTACTTTTGGATTGGTTTCATTTGCCCGCATTTTTTTTAGATCAGAAAATGTTGAAAGCGCATTCACGTACATCTCTAAAATGTTCTCACTAAGCTTATTTGAATTTCCCGAAATATTTCCCAAAATGATAATTTTAATTTTGGCTGTATTTATGTGGATAGAATGGATTGGAAGAAAAAATCTTTTTGCTATTGAAAAATTAGGTTTTCAATGGGCAAAACCATTTAGAATTGCTTTTTATTATACTTTGGTATTATTGATTCTGCTTTTTTCGGGTAAAGAATTGCAATTTATTTATTTTCAATTTTAAATGAGAAATTTTATTCGATATACTTTCCTCTTTCTATTTCCAATAGTATTGGTGCTTTTGGCTATTGAAATTTTTTACCAAATAGCACCCAATAATTACACTGTAAAAAATGAAAATTGTGCAGCAAACTATCAAAATGCAGAGGTTTTAATCTTAGGAAATTCTCATTCTTTTTATGGATTAAATCCAGTTTGTTTCGATAAGCAAACATTTAATTTGTCCAACATTAGCCAATCCATGTATTTCGATAAACTTTTATTTGATAAACATATTGATAATTTTAAGAAGGTCAAATTTCTAGTTTTAAACGTAGAATATACCAGTTTGAGTCAGCTCAAAAATACCGACGAAGATAGATGGCGAAAATATTATTATAGACATTACATGGATTTAGAAGTTCCTATAATACAAAGTTTCGATCTTAATAATTGGTTCGTCTCTGGAACAAAGAGTTTTAGTTCAAATCTTAAATTAATATCGCGCTATTTTTCTGAGAAAACCATTGTTGATTGCAATAAAAACGGGTTTGGTACAAACTATACACATCACAAAAGAGTTGCAGATATGGAAAAAAGTGCAGCAACTACAATCAAAAGACACGAAGATAATTTAACAGATTTTGCAGAAAATATTACAGCCATAGAGTCTATTATTGAAAAATGTAAAAACAAAGGAATTCAAGTGATTATAGTGACAATGCCTGTCACAAAAAATTATGCAGAAAAAGTGAATAAAGAGAAATTGAATAAGATTTTTGAAATTGCTTTGCTATTGCAAAAAACAAATTCGAATGTTTTTTATCTTAATCTATTCAGTGATCCTCGTTTTTCTAATGATGATTTTTACGATGCAGATCATTTGCATAATTTGGGAGCCAAGAAATGTTCTAAGATGGTAAACGATTTTATAAATCAGAAATCAGCTAAAACGCAATTTTAATTCTAAAGGAATATATCTTATAAAAAGCAAAAGATCTAAAGTTCTACATGCTTTCTCCATTTCAAAATGCAGTCTTTTTACAAGCGCTTTATTTTCTTCTTTTGTTTGGTTTAAGGCAATTGCTTTTCTAATAACTAAATAAGTGGATCGATTTATTTTTTTTGTTCTCGCATTAAGCTTTTTGTAAAACATATTGCCCAAAGAGTTGGCAAGTTCTCTCTTTTGAATCAACACAGAATCAATAAATTCAAAACTGTATTTCCTTGAAGTTCTAATCCAAATGTCTAAATCTTCATAGGACAAATTTTCATCGTACCCATTTAACTCTATTAAGACTTCTTTTTTAATCATTGAACTAATAGAGCAAATCATACTGCTTTGGCTTAAAATTGCTTTATAAATGTCTCCTGAAGCGGGTTTTATAATTGCTTTTTTATCAGTATCAACTTTGTAATAATAATCTAAATGCGTGCTGTCTTCAGAGATAATTTCAGCATTTCCATAAACTATTGCCAAACGTTCCATTTTAGAGTTTAAGAAAGTGCTTATTTGTTTTTCGACACAATTCGGCAATAATACATCATCTGCAGCTAGATCAATAATAAAATCACCATTTGATAATTTTAATGCCTTGTTAAAGGTTTTGGTATTGCCTAAATTGGTTTCGTTAATTATAAGTGGAGTGTGAGGATAATTCTTGTGCCATTCTTTAATTTTCTGTACAGACGAATCATTACTGCCATCATCTGCCACTATAATTTCAATATTTTTGTAAGTTTGATTTGTAATAGAAGTCAAAGCCTCTATTACGAATTTTTCGTGGTTATAGCACAAACAAATAACAGTTACTAAAGGCAGGTTGTGCATGAAAATTAAAGATTTTAAAATGAATTTATAAAATTCAAAAATAAGAATATTATAATGCTTAAGATTGTAAATTGTATTTAAAAAAGGAACTGATCTTAAAATCAGATTTTAGCCTTTTATGATTGTTTAATAAAATTGAAAATGAATATTTTGTTTGAAGAAAAAGATGTGGAAATACTAATTTCAACAATGAATAGAGATTCATTGAACTTTTTAGTTCCTATGTTTCCATCTTTTGATTATTCGAAAATTTCGATATTAGTAATCAATCAGGTTCAAAATGAAACAAAACTTAGCTCGACTAATCCCAATATAAAAGTTATAAATTCATTTGAAAAAGGACTTTCTAAAAGCCGAAACCTAGCGTTGGAAAATTCCACAGGAAAAATTCTTTTAATTTCAGATGATGATGTGATATTTCAGCAAGGATTTATCACAAAAATAATCGATGCTTATCATAAATATCCGAATGCTGCGGTTATAAAGTTTAGCGCTTTAAAACCCAATAGCAAGCCTTTAAATAAATATGTAGCCCATTCTAAAAGCAGTTTAAGCAATTTTGATATTTTGAATACAAGTTCTATCGAAATAACACTGAATAAATTTCATGTTGACTTTGGAAAACATAAATTTGATGAAAATTTTGGATTAGGAGGAATATTCGAAATGGGAGAAGAAGCTGTTTTTTTATCCAATTTAAAAAAAGACGGGAAACAACTTGTTTTTGAACCTCAAATAATTGTGGCACATAATACATTGACTTCGTCAGATAAGAAAGATGTTTTAGAGAGATACTTTATTAGTGGAGCAATGTTTACCAGGGTTTTTAGAAAGAAATATATCTTTTGGATTCTTATAAAGATCTTTTTTGATTTAAAGCAGAAGAAAATAAAAATGAATAATCTGAAAGCGATTTTTAGCAGTGCTATAAAAGGACACAAAACGTTTCAGAAAATATAAGTATTGTACTAATGAATGATAAAATACAAATAATAGCCATTCCTAAAATAGAAGAGAGAAGAGGTAATCTTTCTGTAATTGAGAATACTACTGTTCCCTTCGATATTAAAAGGGTTTATTATCTGTATGATGTGCCAGCCGGAGCCGAACGAGGAGGACATGCTCATAAAAATCTACGACAGTTTCTAGTGGCTTTAAGCGGTAGTTTTGATGTAGTTTTGAAAGATGGAAAAAAGGAACAGATTATTACCTTAAACAAACCTTATGAAGGATTATTAATTAATCCAGGAATTTGGAGAGAATTGCAGAATTTCTCTTCTGGTTCGGTTTGTCTTGTAATTGCTTCAGAAGTTTATATAGAAGAGGATTACATCAGAGAATTTGATGAATTTATTGCCTATTCTAATCGTAAATAGAAAAGTCAATTCCGCTTTGTTTTAGTTTTCTTTTTAATTTTAAAAGAGATTGTAAAATGAAAGGAAGAACGTTTAATAAAATCCTCACATTTAGAGGGATATTTTCTGGGTCAACATCTTGAAAATAAAAGTTTTTTTGGGCTTTATTTCCAGAAATATAATAATGTAACCCATATTCAATTCGATATAGATCCAGAAACTTTTTAAGAGATGGATTGTCTTTTTCGAAGATTTTGAATTGTTCAAAATTCATCAAAACCTTTGAGTTTATTTTGTTTTTAGCTAAACTATTTTCAATATTAAAATTATAGACAGCTGTTGTCTTGTTTGTTAAGGCAACAGGATATTTTATTCCTATTTTAGTCCATAATTCTAAATCTTGACCATTGGTGACTTCTGGCGTAAATCCTCCAATGTTTTCTAATATTTCTCGTGGAATAGCTAAAGAAGAAGTCCAAGTAATTCTAAAAGGCTTGTTTGAAAGAAAATAATCTTTTACAATTCCTCTAAAAGAATTGTCTATTGCATCATAATAAGGAATTTGAAAGCGGTTTTTAGAAATTCTTATTTTATGGCGTGAGCAATATAGGCCACAATTTGGATAATCACGATACAAATCTGACAACTCTTGTAGATGATTTGGGAGCCAAAAATCATCTGCATCCATAAACGCAATGAGTTTTCCTTTCGATTTTTCTATTCCAAAATTTCGGGCAGCAGAAACGCCTTGATTTTTTTGATTAAAGATTTGAATTTTCTCATCATTAAACCTGTGTACAATAACTTCACTTTCGTCAGTAGATCCATCATTCACTACAATGATTTCATAATCCGCAAAAGTCTGATCGAGAATACTATTTATAGTATTTTCAATATATTCAGCTTTATTGTATAACGGAATAACAACCGAAAAAAAGACCATAATTGATTATTTTTTTATAATGCAATAATAACCCAATCTATAAATATCAAAAAGAAAAAGCGAAGGTTTTGCGCTTAATAACTGTTTTTTAAATAAAGGTTTAAAAATCTTAAAACCAAAAGCGGTTAAAGAGACAAGATGATATTTTTTAAGGAGTTGAAAATAATGTGCCAGTTTAACGTAATCCGGAGAAATTAAATTCGAATCGATTAAATTTTTCAAACCTAAAACAGCTTCTTCAGATTTTTGCAAAAATGTTTTGCTGTCTTCTAAACCAAGATGAAAAACAGGATTGTCAATATGAAGAACCTCAATTTGATTTTGTTTTAACTCAAACGAAAACAAGGTGTCTTCATGTCTTAGATTTGGAATATTTTCGTTAAATCTGACTTTAGAAAAAATAGCTTTTTTTAGGAGAAAGTTTAAAGTTAGAAAAGAAAGATGCGGATTTTTGATGCGTTGGGAAACTGATAAAGCTTCTCTTTCCTTTCCATAAATCCATCTTAAAAGTTCCTTTTTTGCAGGTTTAGAATTTTCATATAAAATCCCTCCATAAACGATCTTTTCAGTATTGCTGATCTGAGAAATATAAGCAGAAAGAAAATCTGCATTGGCAGGAAAAGTATCTGCATCTAGGAAAAGTAAATTTTCGTAAACTGCTTTTTCAGCCAATAAATTCCTAATAGAGCTTCGTCCGATATTTTTTTCTAAAATAGAATAAGAGGCGTTTTCAAATAGATTAATTCTTTCATTTTCAATTACAAACTTTTGAGAAGCATCATCTAAAAAAATAATCTCAAAATTAATTCCACTAGAATTGCACTGCTTTACGAGTTCGCTAGCAAGCGGTAAAACATTGTAATTATAAACCGGAATTAAAATGGAAAGCATTATACGCTTCTTTGTACCACTTCGAAGATTCTTTCATCTTCGCATTTTAAGGTTTTAGATGGGAATTTCATCAATAAAGCATAATCATGAGTGGCCATAATGATAGTTTTGCCTGCAGCATTAATTGCTTTTAAAACTTCTAAAACTTCAGAACTAGTCTGAGGGTCAAGATTTCCTGTTGGTTCGTCAGCCAAGATAAATTCTGGATCGTTTAAAAGTGCTCTTGCAATCGCAACACGTTGCTGTTCTCCTCCAGAAAGCTGATGGGGCATTTTGTTTACAAAATCTTTCATGCCTACTTTATCCAAAACTTCATCAATTTTGTGTTGCATGGCTTCTTTTTCTACCCATCCTGTAGCTCTTAAAACAAAAAGCATATTGTCTTTTATGGAACGGTCTGGAAGTAGTTTAAAGTCTTGAAATACAATTCCAATTTTACGTCTTAAATACGGAATGTCGTTTTCTTTTAATGTTGCCAAATCAAATTCAACAATATGTCCTTCCCCTTCAATTAACGGTAAATCAGCATATAAAGTTTTTAGAAAGCTACTTTTTCCGGAACCAGTTTTTCCGATAATGTAAATGAACTCACCATGATTAACGTCTAGGTTAATATGAGATATAATTTTTCTTCCTTCTTGATATATAGTGACTTCTTTAAGAGATAGTACGGTTTGTGACATAATAAATTGGTTTGAATGGTAAAAGTAATAAGATAACGGTTGTATTCAAAATAAATTTCGCTGAATTCTGAATAAAATTGCTATAGAAGTGCATTTTAACAGCATCTCTATAACGGTTCCTGCTTATAATAACTTAAGAGAGCTTATATGGTTTAAAATTATTTGTTTAAGAAAGTTTGAGAACCAATAATTTGAAGTTTTACAGAGCGTAAAATAGTAGCAGTTTCATAATTTGTTCATAATAAAACCTCAAAACGTTTCGTTATAACCCTTATAAAATGATACATTTGAATACTAAATATTATTAAAATGCGTAAACTTTCCAGGTTCTTTTTATTCCAAATTTTCCTTGCTTCGACTATAGCTTCGGCACAAAAATCGGCGATTTATACGTATGAGTTAAAGGATTTTGACAAAGCACTGGCTTTATATAACGACAAACAATATGCTTCGGCACAATTGATTTTTGAAAAAGTAAAAAACAATACTACAAATGAAGAAGTACAGTCTGACTGTGCTTACTATATTGCAAATTCTGCCATAAGAACCAATAAAGCAAATGCCGATGCTCTGGTAGAACAATTTGTGAATGATTATCCAACAAGCACCAAACAAAATCAGGCTTATATTGACGCCGCGCAATTTTTCTTCGAACAAGGAAATTATCCAAAAGCTTTGCAATGGTTTGATAAAGTAGACGAAAGCTACATGAGTAAAACAGAATCGGATAAGTTTAACTTCATGAAAGGTTACAGCTATTTTAATGCTAAAAAGAAAAAAGAAGCAACTAACTATTTTAATAAAGTGGTAAATTCTAAAGAATATGGTTCTCAAGCCAAATATTATCTAGGATTTATGGCTTATGAGGGTGACGATTACAAAGAAGCAACGAAGTATTTTGATGAGGTTTCGGGTGAAGAAAAATACAAAGAAAAGCTTTCTTATTATCAAGCGGATATGAATTTCAAGTTAGGGAATTTCCAAAAAGCGATTGATTTAGGATTGGTAGCCATGAACAAATCGAACGACATTGAAAAATCAGAACTGAATAAAATTATTGGAGAAAGTTATTTCAACTTGAAGCAATACGGAAAAGCAATTCCGTATTTAGAACAATATGCGGGTAAAAAAGGAAAATGGAACAATACCGATTTCTATCAATTAGGTTATGCGTATTACGAGCAGAAAGAGTATGAAAAAGCGATTTCTCAGTTCAACAAAATTATTGAAGGAAAAGATTTTGTGGCTCAGAATGCCTATTATCATTTAGGTTTAAGCTATTTAAATACAGGCAAAAAGCAAGAAGCTTTAAACGCTTTTAAGAATGCTTCTGAAATGGATTTTAATGCGCAGATTCAAGAAGATGCTGCTTTAAATTACGCTAAATTGAGTTATGATATTGGAAACGCTTACCAAGCTGTTCCAGGTATTTTGTTGGATTTCCTTAAAAAATATCCAAATAATTCAAGCCGTGCAGAAGTAGAAAAACTTTTGGTTGATTCTTATATTTCTTCTAAAAACTACAAAGAAGCTTTGGCTTTATTAGAAAAAAATAGAACTGCTGAAAACAAAGCGGCTTACCAAAAAGTGCTTTTTTACCGCGGACTAGAATTGTACAATGAATCTAATTATCAAGAAGCGGGTAAAATGTTTAAAAGCGCGATCAGCGAGCAAAAAACTCCTGAATTTACAGCGCGTGCCACTTTCTGGAAAGCGGAAACTGAATATTTGAATGATGATATGCAAAATGCTCTTCTGACTTACAAACAGTTTGCAGGAATGGTTGCGGCAAAATCTACAGACGAATATAAAAATATCAACTATAATATTGGTTACACGTATTTTAAATTGAAAGAATACGATCAGGCAGCAAATTCTTTTCAAGCTCAAATTGACAATGCTCCTTCAGATAAAGTTCGTTTAAACGATTCTTATTTGCGTTTGGGAGATTGTCGTTTTGTAACTTCAAAATACAGCGCGGCAAATGAAGCTTATGCAAAAGCAATTGCTGCAAAAGGCGTAGATGCAGATTATGCTCAATTCCAAAAAGCACTTTCTTACGGATTTATGTCAAATAATGCTAAGAAAATAGAGGAGCTGAATAATTTTCTTCAGATGTACAAAAAGTCATCTTACCGTGATGATGCTTTATTTGAGTTAGGAAATACCTATGTTGCAGAAAAGAAAAACGATCAGGCAATAAAAACGTATGATCAATTGATCTCTGAATTTAAAGATGGATCATTCACTTCAAAAGCAATTTTAAAACAAGGTTTGATTTATTACAATTCAGATCGTGATCAGCTGGCTTTGACGAAATTTAAAAAAGTAGCTGCTGAATTCCCAAAAACGCCAGAAGCTTTAGAAGCGGTTGCAACAGCAAGATTAATTTATGTAGACTCTGGAAAAGTTGATGAATATGCAACTTGGGTTCGTACATTGGATTTCGTAGCGGTTACAGATGCAGAATTGGATAATGATACTTACGATGCGGCCTTCAAACAATACAGCCAAAACAATTCTAAGCAAGCTATTACGGGTTTTGCAGGTTATATTTCTAAATTTCCAAACGGATTGCATGCATTGGAAGCTAATTTCTATTTAGGACAGCTTACTTATGCAGAAGGTTCTGAAACAAAATCTATTGCAAATTATCAGTTTGTAATTGATCAGCCTAGAAACGAGTTTACAGAACAAGCTTTAAACAGATTGGCTCAGATTTATTTGAAAGCAAAAGATTGCGATAAGGCGATTCCAGTTCTAACAAGATTAGAAAGCGAAGCCGATTATCCTCAGAATAAAACTTTTGCTCAAGCGAACTTGATGAAGTGTTATTATGATAAAAAAGATTACGACCATTCTGTAGTTGCGGCTGAGAAAGTATTAGAAAATCCGAAATCAGACGCAGGTGTAAAAGCAGATGCTCAGATTATTGTAGCGCGTGCAGCAATGCAGACAGGAAATGAAGATAAAGCTAAAACGGCTTACGCGAAACTTTCAGCTTCATCAAAAGGAGAATTGGCTGCAGAAGCTTTGTATTATGATGCGTATTTCAAAACAAAAGAAGGAAAATATGACGCTTCTAATGTTGCTGTTCAAAAATTAGCAAAAAGCTATTCTGCCTATAAATATTACGGAGCAAAAGGTTTGGTTTTAATGGCGAAAAATTTCTACGGATTAAAAGATAGTTATCAAGCAACATATATTTTAGATAATGTAATCAACAATTTTACAGATTATCCAGATGTTGTTGAAGAAGCTAAAAAAGAATTAGCAGCAATTAAATCGGAAGAATCAAAAACAAATTCGTCGATTAATAAATAAGAATACAAGAGTATAGAATAAAGAAAATAGAAAAAAGATTTAAAGCAAAGAGAAGAAAATCTATTCTCTATTTTCTTTATTCTATTCTCTAAAAAAATAAAACAATGAGTTTACCTTTTTACATAGTTGATGTTTTTGCTGATAAAAAATATGCTGGAAATCAGTTGGCGGTTTTTATGGATGCAGAAAATTTAAGTACAGCACAAATGCAGCAGATGGCTCGCGAGATTAATTTTGCGGAAAGCACATTTGTAACCAAACTAGATAGAGAAAATAATAAAGCAGAGATTAGAATTTTTACTCCTGCTCACGAAATGCAGTTTGCAGGACATCCAATCATTGGTACATCTTGGGTTCTGATGAATAAGATTTTTGATAATTTGCCTAATGAAATTAAACTGGAAGTTCCGATCGGGCCAATTGCAATTTCTAAATCAGATGATTTGATCTGGTTAAAAGCGGCGCAGCCAAAGTTTTGGGATACTTTTTCTAAAATAGATTTTACCTTTTTCAGTAATCTGCAAGTGAGTGATTTCGAAAATCAATTTCCAATTCAGGAAGTTACAACTGGAAGCGCTTTTGTTATGGTTGGATTAAGTAGTAAAAGGGCTTTAGAAAATTTGGTTCTGGATAAAGATAAAGCTGATGAATGGATGAAACAGCACTGCAAAACAGATCATAGAGGTTTATACTTTTATTATTTAGAAGGAGAAAAACTGTTTAGCCGAATGTTGTGTGTAGAGCATAATCAGTTGGTCGAAGATGCTGCTACCGGAAGTGCCAGTACTTGTTTGCAAGCTTTTTTGCTAAAATATCATAAACCTGAATTGGAATTGACCAATCATCAGGGAGATTACATAGGCCGCCCATCTGAAATTTATTTTAACGGAAAACTAAGTGGAGATTTGTTTGATATTAGAATAGGAGGTAAAGCTCAGTTTGTGGCTAAAGGTGATTGGGAAGCTTAAGTGAGAATATAGAAAATAGAACAAAGAAAAAAGATTTTAGAATATAGAAAGAGAACAAAGAGTTTTTAGCATAAGAATTAAGAAATGGCGTCAGTCTACTTTCTATACTCTTTTCTCTATACTCTTAAAAAGAAGAAATATGAAATTAAATTGCCAGTATAAAATTATCGTTTTACTCGTATTGTTTGTAGGTCAATTTTCGTTTGCGCAGAAGAAAAATGAAAGTATAGGAACGGAAACTGTAAACGTTGTAAAGCCGTATTCGCCAACTATTTCAGATGCTTTTAAAGTAAAAGAAACGCCTTCGCTTGACGATAGCGGCAATCAGCCGAAAGAAGTTATTAAATACAGTATTCTGTCTGTTCCTGTAGCATCGACTTTTACGCCTTCAAAAGGAAAGGCAGAAGGGGTTGAGAAAGCTAAAAAAGAAAGATTGTTTAATAACTACGCAACTTTAGGTGTTGGAAATTACAGCACTTTAAATGCAGAATTATTTGTAAATCAGGATTTAGGAAATAACGATTATGTAGCAGGAATGTTTCGTCATCATTCTTCTCAAGGAGGCATCAAAGATGTAGAATTGAATGATGAATTTTACGATACGGCAATTAATGTAGGTTATGGTCAGAATAATAGAGATAACAACTGGAATGTAGATTTAGGATATCAAAACCAGATTTACAATTGGTACGGACTTCCAGCTGACTTTGGTTCTACAATTCCAGATCAGCGCTATGATTTAGTAAATAGCATCAATCCGGATCATTCTTATAATACGATTTGGTTGGGCGGAAATGCCGAATTTACAGAAAGCATTTTTAGTAATCTTGCTGCAAAATTCACGCACTTTTCAGACAGTTATTCTTCATCAGAAAACAGATTTTTTGTAAAGCCAACTTTTACAGTTGATGTAATGGATCAGGAAATTAAAACAAATGTAATTGTAGATCACGTAAGCGGTTCTTTTAAGAATAATTATTTGCAAAACAATACAGAAGCTGTAAAATATGGTTTTACGAATGTAGGAATCGAGCCAAGTTTTGTGATTCATGAAAACGATTGGACTTTAGAATTAGGAGCAGGAGTTTTCTACAGTGGAGATACAGAAAATAGTGGGAATAAATTTTATTTCTATCCAAAGGTAAACGCCTCGTACAAACTGGTTGGAGATTTAATGATTTTCTATACAGGAGTTGATGGAGGTTTAAAGCAGAATTCTTACGCCGATTTTGTAACCGAAAATCCGTTTCTATCACCGACTTTAAATATGCGTCCGTCAAGTACACAATATAATGTTTTTGCTGGTTTAAAAGGGAAGTTGGCAAACAACGTAAATTATAATTTGACAGGTTCGTACTTAAATGAAAAAGACAAAGCATTATTTAAAGCTAATGATTATACAGAAGTGATTACGAATGAAGATTATGCTTTTGGAAACTCTTTTGGAGTGGTTTATGAAGACATTAGAACGTTACGTTTTTATGCAGAATTAAAAGCTGATTTCTCTCAAAATGTAACTTTCGGGATCAACGGAACTTTTAATAGTTACAATACAGATAACGTTGTTGAAGCATGGAATTTGCCAACAATGAAATTAAGTTCAACTTTAGACGTTACTATTACTAAGCAGTGGTATGCAGGATTGAATGTGTTTTATGTGGGTGAAAGAAAAGATATGCAGGCAAATACTTCTTTAGGAATTGATACTACACCGATTACTTTAAAAAGCTATTTTGACGCCAATGCTCATGTTGGGTATAAATTCAGCGAGCGTTTAACGTTTTTCTTAAAAGCGAACAATATTGGAAATCAAGCGTACCAAAAATGGCTGAATTATCCTGTACAAGGATTCCAGATTTTAGGAGGTGCAAATTATAAATTTGATTTTTAAGAGATCTTTGCCATAAAGATACCTAGGCACAAAAACATTTTAAATGAATGTGCCTTTTTTTTTCAGCCATGAACTCATGAATTTTTTGGAGTAGATTCGTGAATTCGTGGCTGTTTTTTTTAATAAAAGAAAAACCTTTGCATCTTTGTAACTTAGAACCTCAGTACCTAAAAAAAAATGACTTTCAAAGAAAAAATATATTCCCATTACACTCAGATGGTTCAGGACCGAATTGATGTTTTTAGAGACATGATTTCAAATCTAACCGAAGATTCAAAAAACGATGCTAAAGGTTCAGCCGGAGACAAACACGAAACGGCCTTATCAATGATGCATATCGAACAGGAAAAATTGACTACTAAACTAAAAGAAGCAATTGAACAAAAAGCAATTTTAGACAAAATAGACCCACTTAAAACTACTGAAAATATAGTTGTAGGAAGTTTGGTAAAAGCAAACGAAATCTATTTGTATGTGAGTGTTGCGCTTCCTAAAATAACAATTGACGGAATTAATGTGATTGCGCTTTCTCCGCAATCTCCTTTAGGAAATCATTTAATGGGAAATAAAGTAGGATTTCAGTTTGAAATAAATAAGACGCATTATACTATTCAAAGCGTTGAGTAATCTAAAGTTGACTACGGGCAACTTTGTCAAAGTTTCAAACTTTGACAAAGTTCTCTAAAGATTAGATATAAAGTAACTCCACACAGTTTGTCATTTCGAGGAACGAGAAATCTCCACAAGTAACTCCGCAACGTAAATCGTCAATCTTTGTAGAGCTTCTCGCGGAGATTTGCTTTGCCTATTCGCTATCGCTCGGGTCTCGTTCCTCGAAATGACAAACAGTGCGTTTAATTGTCGCTAATATTTTTTGGGAGATACAATTATATTGTGCAAATTATAATTGCAAAACAACTTTTACTCTCTTCTTTACGAATCTTTCATCTGTAACAGAATAACTCAAAAAATAATTCAAAAAACGATTTAAACTTTCAATTTTCAACCGTTTTTCTAGTCAGAATTAAAATTTTCAAGTTTTGAGCTTATTTTTACTTCTAAATTTTACATTTTATATGTAAAAATAAAATTATGGTTACAAATTGTAACTGAAATCAATGTTTGTGTTTTTCAATTGTAACTAATATTCCATCTTTGCCCTATCAAATTAAAATTTAAAGAATTAAAATATAAAATTATGTGTGGAATTGTATGTGCCTTTGATCTTAAACAAAAAGCCGAAGCGTTAAGACCTCAAGTATTAGAAATGTCAAAA
The DNA here is from genome assembly GCF_058135255.1 of Flavobacterium sp. LK-23. Lineage (NCBI taxonomy): Bacteria > Pseudomonadati > Bacteroidota > Flavobacteriia > Flavobacteriales > Flavobacteriaceae > Flavobacterium > Flavobacterium sp. LK-23. The sequence goes on from NZ_JBYUVT010000005.1 coordinate 205,726, forward strand.
ATCATTCGTCACCGCGGACCAGACTGGAGCGGAATTTACAGCAATGATAAGGCGATTCTTTCTCACGAGCGTTTGGCTATTGTAGATCCAGCTTCAGGAAAACAACCTTTATTTACAGAAGACAAAAAACTAGTTTTAGCTGCAAATGGTGAGATTTACAACCACAGAGATTTGCGTAAACAATTTGATGGAAAATATAACTTTCAAACAGAAAGTGACTGCGAGGTTATTTTAGCTTTATATAAAGAAAAAGGAGTAAGCTTTGTAGATGAACTAAACGGAATCTTCGGTTTTGCAATTTATGATGTTGATAAAGACGAGTATTTCGTAGCTCGTGATCACATGGGAATTATTCCATTGTATATTGGTTGGGATCAACACGGAACTTTTTATGTTGCCTCTGAGTTAAAAGCTCTTGAAGGATATTGTACAAAAATCGAATTATTCCCTCCAGGACATTATTTATCAAGTAAAGACGGAGAATTTGTACAATGGTACAAAAGAGACTGGACAGAATATGATGCAGTAAAAGACAACGAAACTAGCATTCCAGAAATTAGAAAAGCATTGGAAGCTGCGGTTCACAGACAATTAATGAGTGACGTTCCTTACGGAGTTTTACTTTCTGGAGGTTTGGATTCTTCTATTACTTCCGCTGTAGCTAAGAAATTTGCTCAAAAAAGAATTGAGTCAGATGATACTACAGATGCTTGGTATCCACAATTGCACTCTTTCTCAGTTGGTTTAGAAGGTTCGCCAGATTTAGCTGCAGCGAGAAAAGTGGCAGATCATATTGGGACTATTCACCACGAAATTAAATTCACTATTCAAGAAGGTTTAGATGCAGTTCGTGATGTAATTTACAACTTAGAAACATATGATGTAACTACCGTTAGAGCTTCAACTCCAATGTGGTTAATGGCAAGAGTGATCAAATCGATGGGAATCAAAATGGTTCTTTCAGGTGAAGGGGCAGATGAGTTATTTGGAGGATATTTATATTTCCACAAAGCGCCAAATGCTAGAGAATTTCACGAAGAAAACGTTCGTAAATTAGGAAAACTTCATATGTACGATTGTTTGCGTGCCAACAAAAGTTTAGCGGCTTGGGGAATCGAAGGACGTGTGCCATTCTTAGATAAAGAATTTATGGATGTTGCCATGCGCATCAACCCACAAGATAAAATGATCAACAAAGAACATCCGATGGAAAAATGGGTTGTTCGTAAAGCTTTTGAAGACATGCTTCCAGAAAGTGTGGCATGGAGACAAAAAGAGCAATTTTCTGATGGAGTAGGATACAGCTGGATTGATACTTTGAAAGAAGTAGTGGCCAGAGAAGTTTCAGATGAGCAATTAGCAAATGCTAGGTTTAAATTTCCGTTACAAACTCCAACTTCAAAAGAAGAATATTACTATCGTTCTATTTTTACAGAACATTTCCCAAGTGATGCAGCGGCATTATGTGTGCCTCAGGAGGCAAGTGTGGCTTGTAGTACAAAAATTGCTTTGGAATGGGATGAAGCTTTCAAAAACATGAACGATCCATCTGGAAGAGCGGTTTCAAGCGTTCACGATGATGCCTACGTTAAAGCATAATACGAGTTTAATTTTTAGAATTAGTATATATTTTTTAGGAAAAACGTTCTCTGTCGAGAGCGTTTTTCTTGTCTAAAATAATTTACTGCCCTGAATTTCTCGTTGACTCCAAAGCGGCGAGCTATTAATTGATTTTCTTTTGATATATTTGGTGTCTGCAGTATTATTGTTAAACACTTGATATTTTAACGAATTTAATAATGGAAAGCGAAAATTAATATTTAGTTTTGCTTTCAGTCGAAAATTTTAATGATTTTTTAATGTTCGCTTCACAGTTGAGCAATAATGAAAAATAAAATAAAAAAATAGAATATTATGTCTGGATTGTTGGCCGTAATTGGTAAAGGAAAAGACCCGAAACTTGTAAAAGAACTTTCTGAAAGAATGTTACATCGTGGTCCTGATGAAAGTGATGTTCGCATTATGGAAAATGGTAGTATACTTTGTCATGAGAGTTTATCGATTATCGATCTTAATTCGGGTAGACAGCCTATTCAAGGAACTGATAAAGCTTGGATGGTACATGATGGCGAAATTTATAATTATCAGGAACTGAAAAATACAGTTTTGCAGCATCATACTTTTAGAACAGAATCAGATTCAGAAGTGATTGTACATCTTTATGAGGAATTTGGATATGATTTCTGTAATAAACTAGACGGAGATTTTGCTTTTGTGGTTGTGGATGGCGATAAATATATTGCAGGTCGTGATCCAATAGGGGTAAAACCGCTATATTATGGTTTAGATGAAAGAGGACGAATCTATTTTTCATCAGAAATGAAAGCTATTGCTGATCAGTGCAAATCGTTTTCTACTTTTCCTCCAGGGCATTATTACACTGCAAAAACAGGTTTCGTAAAATACTATCATCCAGAATACGAAGATCATAAAAATGCAAATCAGGCATTAGATTTAGGGTTAATTCGTGAAAGTCTTATTCAAGCAACACGCAAACGCTTATTGGCAGAAGTTCCTCTAGGGGTTGTGCTGTCAGGAGGTTTGGATACTTCTTTGATTTCGGCTATTACTTCAAGATTATTAAAGGAAAAAGGACAGAAATTGCATTCGTTTTCTATTGGGTTAGATGCTGATGCGCCAGATAATATTTCGGCTAGAAAGGCAGCGGAATTTTTAGGAACAGAACATCACGAAATACATTTTTCTGTAGAAGAAGGAGTTAAAGTTTTAGAAAAAGTAATCTATCATATTGAAACGTATGATATTATTTCGGTGCGTTCAGGCGTTCCAATGTATCTGCTTTCTAAAGCCATTGCTGAAAAAGGCATAAAAGTAATCTTGTCAGGAGAAGGAGCAGATGAAGTTTTTGGAGGACATTTGTATTTTAGAAATGCACCTTCAGAAGAAGAATTTCAAGATGAAACAATAGAAAGAGTTCAGAAGCTGTTTACGGCCGATTTACTTCGCGCAGATAAAACGACAATGGCAAATGGTTTAGAGGTTCGAATTCCGTTTTTGGATACAGAATTTTTAGATGTTGCTATTCGAATTAAAACAGAAGAAAAACAGCCTAAATCATATGATGGCGTTGAAAAGTATATTTTAAGAAAAGCGTTTGATACTCCAGAAGATCCTTATTTGCCTTCAGAAGTTTTATGGAGACAAAAAGAACAGTTTTCTGACGGGGTAGGCTACAATTGGGTTGATGAATTAATTGAGTATTGTGCGTCGCAGGTTACAGATGAGCAATTATTTGGAGCAAGTGCAGAATTTCCATATAACTCGCCAACGACTAAAGAAGCGTACTTGTACAGATCTATTTTTCATAAATTCTATCCACAGGTCAGTGCAGCGCAAACTGTTCGTAAATGGATTCCAAAATGGCAAGAAAACCTTGATCCAAGTGGAAGAGCAAATGCAGCCCATTTAAATGGTAATTTTGAACCTGTGAAAACGAGTGTTATTGCTTAAAAAGTGAAATTCCAATTTTCTTAAATTCCAAATTCCAAGTTGGAACTGATATAAGAAAACCGAAATGCATTTTAATGTCATTTCGGTTTTTTTAATTTTAACATATTAGACTGATTTTAAAAATTTGATTCGGTATTTCAGATTTGAGATTTGGAGTTCGAGATTTGGAATTTGGATTTTCAAAATTGGAATTTGATATTTAAAATTGTGGGATTTTCAAAAATTTGGAATTTAAACTCATTTTTGGATTTATTTTTTGGTTTTTCAGACAATTGTGTTAATAACTTAAGTGCTTTAAGTCGTATTTTAATGGGTATATAGCTTGCGATTTCATATATTTGCGTGTTAGACAATAAATACATTTTAGAATAAATTATATGAGCGAAGAAATCAAGAAGAACAATTATTCAGCAGATAGTATTCAGGCATTAGAAGGAATGGAGCACGTAAGAATGCGTCCATCAATGTATATTGGAGATGTAGGAGTTCGAGGACTGCATCATTTAGTTTATGAGGTTGTTGATAACTCTATTGATGAGGCCATGGGAGGGCATTGTGATACTATTAGTGTCTCAATAAACGAAGATGGTTCTGTTACAGTTGAAGATAACGGACGTGGTATTCCAGTAGATTTACATAAAAAAGAAGGAGTTTCTGCTCTTGAGGTTGTAATGACAAAAATTGGAGCCGGAGGTAAATTCGACAAAGATTCATATAAAGTTTCTGGAGGTTTACACGGGGTTGGGGTTTCGGTTGTAAATGCCCTTTCTGTTCACATGAAATCTACTGTATTTAGAGAAGGTAAGATTTATGAGCAAGAATACGAAAGAGGAAAATCTTTATATCCAGTAAAACAAATCGGAGAAACAGATAAAAGAGGTACACGCCAGACTTTTTATCCAGATGATACCATCTTTACTCAAACTACCGAGTTTTCATACGATACGCTTTCAGCTCGTATGCGTGAGCTTTCTTTCTTAAATAAAGGAATCACAATTACTTTTACAGACAAGAGAGAAGTTGATGAAAAAGGCGAATTTAAAAGTGAAGTATTCCATTCTGATGAAGGGCTTAAAGAATATATTCGTTATTTAGATGGTAACCGTGAGCCAATTGTTTCTCATGTTATCAGTATGGATAATGATAAAGGCGAAATTCCTGTTGAGGTTGCCTTAATTTACAATACAAGTTATACAGAAAATATTTTCTCTTACGTAAATAATATCAATACGCACGAAGGAGGAACGCATTTACAAGGTTTTAGAAGTGGTTTGACAAGAACGCTTAAAAAATATGCAGATGCTTCTGGTTTATTAGATAAATTAAAATTCGAAATTGCTGGAGATGACTTCCGTGAAGGATTAACGGCTATTATTTCGGTAAAAGTATCTGAGCCTCAGTTTGAAGGACAGACGAAAACTAAGCTTGGAAATAGAGAGGTTGTTTCTCCGGTTTCTCAAGCGGTTGGAGAAATGTTGGAGAATTATTTGGAAGAAAATCCAAATGATGCAAAATTGATTATCCAAAAAGTAATCTTAGCAGCTCAGGCGCGTCACGCAGCGAAAAAAGCGCGTGAAATGGTGCAGCGTAAAACCGTAATGGGCGGCGGCGGATTGCCAGGAAAATTATCTGACTGTTCGGAGCAAGATCCAGCAAGATGTGAGGTTTATCTTGTCGAGGGAGATTCGGCTGGTGGAACAGCAAAACAAGGACGCGATCGTAACTTTCAAGCGATTCTGCCATTACGTGGTAAAATCTTGAACGTTGAAAAAGCGATGCATCATAAAGTATTCGAAAACGAAGAGATTAGAAATATCTTTACCGCTTTAGGGGTTACGGTGGGAACTGCAGAAGACAGTAAAGCATTAAATCTTGAAAAACTAAGATATCACAAAGTAATCATCATGTGTGATGCCGATGTCGATGGTAGCCACATTTCTACCTTAATATTAACGTTCTTCTTCCGTTTCATGAAAGAGCTTATTGAAGAAGGTCACGTTTACATTGCAGCACCTCCTTTGTACTTAGTTAAGAAAGGAAATAAGAAAGAATATGCATGGAATGATGTTCAGCGTGATCAGGCCAACGAAAGAATGGGAGGAAGTGCCAATATTCAGCGTTATAAAGGTCTTGGAGAGATGAACGCGGAGCAATTATGGGAAACTACAATGGATCCGAATTTCAGAACTCTACGCCAAGTAAATATTGATAGTCTTGCAGAAGCTGATCAAGTTTTCTCTATGTTAATGGGGGATGAGGTACCGCCTCGTAGAGAATTTATCGAGAAAAATGCAGTTTATGCAAATATTGATGCATAAAATGAAAATTTAATAATTCCAATTCGTTTAATTGTTTAAATTTACTAGACAATTAAACGAATTGTCTTTTTAAAGAATAGACAAAATTAATAACCGATAAAGTAAAAAATATGAAAGTTACCATTGTAGGAGCAGGAAATGTTGGAGCTACATGTGCAGATGTTATTTCTTATAGAGGAATTGCTAGCGAAGTAGTATTGTTGGATATTAAAGAAGGTTTTGCCGAAGGTAAAGCATTGGATATTACACAATGTGCGACAAATACTGGTTTTAATACTAAAGTATCTGGCGTTACCAACGATTATTCTAAAACTGCAGGAAGCGATGTAGTAGTAATTACATCAGGAATTCCGAGAAAACCAGGAATGACAAGAGAAGAATTGATAGGTATAAATGCAGGCATTGTAAAAACAGTTGCTGAGAATGTACTGAAATATTCTCCAAACACTATAATTGTTGTAGTTTCCAATCCGATGGATACGATGACGTATTTGGCTTTAAAAGCTACAGGTCTTCCGAAAAATAGAATTATAGGTATGGGAGGTGCTTTAGATAGTTCTCGTTTTAGAACGTATCTTTCTTTAGCTCTAGATAAGCCAGCAAATGATATTTCGGCAATGGTAATTGGAGGTCATGGAGATACAACTATGATTCCGTTAACACGTTTAGCATCTTATAACGGAATTCCGGTGTCGGAGTTTCTTTCAGAAGAAGTGTTGCAAAAAGTTGCTGCAGATACAATGGTAGGAGGAGCGACCCTTACAGGTCTTCTAGGAACTTCAGCTTGGTATGCGCCAGGAGCTTCTGTAGCTTATTTGGTAGACAGTATTTTGAATGATCAGAAAAAAATGATTGCATGTTCTGTTTTTGTAGAAGGAGAATATGGTCAAAATGATATATGCATAGGAGTACCGTGTATAATTGGTAAAAACGGTGTCGAAGAAATTCTAGATATAAACTTAAACGATCAAGAAAAGGCTTTATTTGCTAAAAGTGCAGATGCAGTTCGTAGTATGAATGATGCCCTAAAAACGATTTTAGTATAATAAAAACGGCAAAAAAGAAAAAAAGCTGCACTTTTGCAGCTTTTTTTTTGAGATTAATTAATAAATAAATTGGTTAATATTTTCGTTAATTATATATTTGCTCGGTTTAAAAAAAAATTGGTAATTCGTGATCTCGTTTTTTTGTTTTAAAAAATCATGTCAGGGCTTATTTTATGGGAGTTTAAAACAAAAACAAAAATAAAACATAATTAATTTTTAGTAATAATGCAGAATAAAGGACTTATTAAATTTTTCGCAATTCTATTTGCATTGGTAAGTATTTACCAACTATCATTCACTTTTGTGGCAAATGGCGTCAAAAGTGAAGCTAAAGCTTTTGCAGGAGATAATCCTGATAAAGAGCTGAAATATTTAGATTCTATTGGTAAAGAAAAAGTATTAAACCTTGGTTTTACTGATTTCACTTACAACGAAGTGAAAAACAAACAACTTAATAAAGGTCTTGACTTAGAAGGAGGAATCAACGTGATTCTTCAAATTTCTATTAAAGATGTATTAAAAGGTTTGGCTAATAATTCTAAAAATCCAGTTTTTAATAAATCATTGGCTGATGCATCTGCAAATTTAGAAGGAAATAAAACGTATTTAAATAAGTTTTTTGAAGCTTTTGAAGCAAATTCAAAAGGAACTGTAAAATTGGCATCTCCAGATATTTTCGCTAACAGAAGTCTTCAAGGAGAAGGTGGAGTAGACTTTCAAATGTCTGATGCGCAAGTTCAAAAAGTTATCAAAAGAAAAGTTGATGAGTCTGTAGAAAGTGCTTTTAAAGTATTAAGAGAGCGTATCGACAAATTTGGTGTTACACAGCCAAACATCCAAAAATTAGGAGAAACAGGAAGAATCCTAGTAGAGCTTCCAGGTGCTAAGGATGTGGATAGAATTAAAAAATTATTAGGTGGAAAAGCTCAATTAGAGTTCTGGGAAACTTATAAAATTGAAGAAATTGGTAATTTCTTAGTTTCTGCTAACGAGGCTTTAAAGAAAACTGAAGTTAAAAAGACTGAAACTAAAACAGTTGTTAAAGATTCTTTGAATGCATTATTAACAGATGCTAAAGATTCTTCAGACGTTAAAAAAGGAAACAATCCTTTATTTGATAAAATTATTGGTAATGGTGGTGGACCAGTTTTAGGATACTTTGCTCCTAAAGATACTGCTACTATCAACGAATATTTTAAAAGACCAGAAATTAGAGTTTTATTGGGTGCTGACCAACACTATGCAAAATTTGTATGGAGCAAGCCAACAACTATAAAAGACCCTAAAGCTAAAGATGTAAAAAGCGCAGCTGATATCGAAGTTGTTGAATTATATGCTTTAAAAGGAAACAGAGACAATAACCCAGCGATGAGCGGTGGTGTTGTTACTGATGCAAAAGATACTTTTGACCAAATGGGTAAACCTGCAGTTTCTATGCAGATGAACAGCCAAGGTGCTAAAGTTTGGGAAGAGTTAACAGGAAGAGCATTTGCTCAAAAAAGCTATATTGCTATTGTATTAGATGATATCGTATATTCTGCTCCAGGTGTAACAAGCGGTCCTATTGCTGGAGGAAGATCTGAGATTACAGGTTCATTTGATGTAGCTGAAACTAAAGATTTAGCAAACGTATTAAATGCAGGTAAATTACCAGCTTCTGCAGATATTATCCAGTCAACTGTTGTTGGTCCATCTTTAGGACAAGCGGCTATTGATGCAGGTACAATCTCTTCTGTATTAGGTTTCTTATTAGTTTGTGTTTGGATGGTATTCTATTATGGTAAAGCAGGTTGGTATGCAAATCTTGCCTTATTATTGAACTTACTATTCTTATTCGGAATTATGGCAAGTTTTGGTTTTGTATTGACATTGCCAGGTATTGCAGGTATCGTGCTTACATTAGGTACAGCGGTAGATGCGAACATTATTATCTACGAAAGAGCGAAAGAGGAATTGCGTGAAGGTAAATCGCTTTCTGAAGCAGTTGCGGCTTCTTACGGATGGCATGGTGCAATGCGTTCTATTATCGATGCTAACGTTACTCACGTTTTAACTGGAGCTATCTTGTTTATTTTTGGAACAGGTCCTATTAAAGGTTTCGCATTAACATTATTAATTGGTATCGTAACTTCATTGTTTACATCAATCTTTATTGCTAGAATCTTTATTGATAGAAACATTGCAGGAAAAGGGGATTTAACTTTCTCTACAAATATTACTAAAAACTGGTTTACTAATTTCCACTTTGATTTCATTAAAGTTAAGAAATTCACTTATATCTTCTCTTCTATTGTAACAGTAGTAAGTTTAACTTCTATTTTCTTTATTAATGGTTTAGATGAAGGTGTTGATTTTGTTGGAGGTAGAACTTTCCAAGTTAAATTTGAAAAACCAGTTGATGCAACTGCAGTTTCAGATGAATTATCTGCAGCTTTCGGTACTCCGGTTGAAGCTAAAATTTTAGGTGATGATGATCAATTGAAAATCACTACTAAATATAAAATTAAAGAAGATGGTGTAGCTATTGATGAAGAAGTGAATCAAAAATTATATGCTTCTCTACAGAAATATTTCCCAAATACTTCTTACGAGAAATTCATCAACTCATTTGATGGTAAAAGAGTAGGGGTTTTGCAAGCTTCTAAAGTTGGTGCTTCTATCTCTGAGGATATTAAAACGAACTCATACTGGGCAGTTCTTGGTGCGATGGCAGTTATTTTCTTATACTTAATGGTGTCTTTCCGTAAATGGCAGTATTCATTAGGTGCGATTGCAGCTGTTGCGCACGACGTAATCTTTGTATTAGGAATTTACTCTTTATGCTACAAATTCATGCCATTCCACATGGAAATGGATCAGCACTTTATCGCTGCGATCTTGACTGTAATTGGTTACTCTATGAACGATACGGTAATTGTATTTGACAGGGTGAGAGAGTTTATCATCGGAAACCGTAAAGGAAGTTTCGAAGATATCGTAAACGCTTCTATTAATACTACATTATCAAGAACATTGAATACTTCATTAATGATGATTATCGTATTATTAACGATGTTTATCTTTGGTGGAGAGTCTATTAGAGGATTTATCTTCGCAATGTTAATCGGTATTATCGTTGGTACTTACTCTTCATTATTTATCGCTACTCCTGTATTGGTTGATACGATTTCTAGTGATGAGAAACACACAATCGAAGACAAACATAATAAAGCATAATTACTGTTTTAATTATATAAAAAAAGATCCAGCGAAAGTTGGATCTTTTTTTGTGCTATATTTAAATAGAATTTTAAAATGATTTATGATAAGAAAATTACTTTTAGTCTTATTGTTTCTTCTGGCTGCAAAAAGCACTGCCCAGAAAGATGTTTCAAATTTTTCTTTAGGTTTTAATTATGGTTTTGGAAGTGAATTTAGTAATAGAAACTATACGTTTACAAACCACTTTTATAAAGTTCAGCTGTATTACAAAATAAAGGAAACAAAGCATTTTCAGTATCAGATTTTAGTTCAGCCGGAGATTAATTTTGCTGAGCATCAATTATTGAACTTTTATTTTGTAAAGCCTGAAACGCCAAACTTTCAGCAAAAAAGAGATGAATATACGCGTTTAAAAGATGTTCGTGAATATGTGCTTAATTGTGGTTTTTTAATTCGCAAACCTATAGGTGACGTTTGTTCTTTTTATGTTTTGGGCAGTATTGGTCCTATGATTACAGATACAGAAACAGAGCGAATTTCTAAAGGTTTTGCTTTTGCCGATGTTTTGGCTGTCGGTTTTACTGCAAGTTATGATAAATTTCAGTTTGATATTCGTCCAAGTATAAGACATGTTTCTAATGCTGGATTAGGAAGCAGTAATGCGGGCTATAATACAAAGAATATTGAATTTGGTATATCGTATCAGTTATAAAAAGAAAAAGCCCAATACGTACGATATTGGGCTTCTTTATTTAGAGTAATTGATTTTATGCTTCAGCTAAAGGATTTCTCTGAGCTCTTATGATAAAGAAAAGTCCGATAATGATAAATGGTATGCTTAGCCATTGTCCTGTTGAAAATAATCCTAATTCGCTTTCAAAACCTCCTTGGCTTTCTTTTACAAATTCTACAACGAAACGAACAGCAAATAATAGCGCTAAAAATAATCCAAATAAAAGACCAGATTTAAGTCTTGCATTTGTTCTCCAGTATAAAAAGAATAAAATAGCGAATACGAATATATAACAGAAGGCTTCGTATAATTGGGTTGGGTGTCTTGAAGGGACTTCTGCTAATAATGTTGCAAACTTTGGATCTGTGGCAATTGCGGTATAAGCTTCTTTTGGGGCTGCAATTCCCGTTTTTTGTACTGCTTCGGCTTTGCTGAATGTATCGTGAAGAAATCGAATTCCGAATGCAGAATTAGTTTCGTGACCAATAATTTCAGAGTTAAAGAAATTTCCTAAACGCACAAAAATGGCACCGCTTGCGACTGGAATTACTACACGGTCTAATATCCATAATAAAGAGCGTTTTAGTATTTTTTTGCTGTAGTAGTACATTGCAATAATAATTGCAATTGCAGCTCCGTGACTAGCTAATCCTTGGAAACCTGTGAATTGAAACTCAGGTTCGAATTTAAATGGCAGGAAAATTTCAAGTAAATGATTTCTGAAATATTCCCAATCATAAAAGAAAACATGACCTAAACGTGCTCCAATCAAGGTGGCTAGAACAGTCCAAACAAATAAAGAATCTAGTTTTTCAATTGATTCGTTTTCTCTCTCGAAAATCTTTTTCATTAAGAACCATCCTAATCCAAAAGCAATTACAAACATTAAGCTGTAATAGCGAATCATAAAAAATCCTAAGTTGATTCCCTCAGAAGGATTCCAAACTAAATTTAAGGCGTGTGTCATGTATAAATGTTTTTATATAGCTGTAAAAATAAATATTTAATGTAAAGTACCGCTTTCTAAAAAGTTAATGTTTGTGGTTGCATTTCTTTTCTGGTACAGGATCGTAACCGGTTCTTCCCCAAGGATGACAACTCAAGATACGTTTTATGCCTAAATATCCGCCATAAAACAGTCCGTGAATTTGTAGTGCCTGAATCATATAAGTCGAACAAGTTGGCTCAAATCTGCAGGATGCAGGTGTAAATGGTGAAATGGCAGTCTGATAAAAACGGACTAACAATACAAATGGATATATTAGAATTTTTGAAAACATATTTTTTTTGTATAAGTTAGTTTATAGTGGTCAGTGTTCAGTATTTTAGTGTACAGTCAGTTCAAAGTTTGAATCTGAATACTAAAATACTGAACACTGACCACTTTTTTTATTGTATACTAAAAGTAGTTCCTTCTTTTCCGTCTTTAAGCTGAATACCTAAAGCAATTAATTGATCGCGAATCTGGTCAGAAAGCGCAAAGTTTTTATCTGCTCTAGCTTGATTTCTCATGCCAATAAGCATATTTACTACACCTTCCAATTTATCGCTATCAGCATCAGCCGCTTTGTCATCGTTAAGTCCTAAAACGTCATATACGAAAGCGTTTACCGCTGTTTTGAAATCAATTAAATCTTCGCTAGAAATCGTTTCTTTGCCATCTTTTAATAGATTGATATAACGAACAGCTTCAAATAATTGCGCAATTAAAATTGGCGTATTGAAATCATCATTCATTGCATCGTAGCAAAGTTGTTTCCATGCGCCGAAATCTATTGAACTAGAACTTCCTGCAGTAATGTTTGGTAAAGCATCAAGTGCTTCCATTAATCTTTTATATCCTTTTTCGGCAGCCACAATTGCGTCATCAGAAAAATCTAAAATACTTCTATAGTGTGCTTGAAGCATGAAAAAACGCGTCACTGAAGCAGAAAATGGCTTGCTTAAGATGTTGTTGTCTCCGCTAAGAATTTCGCCTGGAAGAATATTGTTTCCAGTCGATTTTGCCATTTTCTTTCCGTTTAAGGTAAGCATGTTGGCGTGCATCCAATAATTTACTGGAGCCTGACCAGTGCAAGCTTCGTTTTGAGCGATTTCACATTCGTGGTGTGGGAATTTTAAATCCATTCCACCTCCGTGAATGTCAAAATGATTGCCAAGATATTTGGTGCTCATTGCAGTACATTCCAAATGCCATCCAGGGAAACCATCGCTCCAAGGAGAAGGCCATCTCATGATATGTTCTGGCTCAGCTTTTTTCCACAACGCAAAATCTTGTGGGTTTCTCTTGTCAGATTGTCCGTCAAGATCACGCGTATTTGCCAACATATCGTCGATATTTCTACCGCTTAAGATACCGTAATTATTGGTTTCGTTGTATTTTACAACATCAAAATATACAGATCCATTGGCAACATAACCAATGCCTTTATCTATGATTTTTTTAATAATTTCGATTTGCTCAATAATATGACCTGTCGCTGTAGGTTCAATGCTTGGCGGTAAAAAGTTGAACGCTTTTAGAATGTTATGAAAATCTACAGTATAGCGCTGTACAACTTCCATTGGTTCCAATTGCTCTAAACGTGCCTTTTTAGCAATTTTATCTTCACCTTCATCCACATCATCTACGATATGTCCAACATCGGTAATATTTCGAACATAACGAACTTTATAATCCAAATGAAGAAAATATCTAAAAATTACATCAAAAGACATAAAAGTTCTCACGTTTCCTAAATGGACATTACTATATACGGTAGGTCCACAAACATACATTCCAACATTTCCATCATGGATGGGTTTGAAATCTTCTTTTTCGCCAGAAAGCGAATTGTATATTTTGAGCGGTTGCGTTGTATATAATGGCATAAAATTTATGTTTAACCGTTTAATCGTTTATTTGTTTAATCGTACTGAACGGATTAGTCTTGTGAAAGATAATATTTTTTTAGATTATTTATTTGATTGCAAATTTTTTCAATTTTTTCCCTTGATGTCGTATATTCTAACTCTGAAACATAATTTAAATCTTTAGAGATAATTAAATGATTTAAAGTTTCCATTGCAGATGAATACGATATCGTCAAAAAATGAGCTTTGTCCTTGCTTGTATTTCTTGAAGTTCCTTCAGCAATATTTGTTGCAATCGAAGATGCACTTCTTTTTATTTGAGATGTTATTCCGAATAATTCATTTGACGGAAATTTACTAGTTAATTTATAAATATCCAAAATTAACATTCTTGCATTTTGCCACACTTCAAGCTTCTCAAAAGAAAAAATGTACATTTTTTTTTGTTTAATTGTTTAGTTTGTTTAATTGTTTAACCGAAAATTAAGTTTAACGATTAAACAAATAAACGATTAACCCAAATATTTAGAACTGAGTGTCTAGTTTAATATAGTCTAAGAATTCTCTTTTCGTTTGAGGATCTTTGAATTTTCCGCCGAACTCAGAAGTAACAGTGCTACTTTCGATATCTTTAATACCGCGAGAGTTTACACAAAGGTGTTTTGCATCGATAACGCAAGCAACATCTTCTGTTCCTAAAGCTTTTTGTAATTCTTGAACAATCTGCATTGTAAGACGCTCCTGTACTTGAGGTCTTTTAGCATAATACTCAACGATACGATTCATTTTTGATAAACCAATCACACGTCCGCTTGAGATATAAGCCACGTGAGCACGTCCAATAATTGGCAGTAAATGGTGTTCGCAAGTAGAATAAACTGTAATGTTTTTTTCTACAAGCATTTCGCCATATTTATAGTTGTTGTCAAAAGTAGAAGCTTTTGGCTGTTTTGCTGGGTTAAGACCACCAAAAATTTCCTTTACAAACATTTTTGCAACTCGGTTTGGAGTTCCTTTGATGCTGTCATCTGTCAAATCCATTCCAAGAGTTTGCAGAATGCTTTCAACATCTTTTTTAATTTTTTCTATTTTTTCTTCGTCAGTTATATCAAAAGCATCTTCTCTTAGAGGATTTTTTGCATTACTGCTAAAGTGATTATCTCCTATTTCGTCTAAAAATTCTTCGTTGTTTATCATTAAAACTACTATTAGTATATGTATTCCTTTTTAAGGCGGTAAAGATAATTAATAAATAGGAAACCTTTTCTATCGTTTTTAGGATTTAATTACTCCTTTTTGGATATAATTTAAATTTTGGAGAGAAATACCGTTATTAGAAACAAAAAAGACAACAACGAAAAACGTTATTGTCTTTTTAAATCTATTATAATGAATTGATTATCTGTTATTGTAAACCAATAAAGCTTCTTTTAGAATGTTTACGGCTGTAATCAAATCTTTTTTGTTTAGAACATAAGCAATACGAACCTGATTTAGTCCCATTCCAGGTGTCGAGTAGAAGCCTTTGGCAGGAGCAATCATTACCGTTTCGCCATTTAAATTGTAACTTTCAAGCAACCATTGTGCAAAATCGTCTGAATCTTTTATTGGAAGTTCTGCAATGCAATAAAAAGCACCTTTTGGTTTTGTTACAATAACACCGTCAATTTTGTTTAATTCGGCAATCAGCGTGTTGCGGCGTTCTTTATATTCTGCAATTACTTCATCAAAATAACTTTGAGGTGTGTCAATGGCAGCTTCGCAGGCAATTTGTTCAATTGTTGGCGGACTCAAACGTGCTTGAGCAAATTTCATTACGGTTGCCAAGACGTCTTTATTTTTAGTAACCAAACAGCCAATTCTTGCTCCGCACATACTGTAGCGTTTAGAAACAGAATCAACCATGATTACATTTTGCTGTACATCTTCTAAATTCATTACAGAAAAGTGCACATCGTCGCCATCATATAAAAACTCACGGTACACTTCATCTGCGATTAAGTATAAATCGTGTTTTTTAATTAAACTAGCCAATTGTTTGATTTCTGTTTCAGAATATAAATATCCAGTCGGATTTCCAGGGTTGCAAATCAGAATGGCCTTTGTTTTTGGTGTAATTAATTTTTCGACTTCTTCAATGCTTGGTAATGCAAAAGCAGTTTCGATAGTAGAAACTAATGGAACTACAGTTGCACTTGTTGAAGATGCAAAAGCGTGATAATTAGCATAAAATGGTTCTGGAATAATAATTTCATCTCCAGGGTCTGTAATTGTGGCCAGTGCAAAAAGTAAGGCTTCAGAACCACCAGTAGTTACAATGATGTCTTCTGTGTTAACGTTTACATTTTGGCGCTGGTAAAATTCTGCTAATTTTTTTCTATAGCTTTCATATCCGGCAGACGGACTGTATTCTATAAGAGTTAAATCAATATTTTTTACCGCCTCGATGGCCACTTCCGGTGTCTTGATATCCGGTTGACCAATGTTTAAGTGATACACCTTGTGTCCTTTTTTCTTTGCTAAATCAGCAAAAGGAGCCAGCTTGCGTATCGGAGATTCGGGCATGTTTCTTCCCTTGAGTGAAATTGTCGGCATGAGTATAAATTATTGAAGTGCAAATTTGCATATTTTTTTCGTATTTAACGTAAATAATAAGGGTACTTCTAAAAATGTAACAATAATAAATATATTTACTAATTTTATAATAAAATATTGTCAATGAAAAAATATATAGTATTGTTTTTTGGGTTATTCTTACCTTTTTTGCTTTTTGGACAAGGCGATTTCATATTGGAAAACAATGCAACTAAGGCTACAATACCTTTTAAACTGATTAATAATCTTATTTTTATTCCTATAAAAGTAAATGGAGTAGAATTAAATTTTCTATTGGATTCTGGCGTAGAAGAAACAATTCTCTTTAGTATGGAAGAACAGCAAGAAGTTAGTTTTAACAATGTTGTAAAAATTAAACTTCGTGGTTTAGGAAGCGAAGAGGAAATAGAAGGCCTAAAATCGACAAAAAATATTCTAGAAACTCATGGTCTAAAATCAAGCGATCATATGGTTTTTATTATCCTAGATCAAAGTTTTAATTTGTCTTCTCATATCGGAATTCCTGTAAACGGAATTATCGGGCATAAATTCTTTAGAGATAATTTTGTTGAAGTTAATTATCAGAAAAAGAAAATAATAGTTCACGCAAAGACTGCTAGGTATCAAGAAAAACTAGATAAAAAGTTTAAAATGGTTCCGATAACTGTAGAAAAAGCGAAACCATATATCATGACAACCGCTACAGTTAATAATGAGCAAGTTCCAGCAAAGCTTTTAATTGATATTGGAAATAGTGATGCTTTCTGGATTTTTGAAAATGATAAAATAAAACTCCCAAATAAAAATTTTCCGGACTTTTTAGGAAAAGGATTTAGCGGAGACATTGAAGGACATCGTGCTAAAATTGATAAATTTTCTATTGACGAATTTGATTTTAAAAAACCAATTGTTTCTTTTCCAGATTCTGCTTCAATTCGTAACGTTAAGATGGTTCCAGGACGTATAGGGTCTGTTGGAGGCGAAGTTTTGAAACGATTTACCTTGGTTTTAGATTATGGAGGAAAAAAACTGTACTTAAAAAGGAATAGTAAATTTGGAGAGCCTTTTACCTATAATAAGAGCGGAATCACGGTGCAGCACAACGGACTTCAGTGGGTACAGGAAACAGTGCATTTAGAAACCGTGCGAGTTGCATCTTCAATGGGAGAACTGCAGGAAAAGGACAAAAACGACAATAATTTTAAATATAAATTTGCTCTTAAGCCTGTTTATGAAATAGTGAATGTACGCAAAAATTCTGCTGCTGAAAAATGCGGATTGCTTAAAGGAGATATTATTGTCAGTATTAATAAAGCGCAACCCTACAAGTATACTCTTCAGCAAATAAATAATCTTTTAAAATCAGAAGATGATGTATGGATTAATCTTGAAGTCGAACGAAATAGTTTGGTGCTTAAATTTAGATTTAAACTTGAAGATGAGCTGTAAAAAGATTTGCATTATATTAATTGGTTGATTATTTTTTTAAACCGCGTTTCATGTTGCTTTATTGAAGGAATGTATGTTTTTTGTGAAAATAAGTTTGTTAAAAATTAGTTTTTTAGTTAAATATTTTCTTATGTTTAACAAAAAATTAATCTATGGCAAAAAACTACATTAGCTACCTACATTTTGTATTGTTTTTTATTTTTTTTACTGTACTTCCTTCAAAACTAAGTGCTCAATGTGCTGGTAATGATAATGTAAATGAATTAATTTGCGATGTCACCAATCCAATATATCAATCCGTAGATTTATTTTCTTTGTTAGGCGGTTCTCCAGTTCCAGGCGGAACATGGACAGATGATAATAATTCAAAAGGGCTAAATCCTTCTACGGGTATTTTAAATGCTCAATTTATCCTTAGTGGAGGAGAATATCATTATACTTACACAGCTCCGGCCACTTCGGGTTGTACAGATAATAAAGCAGTAGTCACAATTACGATTGGTGCATACGTTGGAGTCGGATCTCAAGCAACAGTTTGTAACGAGAATGGCTTATTTAATCTTTTTACGGCTTTTGATAGTAAGGTAATGGGGCCGCATGTAAACGGAAAATTTACCACTACTACAGGTCAGCCTGTAGAATCTACAATAGAGATCGGGCAATATACAACCAAAACTACACTTGACTTCATTTATACCGTGCCCCCAGTGCTTGCGTGTTCTCCTAACTCAAAGTCTACCAATGTACAAGTAACTATTTATATAGCTCCAAAAATAGGAAGGCCAGTAGATTTGGAGTTATGCGGCACTACAGATTTGGCAGGTTATACCAATTTAGATTTATTTGATCAGCTAATTGGAGGAGATAGAGGAGGTAACTGGACAGGTACAGGCTTAACATCTGCCACAGATCATAATATTAATCTTCAAGAATTGTTTGACGCGAATGGACCTGGCGTATATTCTTATACCTATACTGTTTTAGCAGTTCCTGGTAATAATATATGTAAAAATAAAGACGTTAAAGTAAATATAACTCTCGAAAAAAGACTTGATTTTACAGGATCAAAAATAGAAGCTAGCAAAGATATTTGCGAATCTGAGATTTCGACCGCCACTTACTCGGCAAAAATTATGCAAGGACCAGATAATATCCCTAATGGAACATACGATGTTAACTTTAGTGTTGTTGGGCCAGGAGTGTCATCATCTGAAAACGTAAGGGGAAATTTTGTAAATGGCGAATTTAATTTCCCCATACGATCGTCTTATTTTAAACAAGTAGGGGATTATACTATTACTGTTACAAGTATAAAGTCTACAACAAGCAAAGGTACATGTGTAAACATATTTAATCCGTTTTCAACTGTTTTAAAGATTTATCCGTTGCCACGTTTAAACAATGCTACATTAACAGCGCTTCCAATTTGTCAAAATGATATGGCCACAATTGAAATTGCTGCACCCCAATTGCTTGATGGACTTTACCGTATTTCATATAATATTAATGGAGATAATTTAGCTCTGGGCGAAACCGCAGAAATGCAGTCTGTTGGCGGAAAAGCATCATTTACAATTCCGGGAAACCTGAGTACAAGAAGCGGATTATCAGTAATTACGATTTACAGCATAACAAATATTACGAATCCTTCGCCGCAGTGTACCAATACAGCAAATGTTGCAGGAAATCTGTATATAAATCCATTGCCAAATACATTGACAGTAAAAGCAGCAGTAAAAGATTATTGTTTGAATGCGCCTGTTACCGTTGCCGTTTCAGGATTAGAAACTTTAACCAATGTCATTATTTCTTATGCATTGTCAGAAGCTAATATATCTGCGGTACAAACGATTACTAAAGCAGTAACAAATGGTAAATTAGATTTTGTTATTCCTGCCGAATTGCTTTTAAATTCAGGCGAGACAAAAATTACATTATTGAATCTAACGAATACAGTTACCAATTGTGAGGTAAGTTTAATCAACATTACAGATGATTTCGTAATAAATCCAATTCCTCCAGCACCAGCTGTTTTAGATCAGCAATTTTGTAAAGTGGATGAAGCTGTAATAGCGAATCTAGAGCCAAAAGGAACTCAATATAAATGGTACAATTCTGCAACAGCAACAACGCCACTTGCAGTCGATTATGTCTTAAAAACAGAAGATTATTTCGTTAGAGAAACTGCTGTTACAGGCTGCGTTTCAGAACCTGCAAAAGTTTCGGTAATTATAAATGATACAGCTGCACCAGAAATGAATGAAACGGCAGATTTTTGCGGACTGGCCAATCCAAAAATAAGTGATCTTTCTAATAAAACAAATGTTCCGGCAACGGTAGCTTGGTATGATGCGGTGGATGGAAATTTACTGGCATCGACCACATTATTAGTTCATAATGCAATTTATTATGGATACGATTTAAATGAAACAACCCACTGTTTGTCAGAAAGCTATAAAGAAGTAAAAGTCTCACTGCAGGACTGCGAGGTCGCACAGTACGAGTTCTTTATTCCAGATGGATTTTCGCCAAACGGAGACGGTGTAAACGATTCGTTTGTGATAAAAGATATTGAATTTTTATATCCAAATTATACACTTGAAATTTATAATAGATACGGAAACGGAATGTATAAAGGAGATAATAATAAACCTGCTTGGGATGGCAAAAACTACGAAAAAAGCGGTATCGCTGGAGGTATTGCACCCAACGGAGTTTATTTTTATGTGTTGCATTTCAATAAAGACAATAAACCGCCACAGCAAGGTCGTCTTTATTTAAATCGATAAATCCTTTTTACATTTTAATATAATTTTCAAATGAAAAAAATAATACTTCTTATAAATTTCCTTTTCTATTTATCCGTTTCTGCTCAGCAAGATCCAGAATACACCCATTATATGTATAATATGAGTGTAGTCAATCCGGCTTATGCGACTGGAGTTCCTGCCATGATGAATTTTGGCGGATTGTACAGAACGCAATGGGTTGGTGCTTATGGCGCTCCAAAAACATTTACCTTTTTTGGGCACACAGCTATTAATGATAAAATAGAAGCTGGTATCTCATTCGTTTCAGATGATATAGGAGATGGAGCTAAAAAAGAGAATAATGTTTATGCTGATTTTGCTTATGTTTTAAAACTAGGCGGAAAAAATAAATTGTCTCTGGGGTTAAAAGCTGGATTTTCGTCTATGCAAAGCAATTTTAATGGTTTTCGTTTTACAGACCCTCAAACAGATATTGCTTTTTCGGAAAATATAAATGCAACAAAACCTAATATTGGAGTTGGAGCGTATTATTTTAGAGATAATCTATATGTAGGATTGTCTGCCCCAAACTTATTGAAGTCAAAATACATTGAAGAAAAGTCAGGAGTGAATGCTTTTGGCTCCGAAGAGATTCATACTTTTTTGACTGCTGGTTATGTTTTTCAGCTCAACAACGCATTGAAATTGAAACCCGCATTTATGTCCAAATTTGTAAAAGGTGCGCCAATAACTTTAGATGTTTCAGCCAATGTTCTTTACAACGAAAAGTTCGAATTTGGAGCTTCTTATAGAATAGATGATTCTGTAAGTGCGCTTTTCAATATTAATGTTACACCGACCTTAAGAGTGGGGTATGCTTACGATTATACGCTTACGAACTTCGGACAATTTAATTCTGGAACACATGAAATTATGCTGTTGTTCGATCTGGACTTGTTAGGAAAAGGATTTGATAAATCTCCAAGATTCTTCTAAAATGAAAAATATGAAAAAATTACTCGTTATTATATTCGTATTTTCAATACAGTTTATAAATGCACAAGATCTAGAACTAGCTAGAGCAAAACGTTTTTTTGACAAAACGTATTACAGCGAAGCTATTATTTTATACCAAAAATTGGCAGACGAAAAACCGTCTCAAGAAGTGATTAAAAATCTAGCCGATTCTTATTTCTATACTAACGACTTAGTAAAAGCACAGCGTTATTACCGTCTTTTGATTTCAAATTACAGCAATAATTTAGACCGAGAATATTATTTTAGATATGCGCAGACTTTAAAAGCAACAAATAGTAATGATGATGCAAACGCCAATTTAAAAGAATATTATGCTAAATCTGCCAACGCAGAAGATCTTGTCAATTTTGAAAAAGACTTTAAAACATTAGAAAATGTTACGGCAATTGGTAAACGTTTTGAGATTAAAAACCTTGCGATAAATACACCAAATTCTGAATTTGGAGCTGTGAAATATAAAGAAGACCTAGTTTTTGCTGGTGTGAAATTGAAGCCTGGTTTATTTGATAAAAAGTTTAAATGGGATAACGAAACGTATTTGAATTTGGTTTCAATTCCTTTAAAGAATATTAATTCAAGAGATTCTATAGTTCATTATTTTGCTAAAGAATTAAAAACCGGAATGCATGAATCGAATGCTGTTTTCACAAAAGATGGCAAAACGATGTATTTTACCCGAAACAATTCTAAAAACGGAAAGAAGAAAAAAGACGATAAGAAAATCTCTAATCTTCAGATTTTTAAAGCAGAATGGGTTGAAGGAAAATGGACGAAAATTACTTCGCTTCCATTCAATAGTCCGAATTATTCTGTGGAGCATCCTGCTTTGAGTGCAGATGAAAAAGTATTGTATTTTGCTTCAGATATGCCAGGATCTCTAGGTTCTTTCGATATTTATTCCGTTAATATTAATAAAGGAGCATTTGATACTCCGAAAAATTTGGGTCCAGAAATTAATACAGATAAAAGAGAGCAATTTCCTTTTGCCTCTGCAGATAATAAGCTTTATTTTTCGTCTGACGGACATTTGGGCTACGGATCTTTAGACGTTTTTGTTTCTGATATTAACGGAAATGAGTATTCAAAACCTATTAATGTAGGACTTCCGTTAAACTCTAATTTAGATGATTTCGCTTTTAACATTGATTCTAATACCAAAGAAGGATTTTTTGCTTCTAATAGAGAAGGAGGAAAAGGGAGCGATGATATTTATCAATTCAAAGAAATAAAAGATTTGATTGTTGAAGATTGCAAGCAATTAATCGCGGGAACAATTACAGATATTGATACGCAATTGGCTCTAGAAAATGCAACGGTATTATTACAAGATTCTGAAAGTAAAACTTTAAATACCATTACAACTTCTGCTGATGGAAAATTCAGTTTTACGGTTCCTTGCGAGGCTTCGTATAAAATTTCAGCTTCCAAAGAAAACTATACAAATGCTTCAAAAATACTGACATTAGACAAAACAAGAGATAAAGTTAATGACGGTTCTTTAGCTTTAAAATCATTGGAAGTTATTAAACAGGAAGAAAAATTAATTGCTGAAAATAAGAGAAAGCAAGAAATTATTATTGAAGAAGAAAACAAGAAAAAAGAAGCTTTGGTGGCAATTGAATTGAAAGAAAAAGAGAAAAAAGCCAAAGAAGCGGCAATCGTTGCAGCTGAAGTTAAAAAGCAGGAAAAAGTAAAAGAGATATTGGCAAAGGAAAAAGATGTTGTTAAAGATAAAGATCGTTTAATCATAAAAACAGATCCAATTTACTTTGATTACAATATGTGGTATATCCGAAAAGAATCAAAAGTAGTTTTGGGCAGGGTAGTAGAGCTGATGAAGAAATATCCAGATATGAAAATCGAAATTGGTTCGCATACCGATTCTAGAGGAAATGCAAAATTTAATGAAGATTTGTCTCAAAAGAGAGCCAATTCGACAAGAGAATTTATAATTCAGTCTGGTATTGATGCAAAACGAGTTATGGCAAAAGGGTATGGAGAATCGGTGCCCATTATTAAATGTAAAACAGACGAATCTTGCTCAGAAGAAGAGCATGAATTGAACAGAAGATCTGAATTTGTAATCAAAAGTTTGTAATTTTTTTTAACATAGTAAACCCGACAGATTTTAAAAACCTGTCGGGTTTCATTTTTACAGAAAAACTTTGCCGAAACCTTTTTACGGAAATCTTTTTTCTTTAATTTTATAGTGATATCAACGAAATAAAAAAAAATATGAGAAATCTAACCTTGTCTTGTTTGCTTTTATCCTTTATTGGATTGCAAAGCTGTAAAAATGAAGAAAAACAAAAAGCTACTGAAGCTGCAAAAGCAGAAGGTGAAGCGGTGGTAAGCACTGCATGCTATAAAGCAATTTATGAAAAGGATACAATAGATTTAAAATTGAATACTTTAAAAAACGGAAAATTATCCGGAGACATGATTATGAGGGTGGCACCTTCAACTGTTAGAACAGGAGAAGTTGCAGGTGAGTTTCATGGCGATACTTTGTTTGTAGATTACACTTTTAAAGATAATGTAAATGGAGATAAAACGTTTAAGAACCCGATGGCGCTTTTGAAACGTAACAATCAGCTTATTTTAGGAAATGGTGTTATGCAAACTACAATGGGTGTTACTTATTTGGTAAAAGATAAGCCAATTGATTTTGAAAGCGTAAAATATAAATTTGATTCTGTTGAATGCGCTGAGAAGAAATAAAAGAAGAAAGATTTGAGAGTCAAGATGTTTCTCTTCAAAAATAAAACGAAGCTGTCTCAAAAGGACAGTTTTTTTATTGGACACAAATATTTATAACATTTTTTTGATCTGTAAAAACCCCAGCGGGGTGGAATATTTATAGAAGTGGTAATATCAAAAATGGATAAAGCTCCAGAGGAGCGACATATTTTTTCTGTAGACTTAATATATGACGCTCCTCTGGAGCTTTATGTTGTAATCATTTATTCTTTTTCTATAAATATTTTGCTTCTCTGAAGCTTTTAAAAAAAATAGCCGTCCATTTGAGACAGCTATTTTTGTTATTTTTAGAAGTTTAAATTCTTATTGAACTTCACCCTTAATTTTAAGAGCTACTCTTCCGTCAGGATAGTTTACTGCGTTTGTTTCAACAGTAATTGTTTTACGAATAGGTCCTGCTACCATGTTATATTTTACATCGATTTTCCCTTTTTTGCCCGGCATAATTGCTGCTGCAGGTTTGGTAACAACGATTGAACTTAGCGTAGATTCTGCGCCTGTAATTAATAAAGGAGCATCACCAGTGTTTGTAAATTCAAAGGAACGAAGTCCATTGTCTCCTTTAGAAATTTTTCCATAATCAATTGTATTGTCTGGGGCTGCAAATTCAATTTTTGGGCCGTTTTGTGCATAACTTACTGCGCTAAACAATAAGACTGCAATAAAAGAGGCTGCATTTTTCATATGAAATCTTTTTTTTAATTGTAAGTAAATATACATTCTTTTAATTAACACACAAATTATTATTTCTCTTTTTATAGTCTACTTAATTATTTACTTTTGCTGTCAGTTATAAATACAAAAATTGAACCAGTTTTTTGTTTGACTGTTTAGTCGTTTATTTGTTTAATCGTTGAGATTGATTTATAAAAGACTTTTTTTAACAGAAAATAATGAAAACAAATCAATTTGAAATTCGATGATCAAAACCGATTAAACGGTTAAACAAATTAACGATTAAACAACCCTAGTAAATGACAATTCCAGCACAATTTGACGCTAAGACGATTGAGAGTAAATGGTATGATTACTGGATGAAAAATAATTATTTTCATTCAGAACCAGATCATAGAACACCGTACACCATTGTAATTCCGCCGCCAAACGTCACTGGAGTCCTTCACATGGGACATATGTTGAATAATACGATTCAGGATGTTTTAATTCGCCGTGCACGTCTAAAAGGATTCAACGCTTGTTGGGTTCCAGGTACAGATCACGCCTCTATTGCAACTGAAGCAAAAGTGGTAGCGAAATTAAAAGCAGAAGGAATCAATAAAAACGATTTGACCCGCGAAGAATTCCTAAAACATGCTTGGGAATGGACCGATAAATACGGAGGAACAATCTTAGAACAGCTTAAGAAATTAGGGGCTTCTTGCGATTGGGAACGCACTAAATTTACAATGGATCCAGATATGTCTGCATCTGTAATTAAATCGTTTGTAGATTTATACAACAAAGGTTTGATCTACAGAGGATACCGTATGGTTAACTGGGATCCAGAAGCAAAAACTACTCTTTCTGACGAAGAAGTAATTTATGAAGAACAGCAAGGAAAATTATTTTTCTTAAAATATAAAATTGAAGGTTCAGAAGATTTCTTGACGATTGCTACAACACGTCCTGAGACTATCTTCGGGGACACTGCCATCTGTATCAATCCAAACGATGAGCGTTTTACACATTTAAAAGGTAAAAAAGCGATTGTTCCAATCTGCGGAAGAGTAATTCCAATTATTGAAGACGAATATGTTGATGTTGAATTCGGAACAGGATGTTTGAAAGTAACGCCTGCGCACGATATGAATGACAAAACTCTTGGTGAAAAACATAACCTAGAAATCGTTGATATTTTTAATGAAGATGCGACATTAAACAGCTTCGGATTACATTATCAAGGAAAAGACCGTTTTGTGGTTCGTACTGAAATTGCAAAAGAACTAGAAGAAATTGCGGCTTTAGCAAAAACAGAAACACACTTAAATAAAGTAGGAACTTCTGAAAGAACCAAAGCGGTAATCGAACCAAGATTATCTGACCAATGGTTCTTGAAAATGGAAGAATTGGTAAAACCAGCAATTAAGTCGGTTTTAGAAACAGGAGAAATTAAATTACACCCAAAACGTTTCGAAAATACGTATGCGCATTGGTTAAATAATATTCGTGATTGGAATATTTCTCGTCAATTATGGTGGGGACAACAAATTCCTGCTTATTATTACGGAGACGGTAAAGAAGATTTTGTAGTTGCAGAAAATATCGAAGATGCTTTAGCTTTAGCAAAAGAAAAAACATCTAACAACTCACTTACAACATCTGACTTAAAACAAGATGTTGACGCTTTAGATACCTGGTTTTCATCTTGGTTATGGCCAATGTCAGTTTTTGGTGGAATTATGGATCCGGAAAGTGCAGACTTTAAATATTATTATCCAACAAACGACTTGGTTACAGGTCCGGATATTTTATTTTTCTGGGTTGCGAGAATGATTATTGCAGGTTATGAATATGCTGGAGAAAAACCATTTACAAACGTATATTTAACAGGTTTAGTTCGTGATAAACAACGTCGTAAAATGTCTAAATCATTAGGGAATTCTCCTGATCCTTTAGATTTGATCGATAAATTTAGTGCAGACGGAGTTCGTGTAGGATTGCTTTTAAGTGCTTCTGCTGGAAACGATATTATGTTTGATGAGGAATTGTGCAGTCAAGGAAAAGCGTTTTCAAACAAGATTTGGAATGCTTTTAAATTGATTAAAGGTTGGGAAGTTTCAGAAACTATCGCACAGCCAGAATCATCAAAAGTGGCTATTGAATGGTACGAAGCAAAATTGCAGCAGACTTTAGTTGACATTGAAGATAATTTCGAGAAATACAGAATTTCAGATTCTCTTATGGCAATTTATAAATTGGTTTGGGATGATTTCTGTTCTTGGTTCTTAGAAATGATCAAACCGGCATACCAACAGCCAATTGACAGCGTAACTTTCGCGAAAGCGATCGAAATGTTAGAAAACAACTTGAAGTTATTGCATCCGTTTATGCCTTTCTTGACAGAGGAAATTTGGCAGTTAATTGCAGAAAGAACTCCAGAAGAAGCTTTAATTGTTTCGACTTGGCCAGAAGTAAAACCGTTTGACGCAAAATTAATTGCTGATTTTGAAAACTCAATTGAAGTAATTTCTGGAATAAGAACGATTCGTAAAGACAAAAATATTCCGTTTAAAGATGCCATCGAATTAAAAGGAATCAACAGCGAAAATGTTTCTACTTACTTTGATTCGATCATAACGAAATTAGGAAACGTTTCTGCTTTTGAATATGTTTCAGAAAAAGTAGATGGAGCATTGTCTTTCCGTGTAAAATCAAATGAATATTTCATTCCGATTACAGGAAACATCGACGTTGAAGCTGAAATTGCAAAACTGACAGAAGAATTAAATTATACAAAAGGATTCTTGAAATCTGTTGAAGCAAAACTTTCAAACGAGAAATTCGTAAACGGAGCTCCAGAGAAAGTCCTTAATTTAGAAAAACAAAAACAAGTTGATGCTTTAGCAAAAATTGCTACAATTGAGCAGAGTTTGGCTGGTTTGAAGTAAGAGTCAAATCTCTGTTTTAATTATATAATTAAACCCGACAGGTTCAAAAATCTGTCGGGTTTGTTGTTTTATACATACAGTTTGTCATTCCTGTAACTATACGCATTGTCAGTCTGAGCGAAGTCGAAGACCACGCTAGAAGCTCCGCAATAAAAATCGCCAATCTTTGTCGAGCCACTTACGGAGATTCCTCGTTCCTCGGAATGACAATATTATGGTATTTCTTTTCTAAAATCAATCAGATTTATTGTTTTTACATGTCACTTTTTTTATAAAAAATAAATTGGACTTTTATGATTTTGTGTTTTAAAATGATATAAATTTAATACGATTTTTCACTATCTAAATTTTCTTTTTCAAATGAAAAAAATATTATTTTTTGTATCCATTTTGACTCTTTTTTCCTCTTGTTCCAACAAAATTGAGAATGTTGAGAAATCTTTTTATTACTGGAAAAGTAACAACTGGAGTTTGAATTCAAAGGAAAGTAAGGTTTTAAAAGATTTAGAAGTCAGGAAATTGTATGTTAAGTTTTTTGAGATTGATCATAATGAAGCTTATGGAGATTTTCCTGTTTCCAAAACGTCTTTGCGTTTTTATCAAAAGGAAGATTTTTTAATTGTTCCAACGGTATATATTAAAAACGAGGTTTTTAAAAACACGAATAGAGAAAGGATAGATACACTTGCCAATAATGTTGCTTTTTTGATTAATAAATATACAAATGAAAGATTTGAAGGTGCTATTGCGACAAAAGAATTTCAAATGGATTGTGATTGGACTTTGACAACAAAGGATAATTATTTTTATTTTTTGAAGAAATTAAAGGCAGTTTCAAAAAAAGAAATTAGCTGCACATTGAGATTATATCCTTATAAATATCCTGAAAAAATGGGTATTCCTCTTGTAGACAAAGCAACTTTAATGTGTTATAATTTGATAAATCCTTTAGGGAATCATTCTAAAAACTCCATTTTAGATATAGAAGAATTAAAACTTTATCTCAATAAGAAAAGAAAATATCCACTCCACTTAGATATTGCGCTGCCCACTTATTCTTGGATGCAGGTCTATAAAAATGATCATTTCTACAAAGTGATTTATGAGGGACAGAAAGAGGTTTTAAAATCTTTAAAAGAAATTAAACCTTTGTGGTATGAGGTGACAAAAGATACGGTCGTCGATAATTTTTATTTAAGAATTGGAGACAAGATTAAATACGAAAATTTAACCTCAAAGAAAATTAATGAGGCAATTGAAGTCATCAAAAAGAATGTCGACTTTGACGCCAATACAACAGTAACATTATTTCATTTAGACGAAGAACAATTAAGTAATTATAGCAATGAAGAACTTTCTGGTTTTTATAGCAATTTTAGTAAGTAATAGCATTTTTGCTTGTGGTTTTTATCCGTTTGGAGAAGAAATCCGATATTCATTTTTTAACCCTTCGAATTTTAATTACTATCCTTATTCAGAATTTAATTATTCTTATAATTCATTCTATCCAAATATAGACGGTGTGTACCCGCAAGGTTCAATCGATGAGAATGAAAAACTTTGGATGAAATATTGTCGAAGTAAAGTTTCTATCGAAGCTATACGAAGCATTTTATATGATTTTAATGAAGAGGATATTAATGAAAAATCTTCGAATGAAATGCTTTTGTATTTTTATAAAACTAAAAATATAGAAGCCATAAATTATTTAAAATTTGCTAAAACCTGCGAACCTCTTAACGGAATGTATGGCGATCCATGGGAAAAAAAGGAAGGAGCTACAATGCCAAAGAGAAAAAATCTTATAGATAAAGCCATAAAAATTTCTAATAAGGTTAAAGATAATGAAATCAAATTACGATATGCGTTTTTGGCTATTAGACTAGCCTATTATAATAATGATTTGGAACAAATCAAATCATTGTATGATACTATTTTTAAAAACCAAAAAAAGAAAGATATACTTAATTACTGGAGTTTATATTTTAGGACATTTGCCGAAACCGATAAAGCCTTAGCGAATTTTTATGCTGCTCAAGTTTTTGTAAAAGCTCCAGATAAGCGCTTTATAATTTCTCAGGTATTTAACTCTAAAATTTCATTGGAAGATGTTTTAAAGTATGCTAAAAATGATGAAGAAAGAGCCAATGTTTATTTTTTAGCAGGTGTAAAAAAGAGCAATCAAGCCTTGTTTTGTTTAGAAAAAGTCTATCAGTACAATCCAAAATTTGAAGGCCTTTCTTTTTTGCTTCTTAGAGAAATTAATAAAATTGAGGATTGGGTTTTTACTCCTTATTATTCTTTATTTAATCCAGCGGTTTCAAAATATGACTATTGGTCAGACGATGCAAATAATTCGATAAAAGATGTTTTAAATAGGGTAGAAAATGATAGGATTTACGCTGGCAAAGTGTTGCAATTTGTAAGCAACGTAAAACTTAAAAAAATTAATGACCCAATTTTATGGAAGTTAGGGAAGTCTTATTTATCATTTGTAACTAAAGACAACCAGGGCTGTTTGAATGAAATTGCTGCTATAGAAAAGAAAATTTCTAAAACAGGTCCCCTTTATAATCAAATAAAAATTATAAAAGCATTAGCCTTAACTGCTAATCAGGAAAAAGGAAAAGCTGTTATTTTGGATGCAGTAAAACCAATTCTTCTTGAAAATGAAAAAAATAGAAAATTTTTATTTGCTATTGGAAGGGAATTAGAATACAAACAGAATACATTGGATGCCGCTTTTTTATATTCAAAGCTTAATGAAGTTGTGACAGAGCCTGCTGATTATTCTGAAAATAATACAGCAGTTTGGAAAACTTTAAAAAACAAAAGCAATTCATACAGGGATTTTTATTCTAATTACTTTGAATACATTGATGTGATTTATTCGCCAGAACAAGTGCGGGAAATAGTAGAAAGGATTGAAAATAAAAGAGAGAAGCTAGATTCGTTTTCAGAATGGAAACAAAATTATCTTAAAAAAGAAATTCCAAGATTATACGATTTGATTGGAACAAAATACATTCGTCAAAACAATCTCAAACTAGCCTCTGAATATTTTGGAAAATTGGATATTGACGAAATTGCCAGTTACGCAGATTGTCTTTGGGAAAAACCAAATTGCAAAGAATCAGATATGTTTGATGTAAATCCGTTTTTTGTCCTTAAGTATACCCCCGAGTTTATTAAGCAAGAAAAGCCCTTTAGATTAAATAAAAGAAGCATTACGGAACATTTGATATTATATCTTAAAAAGGCTTCTAATCCGAAAGAAGTCAATAAGGACTATTATTATTTTTTAGCAGCGAATGCTTATTATAACATGACGCAAAATGGAAATTCATGGATGATGCGCCGTTACAATTGGCATCATTATGTTGATGATACTCCTTTTGAAGATGAGAAAGAATATTTTCAAGGCAATTTAGCACAGCAATATTATCTTTTAGCGTTAAAGCATGCTAAAACAGATAAGTTTAAAGCTTTATGCTTGAGAATGATAGGAAGGTGCGAAAAAAACAAACTACAATATCAATACCCTGATGATTACTATAGCCAAATTGAAAATTATGATGATTTTCTTTTAAGTAAAAATAAATACTATCAGGATTTAAAATCGAAATATGCAGATGATTATGTTGATCTAATGTCTGACTGCAGTTCTTTTGAAGAATATTTTAAGGCGAGAAGGTAAAAAACAAAATCCCAATATTGAATTTCAGTATTGGGATTTTGTTTTGTTATAATATTTTACTTCTTCTTCAAAACCAAAAACAAAGGATAAGAAACAATTGCAATCCCAACGATAATAATAAAACTTTTAGGGTCACTGTAAATAAATCCTCCAAGTAATGCAATAGAAAATATAATCGCAATTATAGTTGTCCAAGGATACCAGAAAGAACGGTAAGGTCTTGGCAAATCGGGTTCAGAAGTTCTTAGTTTTAAAAGCGAATAATAAGCCAATCCCCAAACGATTATAGAGATGAAAGCTGCGAAAGAAAATAATACTTCAAAAGAGCCAATGCAAATTAAAAACAAACTGAAAAGAGAAGAGACCAA
This sequence comes from Flavobacterium sp. LK-23, assembly GCF_058135255.1. NCBI lineage: Bacteria > Pseudomonadati > Bacteroidota > Flavobacteriia > Flavobacteriales > Flavobacteriaceae > Flavobacterium > Flavobacterium sp. LK-23. The sequence goes on from NZ_JBYUVT010000005.1 coordinate 237,673, forward strand.
TAGCGCAACAATCGGAGTTCCGCCTTTGTTTACAGTTGTTCCTTTTTGGATAAAAAAACCGTCACGGCTTAATCCGTAAAGGATTCTTGGCGGAATCATCATAAAGGCATTCAAAATACTAATTAAAGAGAAGATCGAAATTACGGTTACAATTTTTGCCCCACTTTCTCCAAAAAGAATCTTAGCAACATCGGCAGCGGCGAGATTGGATTTGGCTAAAGTTTCGATTGGCAATACATGAAAAAAAGCGGCATTCACTAAAATGTAGATTGCAACAACGAGCAAAACACCACTATATAAAGACTTCGGAATGTTTTTACTTGGATCATCATTTTCTTCTGCAAAAAAGCAAACGGCATTCCAACCATTATAAGTTCCTATAATTAACTGTAATGATTTAAAAAATCCAAAGATAAGTCCGATTTGAAAAATAGAACTATCCGTTTTTATCGCTGGAACTTCAACTCCAGAATACATAAAACAAGCCACAACCAAAGCCACAAAACAAATAACTTTTAAGAAACTGGTAATCTGCTGAATTACACTTCCGTTTTTGACTCCGCTTAAGTGCAGCAAAACAAATGCAACCAATAAAGAAATAGACAATATGGTTGAATAATTGGCCAATTGCGGAAATAAAATAATCGTGTATTCGCTAATTACGATGCAATAAAACGCGGGCGGAATAGCATTTACAATATAATCGTACCAACCAGAAAGAAAACCGGCATATTCGCCCAAAGCTCTTTTAATATAATTGTACGACCCACCTGCTTTTGGCAGCATTGTAGCCAATTCTGAATACGAATTTGCTCCTAATAAAACATACAAACCTCCAAAGAGCCAAGAAGCAAGAATAAGCCAGTAATTATTCAACATTTCTGCAATAGTTCCTGGCGTTCTTAAAATTCCAACACCAATAGTTCCGCCAATTAAAACGGCAATATTGAAACTAAGTCCTAAACTTTTTTGTAATTGGTTTTTTGTTGAATCCGACATTCTTGAATTGGGTTTTAAGGATTATAATTTCAAGCAAAAATAGTGTTAATTGAATTAGTTTTGAGCTTAAAATAAAAATCCCAAGATTTTCGAGTGAAACTGAAAATCTTGGGATAAAATCAAAACTCTAATTCAATATTTTAGAACTTGTAACGCAAGCTTGTCATAACTTGACGAGGCGCGATCGGGTTCACACTATAATTTTCGTGAACGGTGTAATTTAATTCGTTTGTAATGTTTGATAATTTGCAAAGAATCGAGAATTTTCTCCAAGTATATCCAACAGATGCATCAATTGTAACATAACCTTCTAACGGAATTTCTCTATGGTAGATTCCATCAGGATATTTAGTTAGATCTGTACTGTGTTGGTCATTCCAGCCTCCTAAACGATCACCGATGTAGTTTCCAACAGCTCCAACAGATAAATTTTTAAATAAACCTTCTTGTACCGTATAAAAGAAACTTAAGTTGGCTGTATTTGCTGGAGTTCTAACAAGACGATCGCCTTCGATAAAACTTCCGTTTAAACCAGATGTTTTAGTATAACGCATATCGTTGTAGCTGTAACCTGCAATAATGCTAAGTCCGTCAATTGGTCTTGCAGTAACGTCAACTTCAACACCTTTACTTTTAGTTTCACCGCTTAAAACTTTTACGTTTGTGTCAGTGTTTAAACTTCCATCAGCTTTAAATTCTGCGGTTTGAGCCAAGTTGCTGTTTGTGATTTGATAAACCGTAACGTTTGTGCTTAATAATCCTTGCAAAAAGTCAGTTTTAATACCAGCTTCATATTGATCAATAATAGATGGCTCAATTGGTTTTAAATCTGCTGTAGTTCCTGTGTTTGGAGTAAACGAAGTAGAGTAGCTACCAAAGATAGAAACCTCTTTTCTAGGCTGATAAATTAATCCAAATTTTGGAGAAAATGCATTGTCTAATTTTTTAGCGCCTACTGTAGGAACTGCATTTTCAGGCTTAACAGTTTGTTTTCCTCCAGCAAAAGTTTCTTTGTAAGTTGTAACTTCGGCTTCTTGCCAAGACCAACGTACACCTGCTAATACTTTAAACTTCTCTGTAATCGAAATTAAATCTTGAAAATAAACGCCAAAACGGTTTGTTTCTGTTTTTGCAATTTGAGTTGCTCTAGCATCTGGAATATCATTTCTTTGTGTTGACGGATCAAAGTTGAAAAGATTGATAGTATCATAATTTGCAGGATTAAATGCAAAAGTATACGCTGTTGCAAATGAGTTTTCCCAGTCTGCACCTGTAAAAATTTGATGTTTTACAGATCCTGTATTAAAGTTTCCTTGAAGACTTAATTGATCTCCTAAAATTTGTTCTGAGTTGTCGTTTTGAACCAAAGGTCTTGTCCAGTCTCCATTTTCTTTTACAGTCGATAATTGTGCTGTAGATTTTGAAGCTCTATCATAATTCTGGAAAGAAGAATTAAAGTTTAATTTCCAGTTTTTGTTGAAATCATGATTTAATAATACCGATGCACTAGCCGATTTTGTGTTACCATTAGACCAAAGTGCTCCGTAAAAAGTATTTCTAGGCAAATCAAGAATTTGTGTGCCAATAATTCCAGTTCCAAAATCAGGTGTCCAATCTGCACTTAAATAATCTCCTTGTAGTGTAATTTGAGTTTTAGGATTAATGACAAAAAGCAACGATGGATTTACATATACACGTTTGTTTTTTACAACATCTCTAAAGCTTTCTGAGTTCTCGTAAGAACCGTTAATTCTAAATGCGATTGATTTAGTAAGACCTCCGTAAAAATCAAATGCTGGTTTGTAATAAGAGTAGCTTCCAATTTGCATTGAAACTTCTCCGCCACTTTTAAATTGAGGTGTTTTGGTTACTAAATTAAGAATTCCACCTGGCGCTACGTTTCCAAATAATAACGCTGAACCACCTTTTAAGAATTCTACTTTATCTAAACCAGAAACATCAGGAATTGATCCTGCATTATAACGGAATCCGTTTTTAAACATATTGTTTGCAGACATGTCATAACCTCTAGAGAAGAAAGATTCCTGAGCGCCACCACGAGCAGAACCAACGTAAACACCGTTAGCGTTTTTAAGAACTTCGCTTAATCTGATTGCTTGCTGCTGTTCGATAATTTCAGAACCAATAACTTGTATGCTTTGTGGATTATCCATTGGTTTTAATCCAGAGCGAACTGCTGTTACGGGTTTTGGTTCTTTGGTTTTGGTAACCACAACCTCATTAAGAATTTCACCTTTTTTATTTTTTACAGTATCAGTAACTGAATAAGTAGTTTCGTTGCTTGAGTAATCTTGACCGTAAGAGACAAAACTAAATAATCCTAATGCTAGTAGTAAATTATATTTCATGGTATTTATTTAGATTCAATAAAAATTATCGAGTGCAAATATAAATAGACATATTCTTTAACAGGAAATTATGAAGTGGATTTCTTACTTAAGCCTTTCTTAGTCTTTTCTTAAGATTTGCTTAAGAGTTTTCTAATGTTATTTTAATTTTGTATTTAAAACCAATTAAAATACCTTATAGAATATTCTAGAAGGCATTTTTACAAAAAAAAACAGGGCTGGCTCATTTTTGAGTCAGCCCTGTTTCAATTGAAATTAAAACCTAAGAATGAGATTTTCTGAAATTATTTTACAGCAATTTGATAAGTTGCCATTTTCCAGATTTCATCGTATTTTTTTCCGTTATGTTCACCTGCAGATTTCTCTGTATAAGCAAACTCAACCATATAATTTCCTGACCAGATAGGAGTAAAAGAGATTTCTCCTTTATCATTTGTCCACAATTCTTTTTCCCATCCGTTTGGAGCAATTACTTTGATTTTTTGAGATTTTGCAATAGCGCCTTCGTATAAAGCAGAAACATTAATTACAGTATTTTTTTTCGCGATATCGGCATTTTCAGAAAAAACGCTAATTTTATTATTGTTAGCCGCAGCTACATTTCCAGCCGATTTGTTTCCAACAACAACGGTTGCACTTGAATTGTAGTCTAATTTCATTGTTCCGTAAACATCTCCAACGGTATGATGCATTACAATGGTATAAACTCCGTCTTCGTCTGGTGTAAAGAAAGCTTGGTATTTATTATCTAGAGCTTTAGAAGTTAGTTTAGTTTCTTTTTTTGAAGGAGAAATTACAACTAAAGAGAAATCCTTCAAATCAGAAAACCATTTATCAGCTTTTGTAATATCATTATCAGAGAATTCTCCAAAATAAACAGAAATTTCCTGAGCTTTTCCTTTTGTTCCTGTTGCTTTGGTTTCAATCCATAAAGCATGGGCAAAAAGCTGAGGTGCAGCAAAAAGCATTAGAAATAAAAAGCTTAGTGTTTTTAAAGTATTTGATTTCATAAGATCAAGTTTAAATTATTAGAATGATATTTTTTACAAACATAAGTCTTATTTAGAATAATTAAAAATAAAACACTAAAAAACCTCGAAATTCATTTCATATGGAAAGTATTTCGAGGTTGTGGAATATTTGAGTAAGAAAACTAAAGTCTTACGGTTAGGTTTACTAAGAAGTTTGCTGGAGTTTGAGCCATTCCGTAAGAATCCCAATATTTTGTGTTGGTCAGGTTGTTGAATTTAACTCCAAGTCTCCAAACGGGTCTGTCGTAAAATACTGTTGCACTATAAATAGAATAAGAAGGAGCATAAAAGCTTTCATCTTCAAATTTATACTGTTTGTCTACATAATTTCCTCCAAAACCAAAGCCTAAATTTTTTAGTGTGTTTTGAAGTTTGTAAGAAACCCAAAAATTCAGCACATTTTCTGGTGCTCCGCTAGCCTTGTTGCCTTCAATTAAAGGGTCAGACGATTTAACGATACGATTGTCATTATAAGCATAACCAGCCGTCACGTTTAAACCGTTTATAGGATTGGCAATGAATTCAAAATCAATTCCTTTACTTACTTGTTTTCCATCCTGAACATTATATCCGTCCGGTTTTGTTCTTGTAGCATTATCAATTGTAATGTTGTAATAGCTTAGTGTTGTGCTTAATTTTTTATTGAAAGCTTCTACTTTTACACCGCCTTCATATTGATTAGCATAAACTGGTTTTAAGATTAATATTGATCCATCTGGCTGATTTACTGGACCTGAATTTTGAAAACCATTCATGTAATTTCCAAATAAAGAAACCTGATCTTTAACTACTTCATAAACCAAACCTAATTTTGGAGACAAAGCAGTTTGGTTGTAGCCCTCTGTATCTTCGATTTTTTTCTGAACAAAGTTATCCAAACGAAGACTAAGCATTACAGATAAGCGATCTGTAAAACTAACTACATCTGAAGCATAAACGCTAAAAGTCTGTTCATTTGGAACGCCAAATTGCATTTCTTTCAATTTTGGATCTACATCGCTTTTTCGAATTGGTTCAAAATCTTTTGTTACATCTATTAAATCCAATACTTGTGTGGTAGCATATTTAAATGTTCCTTTTGTAAATCGGTAATTAATACCTGCTAATAATTTATGTTTGATGCTTCCTGTTGAAAATTCGCCATTAATATTTTCCTGAAAATTGGTAAAATTATTATGAATTGGTCCAAAACGGGATACCATTCTTTGAACTTCTGTCGGCGATTTCCATGCAGTGTAGTACTGATAACTATGATCAACACGTTCGTCTACCAATGAGAATAGTGTGGTAGATTTCCAATTGTCAGAAAGTTTATATTCTGCCTGAGCAAATATTTTAGGAGAACTTGTTTTAGCATCAAGATCATCTGCAAATAAGCTTGTTCTGTAATCTACTTTCAGGTCTGTTGGGTTGGTAAGTCCTGCCGCATACGAACGTCCGTAAGTAGGGCGTGTGTTGTTGGTATTGAAAATTTCTGTGTCTAAACTCAGCGTTAATCTGTCGGTTGCTTTATAAATAATGCTCGGTGCAAATAAAACTGTTTTATTAAAACCATAATTTAAGAAACTGTTTTCTGTATTTGCCGAAGCGTTTATTCTAAACAAAACTTTTTTGTCCTGAGTCAAAGGCATATTAAAATCTACCGCGACACGCTGCAGTCCAAAGCTTCCTCCTGTATAAGATATCTCTGTTTTGCTAGTTTCAAAAGGCTTTTTGGTAACCAAGTTTACAACTCCTCCAAATGAAGAAACAGAAGAACCAAACAAAGTTCCAGAAGGCCCTTTTAGCACCTCAATTCGCTCGGCATTATCAATTGAGATTGAGCTTCGCCCAGAAAGAGTCTCCATGCCGTTTCGTGCGTTTACACCCGTGCTGAATCCTCTAAAACTAATTTCAAGTCCGCCAGAAGGATATATTTTTGAGATTGCGCCCGTAGCATTTTGAACCGCGCTTCGTATGTCTACCGCGATTTGTTCTTGTAATAGTTCTTTGTGAATAACATTATAAACCTGCGGATTTTCCAGGTTCTTTAGTGGCATTCTGGCTACATAATCGGTTTTTTTTGATAAGTTGCTTTTCTTGCCATTTACGATAACTTCATTCAATTCCTTATTAGAAACCTTAAGCTGTAAATTAATTGTTGAGGTTTCATTTTCTGTAACTGTAACTTCAGTTTCTGCGGTTTCGTAACCTGCCAAAGATACTTGAAGTGTATAAGAATTGGATCTTACTTTATTAAAATCAAAAGTACCATCGTCATTAGAAACGGTACCATATTTAGAGTTTTTAAGAATAATATTTACTCCCGCTGCAGCATCGCCGTCTGAGGTGGTTATGGTTCCTTTAATTTTTCCGTGGTTTTGTGCAAAGGCAGATAAAAACGAAAATAAAAAACTGATAGAAAATAGAAAACGTGTAGTTTTCAAACTGAGGTAATTCATTGCTATTTATTAATTGGTTTGTAAATAATATTTATTTAGAATAAATAAAAACAATGCAAATGTAAAAATTAAAGTAACTTTAACAATTTTATTTTTTGTCATTTATTTTTGAAATTGTTAAATGTTGATTATTGAGATAATTAAATGAAATTCTTAGTTGATGTTTTAGCGAGATAAAGTTTTAAAGCCTTAATTTTGCAGTCTGAAAAATGACTTCATGATTTTACCATTCTTTAAAAAGATTCAAAATACGCCTAGAGGATATCGTATTGCCAATACTGTTTTTTTCTTCCTTTCTGGCTTTGGATACTCTTCGTGGGTTTCAAGAATTCCACATATACAAGCCCAATTAAAATTGTCTGAAGCCGAATTTGGTGCAGTTTTATTTGCTTTTCCGATAGGTTTAATGCTAACAATGCCTTTTACAGGAAAACTATTAAATAAATACAGCAGCCGTTATATTATGCTTCTTGGCGCTGTTATGTTCAATATTGCGTTGTCTCTGCCTGGTTTGGCGGCATTTGTTTGGCAGTTGGTTATTATACTTTTATTCTTTGGAGCTTCTCGTAATATTTTCAATTTATCTATAAATGCACAATCTCTGGAAGTGCAGAAACTATATCCGAAATCTATTATTACGCGTTTTCATGCCGTTTGGAGTATTGCCGTTTTCTCGGGTGCGGGATTAGGTTATGTAATGGTAACGCAGAAAATTGCACCATCGCATCATTTATTGGGAGTAAGTATTTTTATGCTGGCGCTAACGGCTTGTTTTTATCCGATGAGTATTCACAACGAACCTGTTCCAGTTAAAAAGAAGTTCTTTTCGATGCCAGAAAAAAATCTGGTAAAATTCTCTCTAATTTGTTTCGTTTCTATGGCTTGTGAAAATACCATGTACGACTGGAGCGGAATTTATTTCGAAAATATATTAAAAGCTTCTCCAAAATTAACCAGTGCGGCATTCGTGTTTTTTGCTTCGGCAGTAACGTTAGGACGTATTTTTGGTGATTATGGCGTAATGAAATTTGGAACTAAAAAAATCTTGCTTTATAGCGGAATCTTAATTACAGCTGGTTTCGGTGTTTGTTTTATTTTACCGTATGCATACCCAACTATTTTCGGTTACGTTTTAATCGGATTTGGGGTTTCTTGCGTTGTTCCGTTAGTATTTAGTATTGCCGGAAGATCTTCAAAATTAAGCAGTGGTTCTGCCTTAACTTCTATATCAACAATTGGTTACCTCGGATTTTTATTAGTTCCGCCAATGGTTGGTTTTATCTCTGAATATTTAAGTATGAAATGGGCGTTTCTTGTTATGGCGCTTCTCGGAATTCTGATGATTTTTATGGTGAATAAGATTGGGGAGAATGAGTAGTTTAAAGATGCTGATGCTTAAAAGGTACAGAAGTTTCTATTAATCTATGGAAATTCCGAAGTATACTTTGTTTTAAAAATTTGTTGTAATTTCAATTTTATAAGCTTCTTTAATTTTTGATGCGATTTTATAAGCTTCCTTTTGATCATTTGCAAAGTAGATTGTTAAATAGTTATCTTCATTATCTACAATATTTATTTTAATTGTTTTTTCATTGATAGTGGATCTAATTCTATTTCCTGCACCACCTTTTTCTATGGCGTGTTTAACAATAGTTTCGACTAAAGAAATGCATTTTATTTCTGGAAATAATTTCCATTTCAATCTAATTTTGATTCCATAAAAAGAATATAATTTCCTGAATTTATTCTTTTGAAAATCAATTTCTAAACCTTCAGTTGAAATGAAAAAGATTCCCCAATATGCTAGCAACAGATAAATAAAGAAATAACTAAATCCATTCTGCTTATTTATAAAAATCGCAGCAAGAAAACCTGGGACAAATAATAAGCTTCCAATTGTAGTTTTGTATAAAGGAACTTTTTCAATATAAATGTAATTAGGCATTTTTCTTTTACAAATAAGAAACAATTACTTCTTCGTCATAACAAACTTCTCAGAACTTGGTTTTCCATTCATGTTCCCAGAAATTTCTGCAGTTAAAGTATTATTTGTACCTTTTGTATACGTGATTTTTTGAGGATAATCGTGTTTTGGATTCTCAAAAACCAATTGCTGATCTGTTTCAGAAGTAGAAGGAAAGAAAACGGGTTTATCATCGTTTTGACCTTTTACAGTTGCTTTGTAAGTAAGCGTTTCCCCTAGCTGAGCCAAAACAATAGTTTCAAAATGCAAAGTGTCTTTCCCTTTTATAAAATAAGAAGAAGCACTGAAAGTACTGTCGTTTAGTTTTTGCCAATTTTCAGATAAAATGCCTTCAGGAGTTTTATTTTCCCAGTTTCCTATTAACCAGTCGGCTTTTTTGATTTTATCTTTTTCTACCGTTTCTTTTTTCTGGCATGAAACTGCGGCTAATACAAGAGCTAAAAGAGTAATTTTCTGAAACATATTTATAAGGTTTTTGATAGCACTAATGTATGAATTTTTTTTTAGCCACGAATTCACGAATTTTTCTTGATAAACGTAATGGAAAGTTTTCTGTGAATTTTTCGAATTATTATTGAAGAGTAAAATTATTTTTAGCCACAGATTAAAAGGATTAAAATGATTTTGTCTCTCGCAGATTTAGCAAATTCAGCAGATTTATTTGTACTCTGCATTATAAAAATCTGTCAAATCTGCTAAATCTGCGAGAAAAAATTCGTGCAATTATTGATAAAACACACAGAGCAAAGAATCATTTTAATCCTTTTAATCTGTGGCAAATAATATAGACACAGTAATTTTAAAAAAATAATTAGTGGAAATTCGTGCATTCGTGGCTAAAAAAAATCAAACGCTTGCACTCAAAATAGAGTAAACTAATTCCTTAGTTGGTTTTTGATCTTTTAGTTTTTCGCGTACTTCGTCGAAAGTCACTTTAAAATCACAACCCGATTTATATTCGGCGCAACCATAAGCCGTTTTGCCTTTTAGAATTGTTCCTTTTTTACATTTCGGACAAACCAATGCATCTGAATTTTCTTTAGGTTCGGCTTTTTTATCGGTTTTCTTTGGTTCCAATTTCAGTTTGTAATTTTCTTCAAAACGAATTAAGCCTTCAACAGTTCCAGAATCGGTTTTAAAGCCTTTTATGTTTACTGTAGAACCCTTTTGAACCAATCGTAAATACTGGCTTTCTGTTATTTTTTTATCATGAAAAACAAAAGGCAATACAAAATCGCAACCCGATTTGTACTCGCTGCAGCCAAAGGCCGATTTTCCTTTCAGGATCTTTCCCTTTTGGCATTTCGGACAAGTTTCTGCTGAAATTCCAGAGGCTTTCTTTTTCTCTTTTTCCGCTTTTACAACTGGTTTCTGAATCGTGGCCGCATGTGAAATATTGGCGTGCTTGGTTTCGCTTCGAACTTCATAAACCAAAGCTTCAACCATGCGTTTCATGTTTCTAATGAAGGCCGCTGCGGTGAAAGTCCCTTTTTCAATATCTTTCAATTGTTTTTCCCAAGTTCCTGTAAGTTCGGCCGATTTTACTAATTCGTTCTGAATCGTATCAATCAATTGAATTCCAGTCAAAGTGGGTAAAACTTGTTTTTTGTTTCGAACAATATATTGGCGTTTGAAAAGCGTTTCGATAATATTGGCACGTGTTGACGGACGACCGATTCCGTTTTCTTTCATCAATTCGCGTAAATCTTCGTCATCAACCTGTTTTCCTGCGGTTTCCATGGCACGCAGTAAAGTTGCCTCTGTAAACTGATTGGGCGGCTTGGTTTCTTTTTGAAGAAATGAAGGTTCATGCGGACCTTTTTCGCCCACAACAAAACTCGGCAGTAAATCGGGTTCTTTTTCCTTTGCATTCGGATCTTCAAAAACAACACGGAAACCTTTCTTTAAGATTTCTTTTCCAGTCGCTTTAAAAGTCACATCGGCAGCTTTTCCAATAACCGTGGTATTGGCAACCAAACAGTCATCATAAAAAACAGCAATAAAACGTCTAGTAATAATATCATAAACCTGCTGCTGATTATGAGGCAGATTATTTTGAACTCCCGTTGGAATAATCGCGTGGTGATCGGTTACTTTTTTATCGTTGAAAACCTTTGGCGATTTTTTGATTTTTTTTCCTAAAAGGGGCTCAGTCAATTCGGCATAATTGGTTAATTTCTGTAGAATTCCAGGCACTTTCGGATATATATCACCTGGTAAAAAAGTAGTATCAACTCTGGGATAGGTAATAACTTTCTGTTCGTACAAAGTCTGTGCAATTTTCAATGTTTCTTCGGCAGAAAATCCAAATTTTTGATTGCAATAAACTTGCAGACCCGTTAAGTCGAAAAGTTTTGGGGCATATTCATTTCCGTTCTTCTTATCAACAGAAACGATTTCGAAATCACTTTCTTTGACTTTGGCCGCGATAACTTGTCCGTCTTCTTGGTTTAGAAAACGACCTTCTTCATAACTAAAAAGCGTTTCTCTATATAAAGTCTGCAATTCCCAATACGGCTGCGGTTTAAAGTTTTCAATTTCTCTAAAACGTTCTACAACCATGGCCAAAGTTGGCGTTTGTACGCGTCCGATAGACAAAACTTGTTTGTAGCCGCCATGTTTTACAGTGTACAAACGCGTGGCATTCATTCCTAAAAGCCAATCTCCGATAGCTCTAGAAAATCCGGCGTAGAATAAATTATCGTAGTTGGCAGAGGGTTTTAAGTTTTCAAAACCTTCTTTAATAGCTTCTGTGGTAAGAGATGAAATCCATAATCGCTGAATTTCGCCTTTGTAATGCGCTTCGTTCATCACCCAGCGCTGAATCAGTTCTCCTTCTTGTCCAGCATCCCCACAGTTGATAACCACGTCGGCTTTCTCAAAAAGACTTTTAATGATTTTAAACTGTTTTTGAATTCCTGAGTTTTGAACCACTTTGGTTTCGAACTTTTCAGGAAGCATGGGTAAATTGTTCAAATCCCAGCTTTTCCAATGCGGTTTATAATCGTTGGGTTCTTTTAAAGTGCATAAATGTCCAAAAGTGTAGGTTACAGCATAACCATTGCCTTCGTAATAGCCATCGTGTTTGGTATTGGCACCCAAAACAGATGCAATTTCACGCGCTACACTTGGTTTCTCAGCAATACAGACCTTCATTTTTTCTTTTCTAGTTGGACATGCGAAAGTACGGATTTTATGGGAAAGGGGCAAAGATTATTAGGTCCAAAGGGGCAAAGGCTTTCTAAAAAGAAAGTTTAATAATCAAATATTTTGTAATACGCCTCCAATTCAAGCGCTCTTCTTTTTACGATGTCTCTTTTTAAGCTTTCTGAAACGGCATACCACAAAGTTCCTTGCTTGACTTCGTAAAGATATTTCGACATAAACTCATATTCTTTATCGCGATAAAGAAGCCATTGTTTTTGAGATTCTTTTAAAGTTTCAAAAGTTTCTTTTGGGAGTTTTGTTTTTAGTAAATTGTAACTTTTGTTCAATTCTTTGTCCCAAGATTCTTGGGCTTGTATGATACAATTGCATTTGTCTGCGTTAGAGATGTCTTTTTGATTTATGCATTTTGATTCTAAAAGATCGATTGGATACTCTTTTTTGGTTTGTGAAAATGCTACGACTGATAAAATCAGACAAGTTAAAAGAAGTACTTTTTTCATTTTTCATTTATAATTTAAAAACATCTACACTCTTCATCCAGAAAATTTCCGATTCTAAAAATTGAAGTTTGGTCTTAACAACTTTATCGCTTTTATCTCTCGGATTTTTAGCAATAAATCTAGCGGTTGAATTATTGAAATCTAAAGTATATTTTGAGTCAAAATCTTCTTTTTTGTTTGCTGAAAAAGTAATCAGATTGTCTATTGCACTCCATTTTCCTTTTCCGTATTTATTGTCTTCCGCTGAATTTCCGCCTTGTATTTTCGAATACGAATGAAACAGAAAAGTTCCGTCTGGGTTTAAAGTCAGTTTATATTCGATTGTGTGTTTTTCTTTTTCAGAAAGTGAATGGGAATATTCACCCGCAATCGGATTGGATTGTGCGGATAAAGTCAAGGTAAGAATTAAAAGAAAAGAGGTGATTAGTAATTTCATTGGTTTGGTTTTATTGGTTGTTATGCATTTTTTCAATTATTAATCATCGGATCCAAATTAAGATCCTTATTTCTCAAATCTAATCCACCTTCGTAAACCGATTTTAGATTTGTGAGATAAAAATGCCAACCGTTGGAACAACCCAATCTAATGTATTGTTTCGCATGATCATCTGTCGGAATGTTATAATGACGAAGCTCTACAATCGTATAATCGTCTTTCTGGCTTAGATTAATATCTACAAGACAGTTTCCTTCAAAAGTAAATTGCAGTTGATCAATTCCATTGGCAGAAACGATTTTTCCTGACATAGCATCATCATACAAATACCAAAGCCATTCGTATGTATTATCTTTTTCTGCGTTTTTGTCTTTGCTTATAGATTCCTGATTAGCTCCAAAAAAAGATACTTTTTCGAGAAACCATTTTTCTAACTCATTCGCTTTTGTCCAAGCATCGTAAATATCTGAAAGTTGAGCTTTAACGGCTATTTTTTTGGTGAAAGAAGTCCAATCGAAGTTTTTCATTATGGTTTATAGTATTTTGAGGTTAGAGGAAAGAGATCTAAAATTAAAACATTGATTAAAACAAATGTAAGCTATTTCTTCTTACTTTTTATTTCAGAAAAAAAGCTGCAGAAAATGTTTCTCTGCAGCTTTTAAGTTTAGGTTTGCTATTGTTTATTTCTTTTGTTTCAAATGTTTGTCTAGGAATTTTTCCATGGCACCATAAAAATCAAAACGATTATCTTGATTTCTAAAACCATGTCCTTCGTCATTTTTAACCATGTATTCTACAACGACACCGCGTTTTTTCAGCGCTTCAACCATTTGGTCGCTTTCGGCTTTATTTACTCTTGGATCGTTTGCTCCTTGTGCGATAAACAAAGGCGTTTTTATTTTGTCTGCATGTAATGCAGGCGATGCAGAGGCCAACAGCAAACTATCTTTTTTAGGATCGCCAACCATTTCGTGAAACTGATCCAGATAAGGTGTCCAATAAGGCGGAATCGTATTCATGAAAGTAAACAAATTGCTCACGCCCACATAATCTACTGCAGCTGCATATAAATCTGGTGTAAAAGTGATTCCGGCAAGCGTTGCATAACCACCATAACTACCGCCATAAATAGCAATTCTATTCGGGTCTGCAATGCCTTCTTTTTTCAGCCATTCGACACCATCGGTAATGTCATCTTGCATTTTTTTACCCCATTGTTTAAAACTAGATTGCCAAAATTCCTTTCCATAACCGGTACTTCCTCTATAATTCATCTGTAAGACAGCATAACCGCGATTTGCCAAGAACTGAACTTCTGGATTATAATACCAGCCATCTCTTGCCCAAGGACCGCCATGAGGATTGATAATGACAGGCAGATTTTTAGGCTCCACTCCCAACGGAAGCGTTAAATAGCCGTGAATTTCAAGGCCATCTCTCGATTTATACGTAATAGGTTTAATATGGCTCATGTGTTTCTCTTCGATCCAAGGAAACGGATTCGCAACTTCTTTAACTTTTGTAGTTTTGAAATCGTATATATAGTATTTTCCTGGAGTTCTATCGTTTCCAGCCCAAACAATAGCTTTGGTTCTGGCATCGTCGTAGTTTACAATTTCAGTTTCGTAACCTTCAATCTGCTTTTTCAGATTGTTTTTGATTGCCTCCCATTCTTTATCAAAAAAATGTTCTTCTTGTTTTTCGGCTTCCCAAGTTACAGAAGTCAAGGCTTGTTTTTTTCGATCGTAATTAACCGCATCTAAATCATATTTAGGATCGGCAAATAATTCTTTTACATTTTTTTTGCCAATCGGGTCGTATTCAACCAAAACCACTTTATCCTTGCCAATATTACTCAGCGCATAAATGTTTTTATTGTCTTTGTCAAAAGAAGCAGGAGAAAAGAAATCTTTGAAAGTTGTCGTAATAAGAGGCGTAAAAGATTCTTTGTCAGAATTTCGATAATTCCAAGTAATGTTTACACCGTCCGTTTTTGAAGCAAGACGAATTACGCCATTATTATCTGTAACCCATCCGTCAAAATTTTCTTTGTTGTTGTAAAGCAGTGTCAAAGTTCCAGTTTCGACATTTAAAAGATAAGGATCAAAATACTCTTTTACCCTTTTGTTGATTTGTACAATTAGTTCTTTCTCTTTGCCTGGAACGTCAATTAGTGCGTCTATAATGTCACTTCTAACACCCGGAAAAGGCGTTAATGCTTTTAAATCGGTTCCATCCGTTTTTACCGAAAAGAGTTGGAAATTCTCGTCTCCGCCTACGTCTTGTGCGTATATAATTCGGTCACCTTTCCAGAAATAATTGAAAATGCTTCGCAAAGTGTCGTTGGTTACACGAACTGCTTTAGTGTCATTTACTTTCTGAACAAAAACGTTGGTTTTTCCTTTATAATCGGCACGATAGCTAAAATAATTTCCGTCGGGCGAAATTTTGAAAGAGCTTTTTTCTCCATTCTTGAAGAAAGTCTTGACATCAATTAATGGGGCAGGTGTTTCTTTTGGCTCCTGTTTGCAGGAATTTAAAGTGATTGCCAAAAGAACTAAAATGGATAAAATGGATTTTTTAATCATGTTTGGTTTGTTTTTGGTGATTGATGAATTATAAAACTACTCTGGGGAATATATTCTAATGGTATTGATAATCTGTTTTTTATCAAATCAAAAATAGGAAAAAGTTTGCAATATAAATGGAGTTAAATTATTTTGCTGCTTTATTTGGATTACACTAGAAAATTAAAGCGAGTTCTCTTGACGCTTCATTTTTTTGTAAGATAAAAAAGGCGTATATTGCCGAGATAATTTGATATTATAATGGTCACTGCAAATTTTTATTTAATAAACAGTTCTTTAATGTGCTTAATGTGCACGTTATTGTATTTGCATGACGATACTTTCTTAAAAAGCTCAAAAGAGTTTATTTCTTTAGCCCTGTCACAACTCTAGACAGGGGATATTTTCACTATTAATTTTTATTATTTAATCTCATTTTTATTCAGGATAGGATATCACTGAGTAGTTCGTATTGCGTGCTATTCACTGAAGAGTTGTGTCCTATTTTAGAGAAAATGAAACCAACAAGAAAGTCATGTCGCAAAATATAATTTTAACAACAGGAACATACGATTTAATTAAAGATCACGTAAGAAGAAAAAAAGTAACCATACAAGAAGAAGAACTTTTATTAGGCCAGCTAAAACATGCTACGCAAGTATTGCGAAAAAATCTGCCTGAAGATGTAGTTTCGATAGATCGAAAAGTTACTTACAAAGATCATATCAATAACGAAGAAAAAACAATTCTCATAGTTGGTCCAGATAAAGCAAAAGCAAGTAAAAACAAAATTTCGGTTCTTTCAGACGAAGGAATTGCAATGGTAGGTTACAAAGAAGGCGATATTGTTGAATGGCCTGCTAAAAAAGGAAATCTCAAATTAGAGATTTTAAAAGTAGAGGAGTAGGTTTACTATCGTTTCGTTTTAAGTTTAGTAAAATCCCAAAAGAGTATTTCTTTTGGGATTTTTTTTATGAATACTATTTTAGAATAATCTATTTCATTCCAGTTTCGAGATAATCTTCAAAACCTCCGTTGTATATTTTTTCGACCCATTTTTTAAAATCTACCGTATTTTCAATTACATACGTTTTAGTATATTCTTTGCCAATATTTTCAATGATTTTGATCGTTTCTCCGTTTTTAACCCTTTCGTTTATTCTGTAAAGATTATTTGCGCAGAATTTAAAAACCGACAAAGTATCGTATTCGCTAGAATTAGTGAGATATAAAATCTCTGTTTCAGCATTATAAAAATGATATCCCATTTTAATGAATGGTTTTTGAATTAGGTATTAAAGATAATGAGCAGCATTATAAAACCTCCCAAAAATAGAACCCCAATCATATGATTTCGATTACTATTATCATCTTTTTTTTGGCTACTTCCGCTTGGTGACCAGAAACTTGAAAATGTTCTAAAATCATTGTCGTTAGAAAGAGTCCATAAATTATAACCAAGAAATCTTGCTGAAGCTCCTAAAAGCTCCAGAATAATTCGTCCTGCTATTATTTGTTCAAAATCCATTTTAAGCGGTTCAGTCGAAGTTTTCCATGATTTATTTTTATTAATCCAACACTTAAAGCTGCATTTTTTTAGTGTTGTTTGATACAGCCTTTTTCTTAAAGACCTGCTCGTAATTGGCATCCATTAACTCTCCAATTAATTGAGGACTGTTGTGGTTGAGCAAAATTACCATTCCCCAGTTCGTTTTTTTATCGTAGGCAAATATGGTAGCACATCCCATTGTATTTCCTGTTTTATAAAAATAAACATCGTCGGCAACTCGTTCCATCTGCTGTCCAAAACCTATTTCTCTTTCTGTATTTTTAAAAAACGTGGTTTCGGCAATTGCTGTTGCTTTTGAGATTTCACCAGTATTCGACAAAATAGCTTTTAGCAATTTTGTTAAATCTGAAGTATTCGATTTTACAAGACCTGCGGGAGCGATTAAATAATTCCAGTTAAAAAAATCTTGCGGAATTCCATTAAATTCATAACCTGTAACTTTATTTTTTACATTAAAATTGCTAGTCAGCGTATTTTCCATTTTAAGAGGCAGAAGCATTTTTTCTTTCAATATATCTTCAAAGCTCTTTGAATAGACTTTCTCTAATATCATTCCCATTAACGTATAACTGATATTAGAATAACGATAACTTCCGTAATCTATTAGTTTTGTATTTTCGTTTATAAGAGCATGAACACTCTCTTTGGTAATGTCTAATGGCTGTTTTGGATTAATTTCCATTAGTTTTCTAAAATCAAAATTAGGCAGACCAGATTGATGCGAAGCCAAATCTGAGATTTTGATCTTGCCTTTTATTTCGTTTGATAAAACATATTCTTTTGGCAGATAATCGTCTATAAAATCATCAATTTTAAGTTTGCCTTCGTTGTGGGCTTGCGCTATTAAATTTCCTGTAAGAAGTTTGGTAATCGAGCCAATCTCATAAATAGTATTTTCGTTTACGGCCTGTGTACTTTCTTTGCTGATTTTTCCGTAGTTGAAAAAAGTAGTATTACCATTTTCGACAAATCCCACGCTCATCGCTATTTCTGGATTATAAGTAGCAATCGAACGAAAAATCGAATCAATTTTTTTTGCAGCTGTTTGTGCAAAAGTAATTTGGGAAATAAGTAATAGCGTAAAAATACTGGTGGTTACTTTCATTAGTTTTCTTGAGATTAGTTTTATTTTTTAAGATTGTACAAAGGTTATTTTTGAACTTGTAAAGTAGGTATATTTTTCGAAATATAAGAGAATTCTGCAGCGAGTTAGTAAATTTGTTTTTGGTATTTTCTAATTTATAAATTTCTTGATAAAATGCTGATTTAATGAGGGTTGGTTTTTGTCTATCCGTACAGTTTTGTCATTTCGACGTAAGGAGAAATCTCAGTAAGTAGCTCCGCAGTGATTTTCCACAAAGTTTTGTCATTTCGAGGAACGAGACTCGAGCGATAGCGAACTGGCGAAGCAAATCACACTAGAAATTCCGTAAAGTATACTTGCCAATCTTTGTAGAGTTACTCGCGAAGATTTCTCCTCACGTCGAAATGACAAAACTAGAAGGAAACAGAATGAGAAAATGGACTTCCTACGTAGATTGTGTTCACGAGCGGGACGCTCGCGCCACCTCAGGGTTGTCACTAAATAATTTCTTCAAGTTTATAAACTTCTCCCCATTTATTTAGTGAGCGGCTATCATAAATGTTAAAGGGAATAATTGAACTATCTTTTTCGGTAGACAATCCGGTAAATGTCCAAAACAAATCCTCAAACTTACAAACCAAATATCCTCTATCATTAAATGAGTAATCTCCAACAATCTTATAATTTTGTAAACGTTTAATGTCATGCTCATCCATAGGACGAAAGGCATCAACGACCTTTTTTGTTAGCTCAACTTTACCATTCTTAAAGAACTCCAGTTGATTTTGGTAGATTATGCAAAAAAACAAACCACCTGCATGAAGATCAGTATCTGCGATTAAACTTGACTGATACTTTTTGTTAATTTCTATTTTCATTAGTTCATTATTCATGAGTGTATTCAATTTGTGAAGATTGTGTGCACGAGCGAGACGCTGGCACTAGCGGGGGAAATAATGTCATTTTTTAAGTTTTTATTTCTCTAACTCAGCTTCAAGTCTTTTGACTATTTTCTTTTCGAATTCTCGTTTTAGCATTATATTCCAAAATAAGCCTAAATCCTGATTAACTAATTGCCATCCGTTTTCTCTATTTCTATATACAGACACGAAAGCTAGATCTGTTCCGTTATCAGCAGAAGGTCTTGTCCAAGCTTCTATTCTTTTACCATTTAGATCAAAATAAATATCATGCCAATAGTCTTCGGGATATCTATCCTTAAAATCAGGATTTTGAAGATGTAATTTTTCAAGTGTTTCAATGACTTTCTTTTCGGGATATTTTAAATAATACGTTTCGGCATACGGATATTTTCCTGCTGCATAAAAGTGAAAAGTAGAGAAAAAAGAAACAATATGATAGACAACAAAGAGAATTATTAAGATGGCTATTAATGACTTGAGTTTAGATTTAATCATTTGGATTCAAGATTTGGAATTTTAGTGTTTCTGTTATAATGAGCTGGTTTTTTACTTATTCTCATAATTTTGTCATTTCTGTAAAAGTTACTTATTTCGACGCAAGGAGATCCGAGCGTTAGCGAACTGGCGAAGCAAATCTCCACAAGAAGCTCCGCAAAGGTTTTCCACATTGTAACCACACAGTTTTGTCATTTCGACGTAAGGAGAAATCTTCGCAAGTAGCTCCGCAAAGATTAATTTGCAATTTGAGTCTTTTTCGTGATTACAAATCCTTAATGAATTCACTTGGATGAATTTTTAAAGCTTGTGCAATTTTATTCACACAGCAAAGTATCAAAATCAACATGAAGTTGAGTTGTTTCTTGGTCAACATTAACCCAATTAAAACTTTTTAAAATGTACGCGTTTCCTCCATCAATTTGAACCCATTCATCTATTCCTTTAGCGGCATTTGTCAAATCGTTTTTTGGTGTTATTCCAATAGGAGCGACGTAGCTTCTATTTTTGGTTAAAGGTTTGCAATAACTTGTTTCTATTTCTGATCGTGTAATATATTTTGATTTGGTTAAAGTCGGAAGTGTGTTATGTACTTGAAGTGGAGACATTGAAGTACAAGAAGTAAGAAATAAAATCACTCCAACAAGATTTAGTTTGATTAGCTTATTCATTTTGGATAGGTTTAGTTTTTTCAAATATAAGATATTTCGTGTAAGTTTAAAATTCGGTTGTATACACTCGATTGTTTACAATCACTTAAAAATAATCTATTCTTTCTAATTTCGTTTCAAAGAAAAACAACTAAAAACAATGGAAACACAAAATAAAGAAAGAACCGAAGAATTGTTAGAATTAATAAATAAAAGAAGCTACTTCAGCAAACTAAAACCAGTTCCAAAAGAAACCAACTCGTTTACAATACCGCTAAAAGTATCTTCATACAACGAATTAAATCTAATGGTTTCAGATTTACTAAAAGCAAGTATTATTTTGCTCAATCCTGATGCAAACGGTTTGTCGAGTTTTACAAAAGACAATAATGTCAATGTAATGACTTTGCTTGAAATTGCCTTGCAGTTATTGCCTGAGGATGAAATGGAGTTGTTGGATGATTTGTGTAAGGCGCAGTTGTGATTTTTTGAAATAAAAAAGCGCAATAAGTTTTTTAGACTTTTGCGCATATTTTTTATTTTAGAATAAAATCAAGTAAGTTATCTATAAATATTTTGAGCCAATTTTTCTTTTTTGGTTTAGTCTCGTTCATTTTTGATTTTATTACGAATTAATTTTTGATTTTGGTTTGATCTTGCGCACCAGCGAGGTAATTTGATAAGTTAGACAGAAGGTGTATTTCCACTTGAAAAATCTTCTACTTGCTTATCATATTTCCACATTTTTTGAATTTCATTCGCCGATTTCTTTTCACTAGAGGTTAGAAAGCCAAATTGAAGATGGTTATTCTTCATATATGAATAATATAAATTACCATATATGTCATTATAAGTAATCAAATATTGTTCTTTGTTTTCATTGTCTAATTTTAAAGAATTATTCCCGAATAAATCATATCCGATAAGATTTTTTTTCCAAAATTTGGTTTCGCTATCTAAATCACTCAAAATTCTAATATTCAAAGCGGGACCTCCTCCTATATTTTGAATTATATATTCAGAACTGTATTCTTCTTGACTAATTGATATTAATGGAGTTTTTGTTTTAAAATCTAATTCATCCTTTTTTTTGTTGTAATGGTAGACTTGGATTGTCAGTATGGTAATAACTAATGCATTAATTATGTCAATATATATTGGCGTGATATCTGTATCTAGCTTAAAATCCATGAAAGATAGAGATACGTGAAATAAAACAAATAAGATAATTATAGTAATACATATTCCAACGGTTTTTTCAATTTTCATACTCTTTTAATTTAAATATGTGGGATTTATTCTTTTATGAAAGACCAAATATATACTTTACCCGATAGCGCGGATTTGCAATCCGTGCACAAAAAAGATTGACTTTTTTAAATTATTTGTATTGTGTCTTGCTGTTGTGGGCACGGATTGCAAATCCGCGCTATCGGGTTTAAGTTGGCTATTGATAGACGTCTTTTTTAATTATTTTTTTATTACATTTTCTTTAATTAATTGTTCTCGCACTCCTTCTATTAAACCATTTCTGAAATTTATATTATCAATTTCTGAATTAATTTCTTCATCCAAGTTTATTGCCTCTAGAATATTATCAAATACATCTATTTCATCATTTTTCTCTATTCTTTCTCGATAAACTTCAGCAAAATTTTCTTTTTCTAATATTGAAAATGTATTTATCCAATTTATTTTGTGATTAAATATTTGCTCATTAATAAGTCGAGCCAAAGGGTAAAAATCCGCATTTAAAAGTTTATCTAAATATTGTGTTTTCAAATGCAAGAATATATCACAACAATTCTCAAAATAAGGTTCATCTCTTAACTTTTTAAAATCGTCAAAGCTAAAAGTTAAATGGTTATTGTCACTAATACTTATTATAATCTTAGATTTTTCTAAATTTTCTTTGAATGTCATTTTTTACTTAATTAAATATGTTTGGAATAATAAGATGTTTTCTTTGTTATGATTCTAAATACACCTTGAAAACTTATTTTTACATTATTATATGTTTTTTAATAATTCGAATTTGTCGTAAATTATATCATTCTTCCATGAATCTATAATATTAGTTTGAATATTTTGATCAATTTTACTAGATATAAAATCAGGTGTTTCAATTGGCGGCTCAATTTTAAAATTATCCAATCCATATCCAAAAGTTGGCCATGCGACGACGTGATAAAAAGGATCAGTACTATCTTCAATAATAGTTTTATCAAAAGTTATAATTCCTTTTGATGAAATTCTTTTAAAATCAGTCAGATATAAATCTCGCTCTCTTGTATCTTTAAATTGTAAAAGCTCATCTAAATATGGATTAATTGTAATTTCTACTTCATTTTCTAAATTGAAAATTATAGACTTATTAGTAATGTTCATTTCATCTAACGCAGCTAATTCATGTGGAAGTTTTGCCCCTGCTGTCGCAATATGAATTAAAAAGTTAGAGAGTTTAAGAAAAATATCAATATCATGATTTAATTGATATTCTAGACTATATGCCATGATTTCCAAAAATACTTATACAATTATTACATCTTTTTATTACTCTTGCGGTACGCGGTCTATATGCTTTAGTAAATTCAATATCATGAATATTCTTAGCTTTTTTAAAAAGCATTAGATAGTTCGCAGTGATATTTTCAGCACATCTCCCTATATTGTTTATACCATTATAGGAACCTATAGGACCTAAATGTAAAAGTCTTGTTTTAAGTGATTCAGCGATTGGTTCAACAAGATCTCTACATTCATCTATTTTGTAACACCGATTATATACAGCGGCTATTATAGTTGCAGGCAAATCATTGTTAGGGATTTTTATTTTTTTTGCAATATTACGGATTGATTTGCATCTAGTTATCATTTCTTTTTCTAATGTTACTCGATTGGGTTTGCATCTTAGTCGTAAAATTTGTTTGTAGATGCGTATATGTTTTTTCTTGTTTCTTTTTATTGTAAAATTCCTTGGCATTTGTAAATATATTTTAATTCCGTTGCGGAAATACCTAGATAACACGGATTTGCAATCTGTGTCCAGAAAGATTGTTCGTTTAGTCGCAAAACAAAAGATAAATGATTTTTCATAGCTTTGTTTTACTAAATTATATTATGTACTATTGGTATAGATATGGATTTCAAATTCAAACTATAGTTTTTTTGAGATGCAATGTTTTAAATATTTTCCATTATTTGCTGTATAAAACGTTGAATTCGCCTTAATTCTGCTAAATCATCTTCATTCATTTCTTCTGGACTAAAATGCATTACTTCATTTCTAATTTTGTTTACATCGGTTAGCATTTTTCTAAGTAAAACCCTGTCAATTTTGACATCAATTTTTTTAAATAAATCTTCATTTTCAAATATTCTAACATAATGCCCAAAAGTCAAATCTGATAGATGTTTTATTTCTTTTTCGATTTTTGTTAGATCTAAAACTTTATTAATGTCCTCATAAGTTAATTTATCATTCAATATAGTTCTAATTGAGTTTTCTATTTGCTCAATGAGAAGGAATGGCTCAGAAAGAATTAAAAATTGCTGACCAATATCAGTGGCAGTTACTATACCTGATATTTCATTTTTAAAATCTCTAACTAATATGACTTCCTTTTCTAGTACTATTTTTACTGCTTTGAATAAAGGTTCGTCATAATTGATAGATTCAATTGGTTCAAAACAGTCAGCAACAGTTTTGCATGTTTTGCCAAGTGCTAGAGCTCTACCAATACTTTTCCAGCTTACTAGTCCATAAATATCCTTTTTACTTGATAATATTGGGATTTGGGAAAAATTATGATATAGCATTAAGGAAACAACTTCCTCTATTGGCATTTCTTTTCTTACAGTAACAAGTTTAAAATCTCCAGTTTCTGAATCGTTTAGATCAGAAGATTTAATAATACTAACTCTAGGAATAGCATCCGAGTACTTAGGTTTTTTGAGCTCAGAATTAATACCGATAGTTGGTTTTAGTTTTATTTCTACACTATGATATGCATTTGCGCTTGCATAACTAGGTTCCATAATAAGTTCATATTTTTCCAACCATAGATTTACAGTGTAAATTACTCTAGGTCCTCTTCTGGAAACTCCATAAAGTTGTGTTATTGTAGCGGTAGGAATTCTTTTTGATTGCTTGTTTTTTTTTATTTCTAAAAAGAAAGCTTCTAATTTGTTCATCATGGATCTTACTGTTTTTTAACTTGTATAGAAATTGGTTGATAATTTCTTTTTAGAAAATTAATATATTATTCTAGTAGAGAGTTCTTGCTCTGGCTGAAGACAATTAATTTGTAAAAGATTATTTTTTTATAAAGTCAATTAAAGCTTTTGTCTTTGAAACTAATTTCACATCTTGCTTATCCATTTTATCGAAATCAGCTTCATCAATTATTTTACAACATTTTTTAAAAGCTCTCAAAACTTTCTCATCATCATATAGAATGTTTAAAAGATTATTACAGTAATTTTCAATTTTTTTTGCATTTAATCTTGGCATTTCCTCATTTTCATTTAATAATCTAAATAATAGTAATAAATGAAATTTAACCTTTTTGTAAGAAGAATCTATTTGGCCTTTCTTGAATAAAGCTTCTAGTTTATAGTACGCATATGACGCTGTATAGTACGTTATGTAGAGATGTTCGGAGTCAAATATTTGTATTTTGCCATCGTTTAGTTTTTTTACAATCATCCCAAAAAAACTTGTAACATTATGAGGCTCATTTAAAAACATGGCTGCGAAAGATTTAATCTGATATGGTAGAGTAATAACTCGGGACTTGATTACACTTGGGTCAGAATTATATTGTTTAGCTCTACGCTCGTAATAAAGTTTTTGTTCTCCTTGATAAGAATTATAATATTGCTCTAAACTTCTCTGGAATTGGGTTAGAGAAGCTAGCTGTTCTTTTTTAATTGGAGTTTGATTGTTAGTTGCTAATGTGATTCTAGTCTTTATTTCATCATCTTCTGTTGCAATCAATTTAATTGGGATAACTACATTCGAAATGTTTTTATTCTCTCTATTGTTATACAAAACATTACTTGTTTGACATCCATTAACTATTTGATAGTCTGTAATTGTAAATTGATTTCCAGTTGGTGAAATTTTACTTGCAACAATTGTAATTCCATTATTTAAAACGCTAAAAATCTCTGAACCTGGATTTGTAATTGTAGAAGCTATCCCACTATTAACATCATTACTTTCACCTTGAAAATCTCTAACATTATCTTCAAAAACATTTAATAAGTTTTGTTCTTCTGATGAAACAATTTTAATAAATTCTTCGTAAGGAATTAAACCTATATATGCTTCAGAAATACCATTGATTTCAGGAATTGTAATTCTATTCGAAAAATTTATGGTTGTACTTACACTTTCCTTAGTTTTTCTATAATGTTTAGCAAGTTCTTTTGCTCCAATAGGATGAATGTCTACAATATCAAAGAGATTAGTGCTTTCTAAATCTTCTTTACCAGAGTCAATTACTGCAACTAAATTTAAATCATTTACCCATTTTCCAGTAGTAACATAAAATAACTTACACGTTGGATTGTATTTAAGTTTTGGAGCACTATCGTATATATGATTGGATATATCACAAAACTTCTGAAGAGAATCATTTCTTCGCAGTTTTGGGTTAGTTGCGAAAAAATCCTTTACACCAAAAATAAATGTATTTAATTCAGAAGTTGAAAAATTTGATGAAGTCTTTGACTGAATAAATAAAAACTCCACTTCAATTGAGCCATTTTTTTCTATCAAATCATTTACTTCTTCGATAGACTCTATTAATAGACCATTAACTATAATTGCAATACCGTCAATTCCTGTATCATCTCCATCTCCAATAGTTACAAAATCTAAGTCGAATGTTTTGTTATATTCATTTGATATTATTGAATAATTAGATAGACGCTCAAAATCTTTGGATTCACCTAACGAATTTAGTTCTTCTGTTTCTAGTAATTCACTAATAAAACTTTGTGTAATTCTATCCATAATTTTAATATAATTTAGTAATAGGTTTGATCAATTTTATATAAGGAAACTTTATTTAGTTATTTTAATTCTATTATTTTCAATAATTGATTTATTTAAAAAAAACAAACATCGCTTTTATTTTAGATCAATTAATACGTAAAAACACCTGATTTTAGAAAGCTTTATTTTCAGCACTTAATTTTTTAGTTAAAAGTAAATTCTAAAAATCTAAATACATTACGGAAAACCGTAAACATAATTATGAAAACCAAAGCCCTAGCCCTGATAGAAGCGGCATCCTTTTTAGGCAAACGAAAAAGAGCTTATTAAACCGTAAACTTTCTGCCTAAAAAGATATAGCGGATAGCAGGAAACAGCTCCTGAAAATCATTACAATTCCACTAAATGTTCAACTTAAATTCCCCAAAAAAGGAACACTAGAATTTTCGATAAAAATTTTGTAATTTTGCCGTCCAATAAAAGGAATTAGAAAATGTTAGATAGACTTCAATATGTAAAGCAGCGTTTCGATGAGATTTCGGATTTGATTATTCAGCCGGATGTTATTTCTGATCAAAAACGTTATAAGCAACTTAATCAAGAATATAAAGGGATTAAAGCGCTTGTTGAAAAGAGAGAAGAGTACATTGTAATTTTGGCAAATATTGACGAAGCAAACGAAATTATTGCTGACGGAAGTGATGCTGAAATGGTGGAAATGGCCAAAATGCAATTGGATGAAGCAAAAGAACGTCTGCCAGAATTGGAGGAGGAAATCAAATTTATGCTTATTCCTAAAGATCCTGAAGATGCGAAAAACGTTATGGTGGAGATCCGCGCCGGAACGGGTGGGGACGAAGCGAGTATTTTTGCTGGTGACTTGTTTAGAATGTACACAAAATATTGCGAATCTATGGGATGGAGATCATCTGTTGTAGATATGAACGAGGGTACTTCTGGAGGTTTCAAAGAGGTTATTTTTGAGGTTACTGGAGAAGATGTATACGGAACTTTGAAGTTTGAAGCGGGTGTTCACCGTGTACAGCGTGTTCCGCAGACAGAAACTCAAGGACGTGTGCATACATCGGCTGCAACGGTTATGGTTTTGCCAGAAGCTGAGGAGTTTGATGTTCAGGTAGATATGAACGATGTTCGTGTAGATTTCTTCTGTTCGTCTGGACCTGGAGGACAATCGGTAAATACAACAAAATCGGCTGTACGTTTAACGCACATTCCAACAGGATTGGTAGCACAATGTCAGGATGAAAAATCGCAACACAAGAATAAAGATAAAGCTTTGATGGTATTGCGTTCTCGTTTGTACGAAATGGAATTGGCCAAAAAGCAGGAAGAAGATGCTAAAAAACGTAGTTCTCAGGTAAGTTCTGGAGACCGTTCGGCAAAAATCCGTACGTATAACTATGCGCAAGGTCGTGTAACTGATCACCGTATTGGTTTAACGCTTTACGATTTAGGAAATATCATGAATGGTGATATTCATAAAATCGTTTCTGAGCTTCAGTTAGTTAATAATATGGAGAAATTGAAGGAAGCTTCGGAGGTTTACTAAATTTCTGAGATGCTAAGATTCTAAGATACTAAGGTTCTAAGTTTTCTCTTAGGACTTTTTAATAATTTAAGCCGAACTTTGTTCGGCTTTTTTTTGTGGAAAAAATACCAAAGATTGGCAAGGCCTTAGAATCTTAACATCTTAGCACCTAAAAAGAATATAGCCAGCGGTTTCAACCGCTGGAACGCAAAGAATTGGTTAAAGTTGTTAATGCTAAGGTTCTAAGTTTTTTCTCTTTGAAGATAATTTTTTTGAGTTGCTAAGTTACTGAGATTCTAAGGTTCTAAGTTTTTCTTTTTGAACATATTTTTTGAGTTGCTAAGATTCTAAGGTACTAAGGTTCTAAGTTTTTCTCTTTGAACATAAAATATATTTAAAGCCGAACTTTGTTCGGCTTTTTTTATGGCTAGAACTTAAAGAGAGAATGAAAACTTTGCATTTTAATGTCTCAGCAACTTCGCATCTTAATTTCTAATGATAATTTAATGTGGATAATTAAGGCCTGTAATTTCAAAAAAGGCATTCTAAATTAAGATAAATACTATAACGCAATTTTGTGAAGTAAGATTTATAATATAGTTGGTAAAGCTTAGTCTATTAAAACTTTAGCGTCTTACAACCTTAATGAAAACTTGTTTTTTTATAACTTTTTTTTACCTCATATTTGCCTTATCAACCAACCAACTAACATTAATTTATGAAGAGAACTTTACTTTTATTTTGCTTCTTTGGGAGCTTTTTTTATGGGCGATCGCAATCGTATTTCGGATTTAGGGATGATAATTATGCCGGAATTCAGTCGGCATTGTTTAATCCGTCCAATATTGTAGATTCAAAATACAAGGCCGACGTTACGTTTGGATCTGGCAGCGGAACTGGCCAAAATGATTTGTACGGAGTTAATATAATGGATGTCTTAGACGGAGGTTACAATCTGGAAACCGATGCAAGCAAAAATTTCAAATCGAACAATAGAGGAAATTTCAATATAGACATTATGGGGCCTTCTGTAATGCTCAATATTACGCCTGTGCATAGTGTTGCGCTTTTTACGCGTTTGCGAAGTGTTACAAGTCTTGTTGGTATAAATGGACAGCTTATTGATGAGGCGAACAAAGAGGTAGATGCTTCGAATAGTTTTTTAATTACGGGTGGGAATCCGAACGCTGTTTCGAATTCTTGGGCCGAGATAGGAGCGAGTTATGCTACTGTCCTGTTTGATCGTGACGATCATTTTGTAAAAGGTGGTATTACTTTAAAGTATTTAATGGCGGGAGTAAACGGCTACGTTAACGGAAATGATTTAAGTGTGGCTTTTAATAAAAACGAAGCCAATCCTTTGTTAAGCGAATATTATTCGACAGGAAACATAAGAACAGCTGCAAGTTATGATTATGCTAACGGAGATGATCCTAAGTTTGATGCGGCTTCGGCTGGAGTAGGAGTAGATTTAGGTTTTACCTACGAATATCGTACAAACTGCCATTCTTGCGCAGGAAATCGTTACAAGTTTAAAGCTGCAGCTTCTATAACCGATATTGGAAAACTAAACTATAATAACATTGTCGAGAATACTTATAATATTACAGGAAGGGTAACGCAACAAGATATCGAAGATGCAGATGATATTTTTGAGTTTTTTGATTCTAACTATACTAAAATATCTTCAAGAAAAGGAGTAAAAGCAAATCTTCCAACGGCTTTGCACACCAATTTGGACTGGAACATCGACCAAAGGTTTTATGTGAATTTAAGCGGTGATTTCAATTTAGTAGATGCCAAAAAAGTAAACGGAACCGCAATTGCCAATTCGGTTACTTTTACGCCGAGATATGAAACCAGACAGTTTAGTTTCTATGTTCCGGTGACCTATATGCAATACAGCGGAACGCAAATAGGAGCGGGTTTTAGAGCGGGTCCAATATTTATTGGTTCTGGAACTCTTTTCTCCAATATGTTTTCAAACAATTCAAAAGGCTGTAATATTTACGCTGGTTTAAAATTGCCTATTTATCAGGATTATAGGTAGAGTTTCTAAGATGCTGAGATACTAAGATACTAAGTTGCTAAGATTCTGAGATGCTAAGATTCTGAGATTCTAAGTTGCTTAGTTTATGAAAATGAAGACATAAAAAAACAGCATCTACTTTGTAGATGCTGTTTTTTTTATTTAAGATTAGTAAGATAGAATTAAAAAATCTAAATATAAAACTTAGAACCTTAGAATCTTAGCAACTTAGTATCTTAAAAAAAATATATAGAAGGTCTTCACTCCATCAACCGTTTCCCCAAACACGTATGATGGAGTTAGACGCCTAAAAATACTCTCGTATATTCAAAACATTTATATAGATTCGAGTAAACGTATACTCCATTTTTTATCATTATTTCGCTAAACTTTTCCATAATAATTTAAATTAAGTTAGACAAATTACTCTCTAGATGATTCGTATTGTGATGATTCTTCTTCTTCTTCAGAAGAATCATGATGAGGTTTCGAAACCAGATTGGTTACAATAAGCTGAACAATCGAGCCTAAAACACCTTTAAACATGGAGTCGCCTTTACCGACAATAAATCTTTTGGCTAAATAGCCAATTCCGATACTGATGGCAGATTGAGCGATGTGGCTTTTAAAACCAACCGTTTGGTTGATTTCTTCCACCGTGTTTCGAATGAGGTTAATGGGCTTTAAATTGTCTTTAATTTCATTAATCTCGTCCTTTATAGCACACCATTCTGTGTCCTGGCGAATTTCTAGTTCCTCAATTTTTTGATTTAACTGATCAATATTGTAAATAGCCTCCATAGTTTTTTCGGTTTTTTAGGTTAATTAAATCAGTTTTTTGTTTCTTTTAGAATACTTGAAATGATAGTATTTCCAATAGGAGTTTTTATCAGTCTATGATGCGATTTTACAACCACAATTACCAAAATAAGATAAAATAATGCCATGATAAAAAAGCCATAGTAATACTCTCCAAGTTCTTTACCAATCCATAAACTAATCCCGATATTTAGGAACAAAGTAAAAAATGCAACAACAATACCAATCGCTATCTTTGAAGCCAATGATGAAGCACCATCAGCAACAGAACATACTGTTTTTAGTTTAAGTAATTCTAAACTTGTTTTAGCATAGTTTTCTGCTTTTTCATAAAGATTTAAATTCTCGTTTGTTGTTGCATTTGGTTCCATGATATAGGGTTTTATGGTTTGAAAATTTCACTAATTAATTCTAACTAATTAATAGTTTGATTTTACTGTTTTAACATCGTCTTTTAGCGTGTTGTAATCTTCTTTAACTTGGTTAAGTTTAGATTTTCCTTCTTCGATAATTTCTTTACCGTTTGAAGTAATCGTGTTTACAATGCCATCAAATTTTGTTTTTAGATTATCACCGTAATCTTTTGATTTATCTTTGATTTTTTTTCTTGTGTTTGATCCTTTGTCTGGTGCAAATAAAACACCTATGAATGCTCCCGCCGCTGCGGCTCCTAAAATTCCTAAAATTGTGCTACTAGTTTTCATAATAAATAATTTAATGGATTAATATTTAATAATTTGTTGATTTAATAAATTGTGATTTTTAAATTTCTCGACCCTTAATTAGTCGAAGCAATACTGCGATAATGGCAATTACTAACAGAATATGGATTATGCTTCCGAAACTGTAAACAAAGAACCCAAGAGCCCAAAGTATTACCAGAATCACTGCCAGTGTATATAATAAGTTTGACATGGTTTTTTATTTTAGTGGTTAATAATCAGTTTTATTCGCTTAGTTTAACTTATAAGAAAGATATAAAGTCAAGTTGCTGTTTTTTGCATCAGGAAATGTGTATGTAGTTCCTGCAACCGTTCTTTCTTTACCTACAGTGGTTAAACCGTAATTGTAACGTAATCCAACGCTAATTGGGTTAAAGTCGACTCCAACACCAGCAGAAAGACCTGCATCAAATTTCGCTAGATCATCTGTGTCAATGTCTTGGTCAAAATCAAAACTTCCGTCTCCGCTTACTTTAGAGCTTACTAAATAAGAAGCGTAACCACCGGCATGAATGTTGAAATTTTTAGTAACATTTACTCTAACCAAAAGTGGCACTTCTATATAGTTCAATCTAAATTTTGTGTTCCCAGATGCAAAAGCATTGTTGTATTCTAATTCTGAACCTTTTGTTGTAAATAAAATCTCTGGCTGAATCGCTACAAAGTCTGAAATAGGAAGTGTAGCATAAACCCCGGCATTAAATCCGTATAAGATATTATTGTCGTCTACATTGTCTCCGCTTCCATATAAGTTAGACATGTTGAATCCTCCTTTTACACCGAATTCGGTATTTACATTAGTGTCCTGAGCGTGCAGCATTCCAAATGATGCTGATAAAAAAAGTGTTAAGGCGCATAAAAAATTGGCTTGTAATTTCATAGTAAAAAATAATTAGTTAATAGATAATAGGCTTTTATTCTTTTTGTTTTTTTATTCTTTCAGTCTCTCGTAAGAGTTTATATTGTTCGGGCAAAAATCTAAGAACGAGTTCCAAAATTTGTTTATCATTTGTTTCTCTAGAAATAGTCTCAAATAACTCAATCTGGTCACATATGGCTTCTGTCATGGCGTTTAAATAGATATTGTTAAAATCATTATTGCTTGCGTCTATGAGATTGTACAGGTCTCGTTTGTGCGTGGCGTTTATTTCAGTAATAACAATGAGCTTTGATGTGGCCAATTTGGATATTTGATCTAACAATTGATTCTCTTGGAGTTCAATTCTTTTACTTAATTCTTGAACAATAACATCTGAACTTTTTTGTTGTGCAATTTGACTTTTTGAAATAATAGATTTGCTAATATTCGCCGTAGAAATAAAAAAGTAGACTTCTGTTTCTTCTCTTTCATTTTTTGCAAAAGCTTGATTCTTCAAAGTATTTTCAATCGGATTAATTTTTCTGCAAGATGTGATGCATAGTACCAATAAGATTAAGAAAAAGACTTTAAAATATGTCGCCTTCATGGGGGAAATTACTTTCATTATTACTTCTTAAAGTATTACATTACAAAGATGCTAACGAATGAAAGATTTTGCTTTACAGCATAAAAATGAATCGTTATATAATTCCCATAACAGATTTTTTTTAAGGGTTTATCCTTTTAAAATCAATGGTTTGTGAAGTTTGAGTTTGGTGTAAAAAAAAAAGAAATTATAGATTTTTCTATAATTTCTTTTTCTGTTTTCGGTATAATGTGATAGATTTTTTTTCTTACAAATAGAAATAAAATTTTAATCTGGTAGAAAGACCGTAAATATCGAACCTTTTCCTAAAGTGCTATCTGCTGTAATGTGACCCTTATGGTTCTCGACAATCTTCTTGCAGATCGCTAATCCGATTCCGGTTCCTGGATAATCTGTTTTAGAATGGAGACGCTGAAAGAGAATAAAAATGGTTTCTTTAAACTGTGGGTCAAATCCCATTCCGTTGTCTGTAAAAGTGATTTTATGAAATTTCTTTACCGACTGTTCTAATATTTCTGGATAATCGCAAGAATTGACTTTTTCGCTAGAAATGGAAATTTCAGGTTCAACATCGGGCTGGCTGTATTTTAATGAATTTCCAATTAAATTGATAAACAGCTGTTCGATCTGATACGGAATTACCGCAAGCTTCGGAAGTTTACCAATGCGCTGGATTACGGCTTTCTTTTCTTCAATAGTTTCAGCCAGTTCAGATTCGGCATTGTCCAGAAGTTCATTCAGATTCATTTTGATGAATTCCTTTTTGGTTGTATTGGTTCTGGAGAATAAAAGAAGGTCGTCTATTAATACACGCATTCTTTTTGCCGAACTTTCTATTTTGGTAATGTAATTTTTGCCGCTTTCAGACATAACTTCTTTGTCGGCACTTGAAACTCTAGAAATAAAGGTTTGTATTTTTCGAAGCGGTTCTTGCAAATCGTGACTAGCAACATGGTTGAAAGAAGCCAATTCTTTATTGCTTTTTTCCAATTCTTTATTTCGTTCCTGCAATTCGATATTAAGAAGATGTTCGTCTGTAATGTCAAAGTTAATTCCGAGCAAGATTTTACTGCCTTGCTGATCGGTTACTAATTTACCTGTTGTTTTAAAGTAACGCACTTCAAAATCTGGACGTGTAATTTTGTAATATACAAACGGAAGATGTTTCTTTTCTATAATTCCGTCAATAGCTTTTGCTACAGCTTCCTTATCATCTGGATGAACATATTTTAAAAGTGTTGCTTTGTTAGGAGCAAAAGATTTTGGCTCAAGGCCTAATAATCGAAACTGGTTGTCTGAAAAATCTATTTTATCAGAATCCAGATCCCATTGCCAAGTGCTGAATTTTCCAATATTTTCAGATTCAGAAATTAAACCTGTCGAAATAAGAAGCTTTTTATTGAATACTTTTAGGCGTTCAAAATCACGGCTAATTTGGCGATAAGCCAGTAAAATAAAACTTAAAGCGACTAGAAATAAAGAAATAGAAAACAGCGGACTTAAAGAAATCTCCGAATCGTAAATTTTAAGTCTTTTCTTTAAGAAATCCTTCTCGATGTCGTTCATTTCGTCCACCTTAAAACGGATGTTTTCCATTAAAATACGGCCGCCAAACATATGATTGTCCAATTTTCTTTTATCGTACGTTTTTGGATCGCTATATTTTAGACAATTTTCAAAAGAAACAAAACGCTGGGTAATGAGTTTGAAAAGTTTCTGAAGATTTTCCTGCTGTCTCGGATTATCGGCAGTGAGTTTTTTTAAGGTAATAAAAGAAGTATTGACCTTGTCTCGGGAATAAATGTACGGAGTCAGAAAACGGGCATTGCGAGTGATGATGTACCCTCGCTGGCCCGTTTCTGCATCTTTTATAGCCGACATTAATCGTTCGAGCTGAATGTTGATTTCGTAAGTATGCATAACCAGTTTGCTTGATTCATTCAAGTCCTGATTATGTTTGTAAGCAATTGAAGAAAGAAATAACAGAATGAAAACTGCGATTACAAAAATAACTCTCAAAGAGTTTGAAGAATTAAAATTTGGTATCCACTTCATTATTGGAATGCTTTTATTTTAGTCGCAGCAAGAAATTATCACGGTTTAAACCAGAAGTATGATAATGCCAGTTTACGGTCACGACTTCATTAATTATTTTTTTCAGCGTATTGAAATCGCTTGGCTTTTTGATGTAAATATTGGCGCCTTGAATAAAGGTATCTTCAATATCTTCTTCGGAAGAAGAAGTAGAATAAATCGCAATGATTATATCTTTTAAATGGTCCGTTTTTTTGATTTCAATCAAACATTCTTTACCTGTTTTCTTAGGCATGTTTAAATCTAGAAACAAAATATCTGGAAGTTTATTGTCTTTATTCATTAAATGATCCATAAGCTGCATCCCGTCATGAACAAAATTTACATTCGTTTGTATCTTTATTTCTTCAAATGCATCTTTAAAGAAAAGACGGTCATCTTCATCATCATCGGCCAATAAAATGTGTAATGCGTTTTTTTGCATTTTAATATGGTATTTGGGTTTTTATTTTAAATTTTCTCTTCGTTTCTTAATAATTCTCTGAAAAGCAGACGGAGTAATTCCGGTTGTGTTTTTAAACTGCGTACTCAAATGTGCAACACTCGAATAATTTAGTAAAAAAGCTATTTCGGTCAAACTCATTTCGTTGATAATAATCAACTGTTTTGCTCTTTCAATTTTCTGTAAAATAATAAAGTTTTCAATAGAAGAATATGTAACTTCTGAGAAAACATTAGATAAATAACCGTAACTGTGGTTTAATTTTTCTGCCAAAAATACAGAACTTTTATAATTATTGCTGTCATCCATAAAAACAAGTTCAATAATTGCATCTTTTATTTTTTGGACTAAGACACTTTTTTGATTTTCAACTACTTCAAAACCACACGGAGCCAATTTAGTTTTTAAATTATCCAATGCTTCAGCATCAAGATTGTCTTCAATCTCAATTTCACCAAAACCCAGAGTTGTAAAATTTATGTTGTTTTGTTCCAGATTTTGTTTTAAATAAAGAGAGCAAATAGTATTGATGTCGAACTTTATAAATAGTTTCATTTTATAGAAATTTGGTTAAAGATACTTATTTTTTTTGGTGTTTTTGCTTTTAAATGGTATAGAATTACACGGAAATGTGATTTTAAAATAAATTTTTCAAAAAAATACCGTCTAATATTTTCTTACTAGACGGTATTTCCCTGATTGAGTTGCAAGGATTTACAATTCTGACAGGATCTGATGAAATTCTTCTTTTGTTTTTCCCAGTTTTTGCTGAAGTCTTCCGTACATTTCGTCTTCTTTTCCTTCAGCGAACATCAAATCATCATCTGTTAGAGTTGCATACTTTTGTTTCAGTTTACCTTTCAGCTCATTCCAGTTTCCTTTTATTTCAGTAGTATTCATAATTTCTATTTTTTAATTTTTATTGTATTGTAAAATTGCAAATTGCAAGTCGGCTTTGTGTTACATTTATTTTTCTGACTTTTGCATAATTTTCATTTTTCTTTCTTTTTTACTCCTGATATCTTCTCAGAATCCACGCCATTTTTTCGTGTTGCTGCAACAATCCTGTTACAAAATCGGCAGAACCTATATCATTAGTTTCATTCTCGAAAACCGGAATATAGTCTCTAAATTCGGTAACCAGCTGTTCGTGGTTTTCTAAAAGTTCAGATAACATATTTTTTTGCGAAGCATATTCTTTTGGAGATTCCTTTAGAGTAGAATTGTCGATAAACTCTTTCATTGTCCCGATTGTTTTTTCGCCCAACTGATTAATGCGTTCTGCAACTTCATCAATATTTGCTTCCAGAATTCTATATTGTTCTTCAAACAATTTATGCAGTTCCATGAAGCTATTTCCCGAAATATTCCAATGAAATTTTCTTGTTTTTACATATAATGTCATCTCATTTGATAAAATTGTTGCTAAAATAGAAGCGCTCTTCTTTAGGTTTTTGGGTGTAATTCCAATATTTGGGCTCATAATTGTCTGTCTATTAGGTTATTCTCAAAGATACTTTTACAACCTCATTTTTTCTTATATAATTTATCAGAGAAATTACATGAATTCAATGTTTTTTTAACCTTTATAGGCTTTAATTGTTGTAGTTTTGCGCCCATCTAAAACTAAATTTAATGAGAAAACATTTACCTATTTTATTTTTTTTAATTATTTCTTTTACAGCAAAATCACAATCCTACCTAGGCTATTTTCATGACAACTATGCGGGAGTTCAAAGTGTTTTGTTCAATCCAGCTTCAATTGCAGATTCACGTTTTAAAACAGACATTAATTTATTCTCAATTAGTGGTGCTGTAGAAAATGACTTATATGGCGTTAAATTATTTGATGTTTACAAAGACGGATACGATTTTGAAAGCCAGTCAAAAGTTTCTGCAAAAAATGCCAACAACGGATTGGCAAATTTTGATATCATGGGACCCTCTTTTATGTTTAATATCGCGCCAAAACATTCTTTGGCTGTTTTTACAAGAGCAAGATCTGTTTCTAATATCAGAAAAATTAACGGCTATCTTATCGATCAGGTAAAAGACGGATTAGATCAGTCTGATAGCTTCAATTATAATTTAGGAAGTCCAAATGCTGCCTCTCATTCTTGGGGCGAACTTGGAATTTCTTATGCTGCAGTTTTATTTCAAAAAGACCAGCACTTTTTAAAAGGAGGTTTAACGGCTAAATATCTTCAAGGTGGTGTAAATGCCTATGTTCACGGAAAAAATGTGAATGTGGCTTATATTGAAAACTCAGCAGATCCAAAAGAAGGTTCTTTAATTTCAAATGGTGAAGTTACGGTTGGAGGAAGTCAAGATTGGGAAGCAAATGACGATTATGAATTTGATTCAAAATCACGCGGATTTGGTTTCGATTTTGGATTGGTTTATGAATGGAGACCTGATTATGATCAATATGATCTTAAAAAAGCAAAACCAGCAGATAATAATTTTAGAGATTTAAATAAATACAAGTTGCGTTTTGGTTTATCGGTTACAGACATCGGATCTATCAATTATAAAAACTCAAAAGTGGACACTTATAATGTAAACGGAGTAGTGACGCAACAAATGATTGATGACGCAGAAGATTTGTATGATTTTTTAAATGAGCATTATACCAAAACTTCAACTTCAAAAGGAGTAAAAACAAATTTGCCAACTGCGATTCGAGCAGATGCAGATTGGAATATGTACAATAAATTCTATTTGAACCTTAACGGAGATATTAATCTTGTTTCTGGCAGTAAATTGAATGGTTACGGAATTGCTGACCGAGTTACATTAACGCCTCGTTACGAAAGCAGATGGTTTAGTTTTTATTTGCCAATGACATATATGGAATATAGCGGTATGCAGGCTGGAGCTGGTTTACGCGCAGGAGTTTTCTTTATTGGTTCTGGTTCTATTTTGAGTAATTTAGCTTCTAGCAACTCTAAAGGAGCTGATTTTCACTTAGGAATGAAGATTCCGGTTTACGAAAAACAATTTAAAGATACAGACGGTGATGGTGTAATTGATAAAGAAGATGCTTGTAGAAAAGTTGCTGGTCCTGCTGAAAATGGTGGTTGCCCTTGGCCAGATACAGATAAAGATGGTGTTTTTGATAAAGATGATGCTTGTATAGATGTGGCAGGACCAAAAGAAAATAAAGGTTGTCCTTGGAAAGATAGTGACGGAGATACTTTATTGGACAATGTAGATGCATGTCCTACAATTGCTGGTCCTGTAGAAAATAAAGGATGTCCATGGCCAGATACTGATGGAGATGGAGTTTTAGATAAAGATGATGCATGTCCGAACGAAGCAGGTGCAGCAGAAAATAAAGGCTGTCCAGAATTAGACGCAGATAAGGATGGCGTTTTGGATAAAGATGATGCTTGTCCTACAGTTGCAGGTCCAGCAGATAATAAAGGTTGTCCAAAAGTGACTAAAGAAACTTTGGCTCAGCTAAAAGTAGAAGCAAGATCTATTTTCTTTACAACTGGAAAAGCAACTTTAAACGATGCTAAAAAAGGAGAGACTTCTGGAAGATTAGATGCGATAAAAGAAATCTTAAGAAATTATCCAAATGCAAAATTTACTATTAACGGACATACAGATAATGTTGGAAATGCAAAAGCAAATCAAAAATTATCTGAAGCTAGAGCAAAAGTAGTAATGGATCTTTTAATCGAAAAAGGTGTAAATCCAGAGAATTTAACTTCTAAAGGTTACGGTTCGACAAAACCAGTAAAATCAAATAAAACTGCTGCAGGAAGAGCAGAAAACAGAAGAACTGAAATTGTTTATTTAGGCAATTTGTAAACGCTTCTGAATATAAAAGTAAAAAGCCATTCTTAATTGAGTGGCTTTTTTTATTTTTGCATACTTTTTAAAAAGAATTAATTCTTTGAAATAGAAGAACTAAAAATACAATATGACAACACAACAACTACACGAACAAATTCTTCAAAAAAAATCATTTTTATGCGTTGGTTTAGATCCTGATCTGGCTAAAATTCCGCAGCATTTATTAGAAACCGAAGATCCTATTTTCGAATTTAATAAAGCGATAATCGATGCAACGCACGATCTGACAGTTGGATACAAACCAAACACCGCTTTTTTTGAAGCATACGGAATAAAAGGATGGATGTCTTTGCAGAAAACGATCAATTATATCAACGAAAATTATCCTGATATTTTTACAATTGCAGATGCAAAACGTGGAGACATCGGAAACACTTCTAGCATGTATGCGAAAGCTTTTTTTGAAGATCTGAATTTTGATAGTGTAACCGTTGCCCCATATATGGGAAAAGATTCTGTAGAGCCTTTTCTGGCATTCGAAAATAAACATACTATTATGTTGGCTTTAACGTCTAATGAAGGTGCTTTCGATTTTCAGACTTTAAATACTAACGGAAAAGAATTATACAAACAAGTTCTAGAAACTTCTAAAACTTGGAAAAACAGCGAGAACCTGATGTATGTTGTGGGTGCAACAAAAGCAGAATATTTTACGGAAATCAGAAAAATTGTTCCTGATAGTTTCCTACTAGTTCCAGGAATTGGTGCTCAAGGCGGAAGCTTATCTGAAGTATGCAAATATGGAATGAATGATAAGGTTGGTCTTTTGGTAAACTCTGCAAGAGCTATTATCTACGCTTCAAAAGAAACCGATTTTGCTGAAAAGGCTAGGGAAGAAGCTTTGAAAGTACAGCAGGAAATGGCTGAGATTATTGGTTTAAAGTTTCAGGTTTAAAGTTTCAAGTTAACTTTGAGCATAATTTTTTAACGCAAAGTTCGCTGAGTTTTTTCGCAAAGTGCACAAAGAAATTATATACAGTGTTTTAAAAGTTTCTTAAGTTCTCAAAGTAGGGTGTAAGCTTTACTTTTTTGTTAAAGTTAACTTTGAATATAATTTTAACGCAAAGTGCGCTAAGGTTTTTCGCAAAGTACACAAAGAAATTATATACAGTTTTTTTAAGTTCTCAAAGAGGAAATTTATTTTAAGCTTTGAGAACTTAAAAAAAACATAAACTCAACGTTTAAGCATAAACCTCTGCGACTTTGCGAAAAAACTTCGCGAGCTTTGCGTTAAATTCCACATTCCAACAAACCTCAAACATGAAACAAATAAAAGACCAGCTTGGCAAAGTTCATACTTTTGAAATTGCTCCAAAGCGTATCATCTCGCTAGTTCCATCGCAAACTGAATTATTGTATGATTTAGGTTTAGAAGAGAAAATCATCGGAATAACGAAGTTTTGTGTTCATCCGTTTCATTTTAAATCGACTAAAAAGATTGTTGGTGGTACCAAGAAAATTCACTTCGAAAAAATAAAACTTTTAGAGCCGGATATTATTATCTGCAATAAAGAAGAAAACACACTGGAGATTGTAGAGCAGTTAAGTACAATTTGTCCAGTTTGGGTTACCAATATTGTTTCTATAGAAGATAATTTCCAGATGATTTCAGATTTTGGGCAGTTGTTCAATTGCAGAACCGAAGCGCAGAAATGGAACGACAAATTGGCTTTCGCTTTAAGCGATTTTAAAAATTATATTCAGGATATAAAAGAAAAAAAAGCGGCCTATTTTATTTGGAAAAATCCATACATGGTTGCAGGAAAAGATACCTATATAAATGAGTTGCTAAAACTAAATCATTTTAAAAACATCTACGAAGACAAAGGCCGTTATCCTGAAATCGAATTAAAGAAAATGCGCTTAGAAGGCGATCCCGATATTGTTTTTCTTTCGTCAGAACCGTACCCTTTTAAGGAAGAAGATGCTTTCGAAATAGGAAGATTTACACATCACGCCAAAACCATTTTCGTTGACGGCGAAATGTTTTCTTGGCACGGAAGCCGATTGTTAAAAGCTTTCCCTTATTTTAAATTGCTACACGAAAGATTAAAAAATTAGTTAAATGAATTTCTAAACTCTAAAGGTGAAACTGTAGTTTTACTTTTGAAAAGCTTATTAAAAGATTGAGGATATTCGAAACCTAATTTATAAGCAGTTTCACTTACACTCAAGGTAGTTGTGGTAAGAAGTTCTTTGGCTTTTTCAATAATTTTATTGTGAATATGATGCTGTGTGCTTTGTCCTGTCAACGAGCGCAGCATATCGCTGAGATAATTTGGCGTAACATTTAATTGTTCCGAAATGTAAGCGACAGTTGGTAATCCTAATTTTTCAACTTTGTCACTTTCAAAATATTCAGAAAGAAGAATTTCCAGCTTAGTTAAAAGCGTATTGTTTGCATTTTTTCGGGTAATAAACTGTCGGTTATAAAAACGATTGCAATAATTAAGAAGCAGTTCAATATGCGAAACCATTACATCTTGGCTGAAAGCATCAATAGAAGACAGATATTCTTGTTCGATATTCTGCATAATTCCAGTAATCATTGTTTCTTCTTTTTCTGAAAGATGCAAAGCTTCATTAACAGCATAAGAGAAATATCCGTACTCTTTTATTTTTTTTGACAAAGCATAATTCTGAATAAAATCAGGATGAATGACTAACATCGAGCCATATACAGAAGAATCCATTGGAACTTCTGTCGAAATAATTTGTCCTGGCCCCATAAATGTCATGACACCTTCATCAAAATCATAATAGTTTTGGCCATATCTCATTTTTCCCTTAAATCCTCTTTTAATTGAAATCGTGTAGAAATTATAAATGACACTTTTTAGATTATTATCAAAATGACAACTTATATCTTTCAGATTTACAAAACTTACCAAAGGATGATCTGGTTTTGGAATTCTTAGTAATTGATGTAATTCTGAAATAGAGGTAATGTTATACGGAATATGATCTTCTTTCTTCATGGCTTTAGGTTTAATACAGGAAAAGCTGTCATAAAGATAACTTTCATAAAGATAACTTTTCCTGTAGATTTTTTTTCTGATTTCTTATAGATTCACAGATTTCATTCCAGATTCATCATAACGATTTCCGGTAATTGTTCCTAAAGGAATAATGTTTTCTAATCTGTTCAATTCTTCAGTAGTCAGAATAAGCTGAGAAGCCTCAATATTTTGCTCTACATATTTTACTCGTTTTGTACCCGGAATGGCTAAAAAACCTTTAGATGCAATCCATGCCAAAGCCAATTGCGAAGCAGTAATTTTTCTTTCGTCGGCGATAAGCTTTATTTCATTTAAGAGTTCAATGTTTTTATAAAATTGTTCTCCTTGAAAACGAGGAATTGTTCGTCTAAAATCATTTTCGGCTAAGTCTTGCGGATGTTGTATTTCTCCTGAAATAAAACCTCTTCCTAGAGGTGAATAAGCTACTACACCAATTTGAAGTTCTTCTAATGTTTTTATAATTCCGTCTTCTTCAATGCTTCTTTCAAAAAGAGAATATTCACTTTGAACTGCCGTCAGAGGGTGAATGCTGTGTGCTTTTCTAATAGTTTCGGAAGAAACTTCAGAAAGACCAATATAGCCAACCTTTCCTTCTTTTACCAAATCAGACATTGCCTGAATTGTTTCCTCTATTGGAGTATTAGGATCAACACGGTGCAGATAATATAAATCGATATAATCTGTTCCAAGATTTTTTAGAGAACGTTCTACGGCTTTTTTTACATATTCTTTTTTGCCATTAAACTGCCAGGTAAGTTCTTCGTTGTCATTAATCTCAAAACCAAATTTTGTAGCAATGATGTAAGCGTCACGATTACCTTTTATAGCTTTTGAAATCAATCTTTCATTTTTCAACGGACCATATAAATCGGCCGTATCTAAAAAATTACCCCCTAATTCAAGTGAGCGATGTATTGTTTGTATAGATTCAGTTTCGTCTGCTTTACCGTAAATATCATTTCCTGCAATCTGGCTCATTCCCATACAGCCTAAACCAATATTGGGAACAACAAGTCCCTGATTTCCTAAATTAACTTTTTTGATAGTACTCATAATTACTGTTTTAATTTTAAATCAAAATTGATTTAGCAAAGATCCATCAGTATTGCTTTTATAAAGTATCTAAATCTCGTGTAGTTGTATCCAAAATGAGCCAATGTTTAAAAGATTGTGTTTTTTACCGCAAAGCACACAAAGAATTACGCAAAGTTCGCAAAGTTTTTTACACAAAGCTTTGCGAACTTTGCGTTTTATACTAAACCTCTTGAGTAAAAAAGCTTTGCGCTCTTTGCGTTAAAATATGCTCAAATTAAAGCAACCTGAAACAAAAGAAA
This sequence comes from Flavobacterium sp. LK-23, assembly GCF_058135255.1. Classification (NCBI taxonomy): domain Bacteria; kingdom Pseudomonadati; phylum Bacteroidota; class Flavobacteriia; order Flavobacteriales; family Flavobacteriaceae; genus Flavobacterium; species Flavobacterium sp. LK-23. The sequence continues at coordinate 281,233 of NZ_JBYUVT010000005.1, forward strand.
ACATGAAACCTGAAACTAAACTTTTATAAAAAAAGAATGCCGACATCTAGAAGACGCCGGCATTATTTAACTAACCAAAACCAAAATAATAAATAACCAGTTTATTACATTACAAATGTCCGACATATATCAATCTTATGCTGTTAAGATCTTGTTATTACTTTGTTGGATATAAGTTAATGTTCATATTGTTGAGAGTTTAACCGCAAAGCGCGCAAAGAATTACGCAAAGTTCACAAAGTTTTTTTATAGAAAGCTTTGCGAACTTTGCGTTTTATACAAAACCTCTTGAGTAAAAACCTTTGCGTTCTTTGCGTTAAAATTATGTTCAAAATAGATAAGTTAATGTTTTTTTTACCGCAAAGAGCGCAAAGAATTGCGCAAAGTTCGCAAAGTTTTTTTATAGAAAGCTTTGCGAACTTTGCGTTTTATACAAAACCTCTTAAGAAAAAAAAAACTTTGCGTTCTTTGCGTTAAAATTATATTCAAAATAGATAAGTTAATGTTTTTTTACCGCAAAGAGCGCAAAGAATTGCGCAAAGTTCGCAAAGTTTTTTTAAGGCAAAGCTTTGCGAATTTTGCGTTTTATACAAAAACTCTAAAGCAAAAAAACTTTGCGCTCTTTGCGGTAAAATTATGTTCAAAGTAAACAACTTGAAACCTTAAACCTGAAACAAAATAGTATAAAAAAAGAATGCCGGCATCTCGAAGACGCCGGCATCATTTAACTAACCAAAACCAAAATAATAAATAACCAGTTTATTACATTACAAATGTCCGACATATATCAATCTTATGCTGTTAAGGTTTTGTTATTACTTTGTTGACCATACGTTAAGATTTGTCAAACCACTGTTTTGAGCTTTCCGCACTGTTAAATAACATTTGGTTATTAAAATATAATAACAATCAATTTTGTTTATGAATATGGTAAAGATAAGTTTGTATATTTGATAAAACATTAAAAATCAGCAATATGGAATCAAACAAAAAATTAACAACTGCAACAGGAACACCCGTTCCAGACAATCAAAACATTCAAACAGCTGGCCCTCGCGGACCCGTTTTATTACAAGATTTTTGGTTCTTAGAAAAAATGGCTCATTTTGATCGAGAAGTGATTCCCGAAAGAAGAATGCATGCCAAAGGATCTGGGGCTTACGGAACTTTTACTGTTACGCACGATATTACTAAGTACTCAAAAGCAGACTTGTTTTCTGAAATTGGTAAAAAGACAGAAATGTTTGTGCGGTTTTCAACTGTTGCAGGAGAAAGAGGCGCTGCTGACGCCGAAAGAGACATTCGTGGTTTTGCCATGAAATTTTACACCAACGAAGGAAATTGGGATTTGGTAGGAAATAATACGCCAGTTTTCTTTTTTCGTGATCCAATGAAATTTCCTGACTTGAACCATGCTGTAAAACGTGATCCAAAAACCAATTTAAGAAGTGCTGATAACAATTGGGATTTTTGGACTTTATTGCCAGAGGCTCTCCACCAAGTTACGATTGTAATGAGTGACCGTGGAATTCCGAGATCGTATAGAGAAATGCATGGTTTTGGAAGCCATACTTTTAGCTTCATCAATGCACAAAACGAGAGACATTGGGTAAAATTTCATTTGGTTTCGCAACAGGGAATCGAAAATCTTTCTGATGAAGAAGCTGCTAAATTGGTGGGCGGAGACAGAGAAAGCCATCAAAGGGATTTGTTTAATGCAATTGAAGAAGGTAATTTCCCGAAATGGAAAATGTTTGTTCAGATTATGTCAGAAGAACAGGCGAGAACGTATCGTTTTCATCCATTCGATTTGACTAAAGTTTGGTTAAAAGGAGATTTTCCATTAATTCCAGTTGGAGAGTTTGAATTGAATAAAAATCCAGAAAATTATTTTGCAGAAGTAGAACAGGCGGCATTTAATCCAGCTCACGTAGTTCCAGGCATTGGTTTTTCTCCAGATAAAATGCTTCAAGGACGTTTGTTCTCTTACGGCGATGCGCACCGTTACCGTTTAGGAGTAAACAATTACCAGATTCCGGTAAACGCTTCTAGATGTCCGTATAATAGTTTCCACAGAGACGGAGCAATGCGTGTTGATGGAAATTACGGAGGAAGAAAACACTACGAACCAAATAGTTTTGGTGAATGGCAAGACCAGCCAGAAGTAAAAGAACCGCCATTGGCAATTTATGGTGATGCTTATGCACATAATTTTAGAGAAGACGATAACGATTATTTTACTCAGCCAGGACTTTTATTCAACTTGCTGACAGAAGAGAAAAAACAGCTTTTGTTTAAAAATACAGCAGGTCAAGTAGGAGGAGCGCAGAAATTTATTCAAGTGCGTCATATTAGAAATTGTTACCAAGCCGATCCAGCTTATGGTGCGGGTGTAGCAAACGCTTTAGGAATGACAATGGATGAGGTAAATGCTTTTGATGATCCTAGATTGGCGATTAAAGCTAGGTAAGTTTCTGAGTTACTAAGATGCTAAGTCTCTAAGTTGCCAACTTTTGAGCTTAATATAAAAGAAAACCCGACAGGTAAAAACCTGTCGGGTTTGTTATTTTACACAAAGATTATAAACTTAGAACTTTAGTAGCTTAGCATCTTAGAATCTAAGAAAAAACCACCGTCTTATTACTGTAAACCATTGTTTTTCTTTCAGCATGCAGTTTAATTGCTCTTGCTAAAACGATGCGTTCCAAATCACGTCCTTTCATGATAAAATCTTCTACAGAGTGAATATGAGAAACTCTTGCAATATCTTGTTCAATGATCGGACCTTCGTCTAATTCTTCTGTTACGTAATGGCTTGTTGCGCCAATAATTTTTACCCCACGTTTAAAAGCCGAATGATACGGTTTTGCACCTGGAAAAGCAGGTAAAAACGAATGGTGGATATTGATGATTTTATTTTCGTAAAGCGAAATCAATTTTGGAGTCACGATCTGCATGTAACGGGCCAAAACAATAAAATTGATCTGATATCTTTTCAAAAGTTCTATTTGTCTTGCTTCTCCTTCTTCTTTGTTGTCTTTTGTAAACGGAACATAGTGAAAAGGAATATCAAAACGCTCTGCAATTGAACGTAAATCGTTATGATTGCTAATAATCATAGGGATTTCGACACCTAATTCATCGGCGCTATAACGACCCAAAATGTCAAACAAGCAATGATCGTATTTGGAAACAAATAAAGCCATTTTAGGTTTTTGCTCCTGATTGTACAAATCCCAAGACATGTCAAATTTGACAGCAAGAGTTTTATTAAAGTCTTCTTTAAAACTTTCAACTGTGATAGTCGAATTTTCGAATTCACATTCCAGACGCATAAAAAACACATTTTGCTCTACGTCTACATGCTGGTCGATATAAGTAATATTTCCTCCAACCTTAGCAATGAAAGTAGTAACTGAAGCAATAATATTCTTCTGATCTTTACAATGAATGAGTATGGTAATTTTTTGCATTTTGGTCTTTTTTTTGGTTAGTGACAAAGTTGTAAATTTAGCTTTGTACCCTTGTAACTCTGTCTCTTTGTATCTTTATGAAAACTATTTTCCATCTTGCAGAGCAAAAACCTTTTGTAATAAAGGTGTTGTTCTGGCAGAAATATTGTTTCTAATTTCTTTTTCTTCAACAGCAATCATTTTAAAAACGCCAGTAAGAGCTTGATTGGTTGTGTAATCAGTCAAATCTGGATTTACTTTTTTTACTAATGGAATTGTGTTGTATTTGTTTATGATTTTTGTCCAGACAGCATCTGCACCCACTTTTTCGAAAGAGCTCTTAATTACAGGATTAAATTTGGCATATAATGAAGTTGTTGTGCTTCCTTGTAAATAATTTGTTGCTGCGTTGTCGCTTCCTAAAAGAATGTTTTTAGCATCTGTAAAACTCATATTTTTTACAGCTGTAACAAAAATTGGAGTAGCTTCCTTTACAGCATCTTCTGCAGCGCGGTTCAGCATTTTGATTCCTTCATCTGCAAGAGAGCTTAAGCCTACTTTACGCAGGGTTGCATCTACTTTTTGTAATTCTTCTGGCATTAAAATTTTTACAGCTTCATTTTTATAAAAACCATCTACTGCGGTTAATTTACTCACTTGTTGCGTAATTCCTTTATTTAGCGCTTCTTTTAAACCTGAAGCAATATCAACAGTTCCTGAACTTGGAAGCTGAGATGCGATTTGAGGCAGTTGATTTATGGTCTGTTGTACTTGTGCACAAGAAGTAAGCGAAAACGTAACGGCTAATAGTAAAATCTTTTTCATTTGGGGTTTTTGTTTAAGTTTCAAAAATACTACTTATTCAAAAACAACGCCACAATTTTATTTAAAGCAAAGTAACATTTTGTTGCAAACTTAACATAAGCGAAATTAAGGTCTCAAAATTACGGCCAAGACATTCGAATATTAAACTCCCAATAGGTTTTACTGGAAATGTAAGTAGGTTTAGGCTGTTCTATTGGTGAATTATTTCCATTAAAGTAACGAACACGAATAATTTTTTCGCTAGAGTCATCTTTCATGCTAATGTTTCCTTCGGCATCATCAATGAGTTTTTTCTTTTTTAGATACAAATCTGGTTTTTCAATTGTATATTCTATGATGGCTTCACCGTTCAGTTTTAAAAGACACCCAATTAAATTTCCATTTTTGTCAAACGATTCAATTCTTTTTAGAAAATTGTTTTCATAATAGTATATTTCAAAAGCGATACTGCAAGATCCTTGTTGAAGTTTATTATTATGCAATCGGAAACGAAGTATTTGGTTTTTAGCATTTGTAAATTCAACATACCCATCTCCATGTGCATCAATATTCTTATTCAATATTCTCGAAGGTTTTGAGAATTGTTTGATTTGATCGATGTAGACTCTATAATTATCGGCAGATTGTGCAAAAGAAGAGATACAAAGTAACAAGCCTAATAGACTAAAAAAAGATTTCATTTTATAAATTTTAATTAGTCAAATCTATTTTTATTTCTTCAATAAATCTATTTTCTCATTTGTATTTTTAATATAAACCGACATTTCAGAATATTTCCACGTACCTCTTTTTTCGCCTACGATAAATAAAGTTCCTTTGCCTTTTGGGCCTTTCAACGGAACCTGTACATCGCAAGTTCGAACCTCATTATGAGAAGTGACGGTTCCAGAAACCATTCCGTCTGTTTCAACAGGAGAACCGAGTTTTTCCACTACGAGTTTATTATTCTCTACCGCTATCATAGATTCTTTATAGGCTTCCGAATCTTTAAGAACCGAAGTTACTTCATAGAAAATTCCCCCAATAAATAAAGCCGCTAATACTAAAAGCGTTAAACATCCGCTGGGAATAAACCATTTCCAGTTTCTGTTTAGCCAGCTCTGTCTTTGTGCTAACTCGTTTGAATCTTCCATAAATTTAGTTTTAGGTGAAATTGATAAAGCTAAAATAAGAATAAATTTAATTGATTTTCAGAGTTTTATATTAAATAAAAAATCACCTTATAAATTTTACAAGGTGATTTTTTTAAATTACTATTATTTAAAAACTTATCTGTTACTAAAAGCAATTTCTTCTAAAGCTTTTGGATTACTAATTGCTTTGCTGACATCTTGTTTTTTCATATTGTCATTATCTCCAGTTCCAGTGCATAAAGTAAGTTCTTTTGGCATTATCGGTTTCTTATCGAATATTGTTGCAAAAAGCAATGCTCCTTGCAAATAACCTCCATCATTTAAAAGGTGTAATGTGTTTTCTCCATAACGAAGGTTATCTTTGTTGGCTACTAAATATTTATAACCATTTTTGCCATGATAGGCATCGTTAATTGCATCGCCAACTCTTAGCAAACCTGAGTTTTTTGTAGTTTCCACAACAGCAATTGCATTTTTACGAATTTCGTCGAAATAATCTTTGTATTCTGAATCGGTAATAGGTAGTGGAGACATTCCTTCATAGATGTAAAATGCTGCATCAGGGCTGTTTTTGCGTATTTTATCTGCAATCATTTTTACATTCGCCTGATATTTATCTAGTTCAGCCAAAGCTACGGGAGTAGATTCCTGAATAACTACATAATCATAATAATTTCCATCTTTATCTGTTTTTGCAAAATTTTGTTCTGCCTCTGTTTTATGATCGTCATAAATTTTATCAATAGAAACACCCATAGTAACCAATTGATCAACATTCATTGGCTGGTTGTTAGCTTTGCAAATTTCTCCAAACAATACAGGAGCGCTTACAAAAAATTCGGTATGGCTGTTTCCGATGAATAATATTCTTGGAGAGCCTTCCGCTTTTGGAGCTTTAGGGTGTGTTGTAGTTTCTGTACTTGCAGTTAAATTTTCGGTAGAAGTTGATTTGTTGTTACAAGCAGAAAATAGAACTGCTGCAATACCAAAAAGTAAAAAGTGTTTTTTCATGGGAATTAATTGAAAATAGATTATAAAATTTCGGCAAATCTACTTTTAGCTACACAAATAATCAGCCTTGGCAAGCTTTTAAAATGTCAGTTTAAGACAATAAAAATTAGTTCTATCACTTAATATAAATAGCTCAGCCTGATAAAATATTAATAATCGTTAAATGAAATTATTTAATTTAACGATTATTAAATGCAATACAATTTAAGGCGTAAGGATTTGTAACGTCTTCTTTAACAAATGCAGATTGTATAAGTTCATGGATATCAAAACTAAATTTTAATTCAAGTTTCTCTGGAATAATAGGTGTTTTATCAAAGATGGTTGAATATAGTAACACAGCTTGTAGAAATTTACCATCATTTAATTTTTGTTTTTGAAGATCGTCAAATAGATGATCCTTATTATCGAAGTAACAACAGTAATTGTTTTTTTTCTCTTCATTAAGATATGCATCATTAAAAGCATCACCTACTTTAAATAAGTGCAAACCTTTTATAGATTTCATTGTAGAAATGGTGTTTTTTCGCAATGCAGTATAATATTCTTTATAATTAGGATCAATTATAGAGACAGGAGATATTGGCTGATAAATATATATTAAAGCATTAGGACTATTTTTGCGTACTTTTTCCGAAATCATTTTTATATTAGCTTTAAATTTATCTGGATCTGATAATACTATAGGAGTGGATTCATAATATACTACATAATCAAAATAGTTACCATCAGTTTCTTTATTTTTAAAAATTTGATCTATAGCAGATTCATTTTTATTATAATCACTTTCAAGTGAAAAATCCATTGGTTGATTATTTGCTTCGCAGATATTTTGAAAAAGAGAAGGAGTGAAGTAGCAAGAAATTGCTTTACTGTTATTATCTATAAACAATATTCTAGGTTTTCCTTTCCTTTCTGGAATGATCAAATCTGTTTCAGTTTGTTTAGGTATTAGCAGATAATGATTGGAATCGGTCTTTGTATGGCAGCTGGAAAATAAAACAATTAGAATGCTACATACTAAAAGATGTTTTTTCATTATGATTTTAATTAAAAAGGTTCACTATTTTTTTAGACAAAATAAATTTCGGCAAATCTCTTTTTAATCGGCAACAATTAGAGTCTTGATAAGTTTTAAAAGTGTTAGTTTAGGACATTAAATTTGTGCATTGAATTTGGTGTGAAATCCAATAAACAGATTCCAGATAATTTATCTATTACTAAAAGCAATTTCCTCTAGAGCCTTAGGATTGGTTACTGCTTTTGCTACTTCTTGTTTTCTCATATTGTCATTATCACCAGTTCCAGTACTTAAAAGAAGTTTTTTAGGGATGATTGGTGTTTTATTAAATATTGTAGAATATATTAAAACAGCTTGTAAAAAACCTCCATCGTTTATAAAATGAAGGGTATTTTTGCCATCACGAAGATTGTCTTTATTACCTGTTAGATACTTATAACCGCTTTTTCCTTCATATGCATCTTTAACAGCATCACCCACTCTTAATACGCCTGCATTTTTAATAAAAGCGGCAGCTAGAATGGTATTTTTACGTAATTCTGTATAATAATTATTGTATTCTGAGTTTGCATAAGATAAAGGAGACATATTTTGATAAACATAAATTGCGGCATCTGGGCTGTTTTTATGTATTTTTTCTGCAAATAATTTCAAATTGTCTCTATACTTAGAAAGATTTGTTAGGGCAATTGGTGTCGATTCCTGAATTATGACATAATCATAATAGTTTCCATCTTTATCTATATTGGAAAAATTTTGTTCGGCCTCTGTTTTATTAGTGAAATAAACTTTATTGAGCGGAACTCCTATTGTTATCAGCTGCTGCACATTTATATTTTGATTATTGGCATTGCATAATTCCTGAAATAGAGTGGGGCTGCTTACAAAATATTCGATATGACTATTTCCAATAAATAATATACGCGGAGGGCCTACGGCTTTTGGTGGTTTTGGTTTGCTGATACCGTCGGAAGTAATTGAGCTTTCTGATTTGAAATTATTACATGAAAAAAGGAGAATTGAAACAATAAGACTAGAAATTAAAATGTATTTTTTCATTGTTGATTTTCTATTAAAAAAAGAATTTGCAAATCTCTCTTTAACATATAATCAAACTAGTCTCAAAAGGTTTTAAAAATAATAGAATAAGACAAAAAAAATCACCTTACAAAAATATAAGATGATTTTAAATTTGTACTTATAAGTATTAGAATCATTTTGCTTCAGGATGTAGGTTTTCCCTTTACTCTAATACTTTTTTATTTTCAAATTGTACAATTAAAAATTTATGGGACAAAAAAGGTGTTTAAACGTACTGTAAACAATATAAATTGGGGTTATTGATTGGGTTAATCTGCTTTAAATTGGCTAAAATATGTTGCGTGCAATCTTTACCGCCAAATGTCAAGTAGAATAAAGATTTTGAAATGTAAGATGGCCTTAGCAGAACTGCGCGCCAGCCAAGCGTTATATTTTTAAAAAAATGTTTTAATGCGTATTTAATTGTTTTTTCGTCAGGACGAATAAAATAAATAGTATAGCCTCTAAGTTTTGTCATCAGGTTTGGAAACATTACAAATCTTCCGCCTTGTTGTATCAATAAATTTATTTCAAACAATGATAAACCTTCAATATTTTCTGTTTTCATGATCTATTGTTTTTTAATTTAATGTTAGTGGTAGTATTACGATGCAAAGTTGCGACAGAAATAAAAATATAAAAGGCCTTAAAAGTTTTAAAACTAATAACTTAAGACATTTTTAAATAAAAAAAATCGGAAACTCAACTGAATGAATTCCCGATTATTATCTTAAATATCTAGTTTCGCATTAATTTGCACTAAGAGACAATTGATTATTCAATTCTGCATCTTTTTCGTAAACATCTTGAAAGAAACCAATTTCTCCGTTTTCATTCACCAATGAAGTAAAATAGGTAATGAAAATTGGTACTTTTTTAGACAGTTTAAAACTGTTTTCTGCTTTACCATCCATGGCTTTGTCAATTTTTGCCTGATTCCATTCCGGATAATCTTTCAGCATGGCAACAGCCAATTCTTTTGCCATTTTTACATTGATACATCCGTGGCTAAAAGTTCTTTTTTCAAAATCGAATAAAGTTTTAGATGGGGTATCGTGCATATAAATATCATCTGAATTTGGGAACATAAATTTTACCAATCCTAAAGAATTGTCTGGACCTGGTTTTTGTCGTACTTGACCATTAACCATTTCCATGTTTTTTTCTGCAAGATAATTTGGGTCTGCAGCGATTTTAGATCTCAACTCATTTTGCACAATGCTTTGAGGAACTGTCCAATAAGGGCTAAAAACGATTCGGTCAATTTCTCCATTAAAAATGGTTGTTTTGGTAAGAGGAGCTCCAACAAAAACGCTAGAAGTCAATACCACTTTTCCGTTTTTAACATAAAACAATTCATAAGAAGGAACATTTACCAAAACATACTCATCGCTGGCAGCAATTTGAGCCGAAATCTCACGGCATCTTTCCATGTTAAGTTTTAAAGTAGCCACTTTATTTTCAAGCGGAATATTCATTTCGTTAATATGCTCTTCTGCCAGAATGTAATTGGGTTTAAATCCGTTGCGAACTTTATATTTCATTACAGCATCCATCAATTCACGATCATAAACATCGCTTTTAGAATCTGTTTTTAAATCTCCTAATAAATACAAACGAGTTCTAACTTGCGAGATAGTGCTTGAAACTGCATCAGGGCGCAACTCTTTATAAGGAGACTCTGCCGGAACAATTGGTTTGTATTTACTAGATTTTTCTAATCTTTTGTATTTTTTTAGAGCATCTTGCAATTTGTAATATTGATCAAATTCTACTTTTTCATTACTTGCAACTGCTGTCGTTTCTGCCTCTTCTAATGTACTGTAGTTTAAGAAATCTTTTAGCATAGTATCATAAGCTAGTTTTTTCTTGTCGGCATTACTTTTTTTAGCATACACTATGTATAATGAGCTCAAAAGCATATCTGCATCAGTTTGAGAAAGTGTGCTTTTATCTGATGAAGTGCTAAACAGTTGGTCTATTTCTTTTTGATAAGGAATAATTAAATCATTTGTTTTTTTTGCTTTTTCGTACAAAGCAGAGCCAAATTCGTTGATTTCGTTTTCATCAAACCAGATAGATCCAAGAGTTCTGGTTTTGTATAATGACATGACATCAGATTTATATTTTTTCAAATCTGAATATCTTTTAAAGAAATCGTTCGAAATTTCGTTTACATCATTTTGATTATGATAAACGGTTAAATGATTTGAAGCTTTTTTATATTTAAAACTATTGTTTTCAATTTTGTTAAAAGAAAATACAAAAAAACTCAAACCTAAAATTACGGTGAATGAATAAAATGTTTTCATTTTTTTTTAAATTTTTACGTTATTACTTTTCTACGTAAGTCATTGGTAAAAATTTGGGGCTTTTCTACAATGCTAAATTACTATGGGAGTACTCAAAACGTGTTTCCTGATTTTGTTTAAATGTTGCGAAATTGCCATGTCTTTAAGCTTTCTTTAACTTATACCCATTAGTGTCAAGAATTATTACCTTTATATTGAAGAAAAAATATTTTCTTTTTTATTAACATAATGTTATTTGAACGATCAAATATTAAAATAATTTGTACATTGGTCGCTTAAAATTATCATATTCATAAAATGGAACAACAAATACCATATATTCCTAAAAATAAAGTAAGAATTGTTACCGCTGCTTCACTTTTTGACGGACATGATGCCGCCATCAATATTATGCGTCGTATTATTCAGTCAACTGGAGTTGAAGTAATTCACCTTGGTCATGACAGAAGCGTTGAAGAAGTGGTAAATACCGCTATTCAAGAAGATGCCAACGCCATTGCAATGACTTCGTATCAAGGCGGACACAACGAATACTTTAAATATATGTATGATTTGCTTCGCGAAAAAGGAGCGGGGCATATTAAAATCTTCGGAGGCGGAGGTGGAGTAATCCTTCCAAGTGAAATATCAGAATTACATGAATATGGTATCACTAGAATTTATTCTCCAGACGATGGACGTTCTTTAGGACTTCAGGGAATGATTAATGATTTGGTACAGCGTGCCGATTTTCCTATTGGAGATAAATTGAACGGAGAAATTGATCATATCGAAAATAAGGTTCCAACGGCAATTGCACGTTTGATTTCGGCAGCAGAAAATTTCCCAGAAATAGCAAAACCTGTTTTTGATAAAATTCACGAAAGCAATGCCACTTCAAAAATTCCAGTTTTAGGAATCACGGGAACGGGTGGTGCAGGAAAATCTTCTTTGGTTGACGAATTGGTTCGCCGATTTTTAATTGATTTTCCAGAAAAAACAATCGGATTAATTTCTGTCGATCCTTCTAAGAGAAAAACAGGAGGAGCACTTTTAGGAGACAGAATCCGTATGAATGCCATTAATAATCCTCGTGTGTATATGCGTTCGTTGGCGACACGCCAGTCGAATTTGGCTTTGTCTAAATATGTAGCCGAAGCAATTCAGGTTCTAAAAGTCGCAAAATACGATTTGATTATTCTGGAAACTTCTGGAATCGGACAATCAGATACCGAGATTATGGATCATTCTGATGTTTCTCTATATGTAATGACGCCAGAATTTGGAGCTGCAACGCAATTAGAGAAAATTGATATGCTTGATTTTGCCGATTTAGTAGCTTTAAACAAATTTGATAAACGCGGCGCTTTAGACGCTTTACGCGATGTTAAAAAACAATATCAAAGAAACCATAATCTTTGGGATAAAAGCCCAGACGAAATGCCGGTTTTCGGAACGATTGCTTCGCAGTTTAACGATCCGGGAATGAACACGCTTTATAAAGCGATTATGGATAAAGTGGTTGAAAAAACGGCTTCAGATTTGAAATCGACTTTCACCATCACCAAAGAAATGAGCGAGAAAATCTTCGTGATTCCGCCACACAGAACGCGTTATTTATCTGAAATTGCAGAGAATAACAGATCTTATGATGAAATCGCACTTTCGCAGCAAAAAGTAGCGCAAAAATTATACGGAATTTTCAAAACCATAGAATCGGTTTCTGGAAAAGTTCCTCAAATTAATAAAGCAGGAATTGATGATGCTACAGTTTTACCAAGCGGAATTGCTGAACACGATGAAAACAGAATCTTTTTAAATCTTTTACTGAATCAGTTTGATAAAGTAAAAATGGATTTAGATCCGTACAATTGGGAAATTATACTGAATTGGGATGAAAAAGTAGCCAAATACAAAAATCCGGTTTACAGCTTTAAAGTTCGTGATAAAGAAATCAAGATTGCAACGCATTCTGAAAGCTTATCACATTTACAGATTCCGAAAATTGCTTTACCTAAATATGAAGGCTGGGGCGATATTCTGCGTTGGAATTTACAGGAAAATGTTCCAGGAGAATTTCCGTTTGCTTCAGGATTATATCCGTTTAAACGTGAAGGCGAAGATCCGTCGAGAATGTTTGCGGGCGAGGGCGGACCAGAAAGAACCAATAAACGTTTTCATTATGTAAGTGCGGGAATGCCTGCAAAACGTCTTTCTACGGCTTTTGACAGTGTAACTTTATACGGAAATGATCCAGATTTACGTCCGGATATTTACGGAAAAATCGGAAATGCGGGAGTTTCAATCTGCTGTCTGGATGATGCAAAAAAACTATATTCAGGTTTCGATTTGGTTCATGCTTTAACTTCGGTAAGTATGACCATTAACGGGCCTGCACCAATGCTGTTAGGTTTCTTTATGAATGCCGCAATCGATCAGCAATGTGAGATTTACATCAAAGCAAATGATTTAGAAAAAGAAGTCGAAGCTAAAATCAACAAACTATATAAAGACAAAGGAATCGAAAGACCGAAATACCAAGGTGAACTTCCTGCTGGAAACAACGGTTTAGGATTAATGCTTTTGGGTGTGACGGGAGATCAGGTTTTACCTTTGGAAGTTTATAACGAAATAAAAGTAAAAACGTTAGCTCAAGTTCGTGGAACGGTTCAGGCCGATATTTTAAAAGAAGATCAGGCGCAGAATACGTGTATTTTCTCAACCGAATTTGCTTTGCGTTTAATGGGCGACGTTCAAGAATATTTTATTACTAAAAACGTTCGTAATTTCTATTCGGTTTCGATTTCAGGATATCATATTGCAGAGGCGGGAGCAAACCCAATTACGCAATTGGCGTTTACGCTTTCAAATGGTTTCACTTACGTGGAATATTATTTGAGCCGCGGAATGAACATCAACGATTTTGGACCAAACTTATCGTTCTTCTTCTCCAACGGAGTAGATCCAGAATATTCGGTAATTGGTCGTGTGGCGCGTAAAATTTGGGCAAAAGCCATGAAAAACAAATACGGAGCCAACGAAAGAGCGCAAATGCTGAAATATCATATTCAGACATCTGGACGTTCGTTACACGCACAAGAAATTGATTTTAACGATATTAGAACGACTTTACAGGCTTTATACGCGATTTACGATAACTGTAATTCATTGCACACCAACGCTTACGACGAAGCGATTACAACGCCGACAGAAGAATCTGTACGTCGTGCAATGGCAATTCAGCTGATTATCAATAAAGAATTAGGTTTAGCGAAAAACGAAAACCCAATTCAAGGTTCGTTCATCATCGAAGAATTAACTGATTTAGTGGAAGCTGCGGTTTTACAAGAATTCGATAGAATTACAGAACGTGGCGGAGTTCTAGGCGCAATGGAAACGATGTACCAAAGATCTAAAATTCAGGAAGAAAGTTTGTATTACGAAACCTTAAAACACAATGGAGATTTCCCAATTGTGGGTGTAAACACTTTCTTGAGTTCTAAAGGTTCACCAACGGTAATTCCAGCAGAAGTTATTCGTGCAACTGAAGAAGAAAAACAATATCAAATTACGATGCTGGATAACCTGCACAATTTCCACGAAGCAAAAGTAAACGAACATTTAAGTACTTTACAGCAAGCCGCAATTAAAAACGAAAACTTATTCGACCATTTAATGGAAGCTACAAAGGTTTGTTCTTTAGGGCAGATTACTTCGGCGTTGTTTGAAGTTGGTGGGCAGTATAGAAGGAATATGTAAGTTTTACTTTTTTTAATGATATGGAAAAACCTCTCAAGATTTTTGAGAGGTTTTTGTTTGTTTAAATTGAATTTGAAATCATTCTTTTCCATTTGAAAAATCATATTTTGAAATAGTTTTTTTTAATATTTTCCAGTGATTTCTAATTTGCCTTTTTATTTCAGGTGAATTCATTTCATCTGATGCACGGTAAATATATTTTATATAATTGCCTCTATACTTCTTTGTGGTTTTCTTAATTATTATTTTTTGATTTTTGTAAGTGATTCTTTTAGAAGGTAATGTTCTGTTTTTTGTTCCTTTAAAACTATACAATCGGTAAATTTTTCTTTTAAATATTGGTGCATCATCTAATAATTTATCTTGCTTGATATTTAAAACTCGATTATGCTTTCTTTTAATTGTGTTTTTCATACGCCTATAAAATCCTGCAAGGTTTTTTGATTTTACTAATATTTTGTTTCCATAAAATTCAAAACCTAAATAATTTAGAGGTATGTTTTTAATTAAATTATTACCTTCCATTCTGTAGGATTGAAGATTGTTGTTGTCCATTTTGAAAAGAGTTTTTTCCGTCTTTTCAAAAGAAATTATTAATTTAATTTTTTCAATTTCTTCTTTTACAAATTTCTCTACTTTATCAACTTCATTTTTCGAACATATAAAAATTATATCGTCTGAATACCTACGATAATAAATATTTGATTTTTCGGTAAGTTCAGCAATTATTGCTTCGTCAAATGGTAACATATAAATATTAGCCAATAAGGCGCTTATAGGTAGCCCTTGTGGAATTCCAATAAGCTTCCCATCTTTATGTTGTTGATTTTTATAAATAGGAATATCAGAGCTCACTAGCTCATTTATACTTTCAAAAAAAGTATTCTTTCCAAGTTTCTTATATTTTTCCAAAATTTTTTCATCAAAATGATTTTTGTAAGTTTTCAAATCATTAAGTTTGACATAAGAAAAATTTGAAGTAGCTTTAAAAATATTATAATGATCTTTTGGCAAAGATTTACATCCTATAACTCTTGCCCAAAGTAATTTTAATAATTTATGATTCAAGCTTGGAAAAAAGTTTTCTATATCATAAGCTAATACTACACAATTCCCTCTTTTTTTCACTTCATCAAAAATATCTTTTGCAAAATGAATGTTATTTTTAAATTTTAAATTATCTATTGTTGGGATTTGTCTATAACCTGAAATAGAATCAGATAAAGTTGGATTTTTTTTTAATATTTTTTCGTATTCTGGAGATATTATTTTTTGCGTGTAATATGAAAAGATATGAGAATCTAAATGACTGGCGTAAAGTATTTTTCTAATTTTTGTATTGGAAACAATCTTATTATTTTTCTTTTGCTTTTTATGTGAACGTCTAACAACGCCATTAATTAGACTTTTTTTATATCTTCTTTGTTTAATTTCTTTAAAGATAAGTGGTAAAAAAGAATGTTTTGCAATTTTGGATTTATTTGATACATATATCTCACAGTCTTTTCTAACTGATAAAGGTGTTCTATTTGAAAAATGAGGATATCCTCGATCTTTAAACCAATCTTTTTTTGTCATATTTAAAATTAGAGTAAAAAGTTCTCGCGCGGATTTATAATAAAATAAAACTTACACCTCTATTTTTAAGAGATTGAACCATTAGCCGATTTTCGACTCCCGCTGTAATTGTACGTAGATTTGCCGCTAGACAATGAACTTATAATATATATAATCAACACAGTAATTATGAATTTAAACTCACACTTTCTCTCTTCCTCTAAAGGTAAAGGTAAACATGAAACATCTAAATGGTGCAGATACTATACTATATTCCAATTTCTGAGATTATCAGTAATTAAATCGATTTCTTTACTGATAATTCAGAAATTGTTCAGATTTACTAATCCACATATTTTATTTATCCCCAAAGGTCTGGATTAATTGAAACAAATGTTTACAATAGTTCACAATAACTGTTTTATTTTTTAACTAAAGAACTTCTTACTCTGGGCTAAATATAAGAATTTATTAATATTTTTACTAAAAATATACTTGTATGATAAAATTAGATAATGCTTTCAAAGTAGGAGATATTGTAACCTTTAAAACTCATCCTTTACTTTACGATTTTTATATTAAAGGTGATGGTAAATATGTTCCTCCCATTATGATAGTAAAAGAAGTTTTTTTTGAAAACACACAAAAAAAGACTTGTGATGAAGTAAGTGGAAAAAAGATTGCAGAATTGATAAAATATATTTGTGTATATTTTGATGATAATAAAAGTGAATTTGTAGAAGTACATCTTTATGAGAAAATGCTTGAAAGTTTTGAAAATCTTAAAATTGCAAGCATTAGTGATAATAATAGAAATAATAGGATTGATGTTATTTCTGAAATTTTAAATTACCCTGAAAAGCCAGAATATAATTATGGTGAACTCCTATATTTTAAAACTAAAAAGCTAGAGATTTTAAAAAAAAGATCTTCAATTAAAATTACAAAGGATAAGAAAAATGAAAGCTTAACAGATGTAAAAGAAATAATTCAATATGTGGTGAATTATGCAACACCAGATTTTATTGCATGTGGGTTTAAAGTGGAAGAATATAAAGATTTATTTTATAGTGATGGTAAAAGTAGAAGATTAGTTTCTAGAGAGTCAGTTAAAATAAAATGGTTTAATCCTATAAATAATAAATTTAGTGAATATTACTTACCAATTGAATTTTTTACAGATATAGAACCATTCGATTAATTTAAAAAAGCTTGCCTGCTAGCGCTAGCGTCTCGCTCATGAACGCAAAGAAATGCACGAGAGAGACGCTCGCGCCAGCTAAACAACAAAAATCCATTAAATTTTGTCATTTCTGTAAAGGAGAAATCTCCACCAGTAGCTCCATATAGAATGTCACCAATCTTTGTCGAGTTTCTCGTGGAGATTTCTCCTCCGTCGAAATGACAAGATTGTGTGCTAATTGGGTTGAAATATAACTATTCAACAATCTCCCCAACAAACCCCAAAAACTCCATTTCATCCATCGGAAACAAATGCAGAATCGTTTCCAAAATCAGACTCACATTAATAGTTGCACTTTTATCTTTTTTAGAAAAATTATGCATGTCATTATCAAGTGCTAGAATGCATAATTTAAGTAAATCGGTAATGAGACAGCCGAGTTCTAGATAATTAACCACTTTAAATTGTGCGGTATAAGAATTGGCTTCATCGGTTGGTTTTAGCGTTGTAAAATACTGAGCGGTTAATTTTTGCAGTTTTTGTAGCTTTTCTGTTTCGTTTGTTTCCATAAGGCGTGTATTTTTAAATGATTTACAATTTGACTTTTATAAAATTATTATAAGAAAAATTGTACTTTTGTTTGATTCGGCGAAGGAAGAAATAGATTTTGCTGTACCAAATCATTTTTTGCTGTATCGCACGGCGTAAAATCTGTTTTTTACATTTTACCAATTTTGAGACTTTATTATTATCTTTGAATTATGAGCACACTAACAAAACCAAATCATATAGGGCGAAAAATAAGCCGTATTCGTGAACTTCGTGATATGAAACAGGAAGCTTTGGCACAGGCTTTAGGAACAAATCAGCAGGCGATTTCGGCTATGGAAAATAGCGAAACCATTGATGACGAAAAACTTGTTGAGGTTGCAAAAGCGCTTGGTGTATCGGTTGAAGCAATTAAGAATTTTTCAGACGAAGCAGCAATCAATTATTTCAATACTTTTAATGAAAGTCCTAATAATTATTTCGGACTTAATAATTGCACTTTCAATCCGTTAGATAAATTAATGGAAACGGTAGAAGAAAATAAAAAGCTTTATGAGCGTTTGCTTCAGGCGGAAAAAGATAAGATCGAATATTTAGAAAAATTGCTAAATCAGAAATAGTAAATTTTATATAAAAGAAAACCTCTCAGAAATGAGAGGTTTTTTTTGTTTATGTAGGAATTTTTAATAATAATTTATTGGTGTCTTGCTGAAAAACACAAAATAGATTTATACTTGAAAAATGAATGTTTGTTTTACAATTTGTAGTTGGAATTTGTTTAACTTATTGAAAAAGTGACGAATAAAGATAAAAAAGTAAATGAATGCGTGTTAAAATTTATTGATTAAAACAAACAATTAATTAACTTTAGTCTGGCTAAAAATAGTATACTATAAAATTATAATCTAAATTTTTAAGATTTTTAAAATAAGTACAGTATTAACTATAAAGGAAGGCAAATGGATTTAAAAGACAAATTAAAAAAGTGTTGCAAATGGACTACCATTGGCGCTGTATTGGTAACAGGGATAATTGTTTCGCCTAACGCCATGGCTCAGGAGAAGAATAAACCAAACATTTTGGTTATTTTTGGAGACGATATTGGTATTTCTAATATCAGTGCCTACGGAAAAGGCGTAGTGGGTTACCAAACCCCTAACATCGACCGTTTGGCCAAAGAAGGAGCCATGTTTACTGATTATTATGCTGAAAATAGTTGTACGGCAGGACGCTCAACGTTTATTACTGGACAAAGTTGCTACCGTACAGGTCTGTCAAAAGTAGGACTTCCAGGAATTGATATTGGTTTGCAAGCGCGTGACATTACTCTTGCACAAGCCCTTAAACCATTAGGTTATGCAACAGCCCAATTTGGTAAAAATCACTTAGGCGATTTGAACAAATATCTACCAACTGTACACGGATTTGATGAGTTTTACGGTAACCTTTATCATTTAAATGCGGAGGAAGAGCCCGAAAGAGCAAACTGGCCTAAAGACCCTCAATTCTTAAAAACAGCCACCCCTCGCGGTATTATGAACTGTAAGGCATCTGACAAAGATGATCCTACGGTTGATCCACGCTTTGGAAGGGTAGGCAAACAAACCATTCAAGATATGGGACCATTAACTAAAAAGAGAATGGAAACTATTGATGATGAAACTTTTGATAAAGCAATCGATTTTATAAAAAGACAAAATAAAGACGGAAAACCATTTTTTGTATGGATGAATGCTACGCGTATGCATGTATTTACACACGTGCGCGAATCAATGCGCGGACAAAGTGGTATGCCTGATAACGAGTATGCTGACGGTATGTTGGAGCATGACGGCGACATAGGCAAAATTCTAAAAGCACTGGATGAACTAGGTATTGCCGACAATACTATAGTAGTGTACACTACCGATAATGGCCCAAATATGTTTAGCTGGCCCGATGCCTCTATCACTCCATTCCGTAGCGAAAAAGACTCAAACTGGGAAGGTGCATTCCGTGCACCAGCTTTCATTCGTTGGCCTGGACATATCCCAAGTGGACAAATTCTGAACGGTATTTTTTCTGGTCTTGACTGGTTCCCAACATTGCTTGCAGCAGCGGGTAACGCAAATATAACCGATGAGTTGTTAAAAGGTAGCTATCAATCACAAGGTAACTCTTTCAAAGTGCATTTGGATGGTTTCAACCAATTGCCTTATTTGACAAGTGCAGCTCAAGACAAGAAATCAGCAAGAAATGAATTCTTTTATTTTGATGATGATGCAGATCTTGTAGGTATTAGATTTGACGACTGGAAAGTGGTGTTTGAAGAACAAAGAGCTAAAGGGAACTTAGACATTTGGCAAGACCCATTGGTTAAACTTCGTCTTCCTAAATTGTTCAACTTGCGTCAAGACCCTTATGAAAGATCTGACGATACCGACCAATATAATGACTGGAGATTGAAAAATGACTTTATCCTAGCACAAGGAATTCAAAAATCAGCCGTATTCTTGCAAACATTCATTGCTTATCCGCCAAGCCAAGAACCGGCAAGTTTCACGATTGACGGAATATTAAAATCTGTAAAAGAAAAAATCAAAGCAAACCAGCAGGAATCTGGAGCAGTCAAAAAGAAAAAATAATTTTTTTGTTTAATGGGTAATTTCAATAAAAAAAGGGGAGCATTCCCTGCTGGCTCGAGCATCATGCTCATGAACGTAAAGTAATGCATAAGCGTGACGCTCGAGCCTGTAAAAGAACAAAATTCCATAAAGCTTGTCATTTCGACGTAAGGAGAAATCTCCACAAGTAGCTCCATACAGAATGTCGCCAATCTTTGTCGAGTTTCTTGCGAAGATTTCTCCTTACGTTGAAATGACAAGATTGTGTGCTAATTGGGTTGAAATAAGCTTTGGCGCAGGCTTTAGGAACAAACCAGCAAGCGATTTCGGCTATGGAAAACAGCGAAACCATTGATGACGAAAAACTTGTTGAGGTTGCAAAAGCGCTTGGTGTAACGGTTGAAGCGATTAAGAATTTTTCAGACGAAGCGGCAATTAATTATTTCAATAGTTTTAATGAGGCTCTACATAATAGTCACTTTGGAAATAATAATCATTGCACTTTCAATCCATTAGATAAATTAATGGAAACGGTAGAAGAAAATAAAAAGCTTTACGAGCGTTTGCTTCAAGCAGAAAAAGATAAAATAGAATATTTAGAAAAATTGCTAAAAGAGAAATAGTAAATTTTATATAAAAGAAAACCTCTCAGAAATGAGAGGTTTTTTCTTTTATAAAAAAATATCGTTTTACGGCTTTCCTCAATTTAGAAGTAATTTGTTTGTATATATTAGCAATCGGAAAATGGAGATGAAAAGCTTAAGCGGAAAGGCAAACAAATTATAAAAACCAAAAACTATATCTAACTTCAAAAATTAATTTTAAATGAAAAAAAGCATTTTTATTTTAGGATTGTTCCTTATTGCAAACTTCGGTTTTAGCCAGACAAAAGCAAAACTGGATGTAAAAGCAATTAATAAGGCGGAAAAGAAAACATATGACCCGAAACTTTTTGGGTGCTGGAAAGGTTCTGAAATGGGACAACAGCAAGAAGGAGTAAATAAATATTGGGTGTCATGTCGTTTTGAAAACGGAACAAGTGTTTTACTTTTTGTTGCGATGTACGAAAACGGTAAAGTTGATCAAATTACTGAAAATGGTAAATGGTGGGTTGAAAACGGAAAGTATTATGAACTACATAACTATGATGGCGTAATAGATGTTTATGATTATCAAGTTACAGATCAAGGCGTTAATTTCCAGTCTATTGAATTAATGGGAAAAAAGGACAATACTTATAAGTTTACCGATTATAAAATATCGGATTAATTGAAATGATAAGGTTGTGATTTAAATAAAAGATCTTTCTGAATAGAGAGTTTTTTTGTTTATTGATTTTGACTTTTATGAAGAAAACTTACTAAACAAACCGAATGAAAACAAAACTACTTTTATTTTTTATACTTTGTATTTTTACCGAAACCAATGCTCAGCAAAAAATATATGATTTTACGAGTTATCCATTAGGTTTTCAAAAAATTAACGATAAGCTGATATTCGAAGCAAGTGAAGCTGATACTGGTCGCGAAATATGGCAAAGTGATGGAACTACTTTTGGTACAAAACTAATAAAAGATATATATTCTGGTCCAGAATTTTCTATCGTAGGGACACCTGGAAAAGGTACAGTACTAAATAATAATTTCTATTTTATTGCTAAAGATGAAAGTTCTTCTGGAGAGATATGGAAAACCGACGGAACGGAAGCTGGTACTGTAAAAGTTACAAGTTTTATTAATGGAAGAACTTCAAAGCTTACAGCTGTTGGCAATTTAATTTATTTTTTAATTAAGGAAGATGATAAGCTGCAAGTCTGGAAAACCGACGGAACGTCAATGGGTACAGTATTGGTAAAAGATAATTTACCTATTTGGAATACTCCGACGTTTCAAGGTAAATGCAATAGTACTTTTATATTTACGTTTCAGCCTCCAGGTACAAGTAATTCTAAAGTATGGAGAAGTGACGGCACTTCAGTTGGGACATTTCCGATAACAGGTTTAATAGAAGGAAATGGATCTGATAGTGTAGGTTCATCGGGTCTATCACAATATATAGAACACAATAGTAAATTGTACTTTGTTAGTAGATTATATCTGCATGAAACAGATGGAACGCTTGAAAATACAAAAACAATAGGAGAAGTTTGGAACGCCCAACAATATTGGGTTGACCATAGTAGTGTTATCGAGGCAAATAATAACTTGTATTTTATGTTTTTTTCTGACGAGTTAAATAAACTTTCAATATGGAAATTTGATTCGGTGAATAAAAATGTAACTGAAATTTACAGAAAAATTAGTAGTTATTATTTTCCTCCGTCAAATTTTACAAAAACGGACAACTCGCTACTTTTTGCTTCACCAGACCAAATGGGAGGCACATCTTTAGTGTCTTTAAGCCTTACTGATTATACAGAAACAAATTTAGGAGAATTATCGAAGGGTATACCTAAATCTTCTATGTTCGTTGATTTTTTAGATTCTTCTATTTTTTTCAAAATTAACGATAATCAATATTACATAGCATCAGTAGATCAAAATCGATCTACTAAAGGATATATTTTTGATTTAAAACTAAATACTCTAAAGCAAATTAGCGCATTGGATAAGGTGCTAAGTTTCGTTTCTTACAATGATTATTTATATTATGCAAAAGATAATACATTATGGAAATATGCTAATAATTTAAGTATTCCATTAATAGAAAATAAATCGCCTTTAGTTTTTTATCCAAATCCATCAAGTGATTTTATAAATGTAAAAGCTGAAAATGATGTTAAGATTGAAAATTTCCAAATTTTTGATTTAAATGGAAGATTGATAATTAGTGAGGAATTGGGTTTAAATGATAAAATTGATATATCTAAATTAAGCCAAGGAGCCTATTTATTGAAAGCAAAAGTTAATGGAACTTTTATTTCTAAGAAAATAATTAAAAAATAGATTTCTAGAGTTTTCATCACTAATTATGGAAAAGGTTATAAAACAAAAAAACCTCTCAGAAATGAGAGGTTTTTTTATATCCATTCAAGTTTTATTAAACTTTACTTTTTATAGAAGTTTTCGATTTACGCTTTAATTTTTCGATAAGAGCATCGGCTTTTTCGTTTTCAGAAATAAAACGTAACGATTCTGCATAGCGGTAATAGTAAACGGGATCCAAATCTGTGGTTAGAGCGAAGAGTTCGCTGTACCATTCGGCTGCTTTTTCTAGTTCGCAATTCGAATACGATGAATTTCCTAGTTTTTGAAACAAGTCTACAGATTTGTAGCCTTTTGCCGCAACCTTTTCGTAAGTTCTTATAACATCGACATAGGCATACTTTTCGCCAACTTTATCGGTTTTATAATAAGTTTCGTTTTGTGCAGAAGCACGAAATGAAAATGCGATAAACAATACTAAAATAGCTAGTTGTTTTTGCATAGGTTTAGTTTTGGTATTAATCGTATTTTTTGAATTGCTTTTAAAATGATTCTCTACACCAAAAAAGCTTTATTAATCGTAAACGGCATTTTTACTTTATTATTTTACGATTAAAGATACTTTTAGTATACAAATATATGGAAATCAGTAATGTAAAGTGTTTTTTAACGATTTTTTTTTGATTTTGTCGATTCTGTTAATGATTTTTAAGTGTTTGATTTTGTGTGTTTTTGTGTGTTTTTGTGTGTTTTCAAAAGCTAGAAAAGTGATTTTAGATGCCGTGTTTTTCATTCGTTAAAAAATATAATTTAACTTTATGTCATAACGCAATTTTTAAGATGACAATACAAGAATATCTGAATAAAATAGAAGCTTTACGGCAACAGAAGACAACGATTGCATTTCAAGAGAATGTTGATCTGGAGTTCTGTGTTCAAAAAATACAGCAGAGTAGTCCTGATGCATCTTTTATAATAGATGATTTGTTTCAAGAAACTTCCGAAATAATTTTTATAAATAAAGATGTGGTGAAATATTTTGCCAATCATTTAGGTTTATTGTTTTTAGAAGAACAAGAAGCTGGAAATGTATGTTTTGCTAACAGTGATGAGGTACGATCAGAATATAAACAAAGCTTCAAATTGATAGATGTGCTGGATTATATATATGCTTTTGGACATTCTACTGCTTTTAAAGAATCTCAAAAAGTAATCGTTCCCTCTGAAAAAGATCTTTTTTGGAAACTGGCAAAAATAGGTTCAGGTTTAAGGAAATAGAAAATATGAAAACAAAAAAGCAGCTCCTGGTACGAGCTGCTTTTCTAATTCTTTTGGGGGCAAAAAATTAACGACGGAAAGATGGACTCTGATTAACAGATTGATCTAACTTTACAGTCTTCACTTTTTTAGCAGCGACTTTAATTTCGTGTTTCGCAACTTTGTCGTTTGCTTTCACTTCAAGAACATACGTTCCAGCAGGAAAACTTTCTAAACTAATTGTTTTAGAAACTTCTAATTTGTCTGCTGCAGATTCTCCCGCATAAAGTAAATTGTGATTTTCGTCGTAGATAGAGAAAGATGCATTTTCTACAGTGTCTAAAGTAAAGCTAACTACTTTTCCATTTCCTGTTTTGATATTTAAAATGTAATCACCTTTTCCATCAATGGCGTAGGTAAACACAGTCGCTAAAAAAAAGGCAGCAACTAAACCAGCTTTGGTAAATTTTGTCATGTTTTTTTTAAATTGTTAATTACTAAATGTGGAACGCGTAAAACTACAAATACAAATTTAATTTTTAGCAATAAATTAGCATTTTTAAACGCTTAAGTTATTGAATTGTAATTATTTCGGTATTTTGTTTGAACTATGTACGTAAATACTGTGCTTTTGGATTTATTTTTAGAAAACTTTTTTAACACTTAAAAATCAAAGAGTTGAATTAATAAGAATAATTTTCAGAAATTTTCTGTTTCATCATCTGTTTTAATCTTTAAACAAAAAAAAACAGCTCTGTAACCACCACGAGCTGTTTCTTATAAGCGTAATTTTTAAATTTTCTAACCATAATTTATACCTTTTTGAAGTATAAAATTTTAGCGTGTAGCAACACTAGTGTTTTTAGCAAAACCAGATTTGTAAACAGAAGAAACTGCATTTCTCGATAAAGAGGCATTATCTCCTATTGTGATTTCATATTTTACTCTTTTTACACTGTCTTCTACTTCTAAATAGTAAGTTCCCTCAGGAAATTCTTCTAGGCTGAAAGTTCTTAAAATCCCATCTTTTCCAGATGCGCTTTCAGAATAGATTAAAGTTCCGTCCTTGTCATAAATAGCTAAATTGGCTTTCTGTACTTTGTTAAGTGCGAAAGTGATCAGTTTTCCATTAGCTTTTAATACATGAAGATTAAAATCTCCATTTCCATCAATTGCGTAAGTGCTTATTCCTGTGAAAAGCAACGTTGCTACTAAACTCAATTTTGCAATCTTTTTCATGGTACTTAGTTTTAAATTAATAGTTCTAATTCTCTGATGCTAAATTACTTATGTATTGCATGAAAAAGCGCAACTGTATTTTCCTATTTCTATGCTATATTCTCATTTACGAAACCGTTATAGGTTAAAGCGTGAATTATTTTTAATGTTTTTGTTAATTCAGTTATTATTTTTCAATTTTTTGCTTGATTTTAAGTTTACAGTGGGTTAAGGATTTCTTTACAAAAACGAAGTGATTTTTTTAACCGCAAAGTGCGCTAAGATTTACGCAAAGTACGCTAAGAATTATTATACAATAGGTTTATAAAACGAAAAAGTTCGCAAAGCTTTGTGAACTTTGCGTAAATCTTTGCGAGCTTTGCGGTAAAAAACTTTGTGGTAAAAAAAAACAGCTCTATAACCACAAAGAGCTGTTTTTAAAACTTTTGAAAGTTTTTAAACTTACTAACTATCTAACCTCACTTTTATACTTTATGAAAGCATAAACTTTTTAGCGTGCTGCCACGCTTGTATTTTTAGCGAAACCTTCTTTGTAAACAGAAGAAACTGCGTTTTTAGATAAAACAGAAACTTCATCCGTTATAGTGATTTCGTATTTTGCTTTTTTTGTATTGTCTTCTACTTCCAGGAAGTAAGTTCCTTCTGGAAACTCTTCTAGGCTGAAAGTTCTTAAAATCCCGTCTTTGCCTGAAGCGCTTTCAGAATAAATTAAAGATCCATCTTTATCGTAAATTGCTAAGTTGGCTTTTTGCGTTTGGTTAAGACCAAAAGTGATTTGTTTACCATTAGCTTTAATTACATGCAAATTAAAATCTGCTGTTCCATCAATTGCATATGTGCTTATTCCTGTGAAAAGCAATGCTGCTACTAAACTCAATTTAACAATCTTTTTCATGGTATTTAGTTTTTAAATTAATAGTTCTAATTCTCTGATGCTAAATTACTTCAGTTGTAAGTAAAAAATCAATACTATATTCTCCAATTTATATGCTATATTCTCATTTACGAAACCGTTATATGTTAAAATTCGAGTTATTTTATACTGTTTTTCTTGATTTTGTTACTATTTTTCAACGTTTTTGGTAGTTTTTAATTTACATTGAGATAACGATTTGTTTAAAAAATGTAGGAATTATAAAGATGCTAAGGTTCTAAGATACTGAGATTCTAAGTTTTTATTTGGATTGTGCCTTTGCGGTAAAAAAACTGCGTGAATTTAACCGCAAAGTGCGCTAGGATTTTTAGTATGAGGGGTTATAAAAAACGCAAAGTTCACAAAGATTTTTGGAGTAAATTTTATAGAATAATATCCTAATATAGCTTTGCGAACTTTGCATTTATATGCATGATCTTTGAAAAAAAAACTTTGTGAACTTTGCGTAAATCTTTGTGTCTTTGCGGTAAAAAATCTTTGCGGTTGAAAACTCAAAAAGTAAAGAGCAAAAAAAAACAGCTCAGTAACCACAAAGAGCTGTTTTTAAAACTTTTGAAAGTTTTTAACTTACTAACTATCTAACCTCACTTTTTATACTGTATTAGAGTATAAAGTTTTAAGTGCCGTGAAGAATTGCACTTAACCTTAATATTTTCTTAGTTAACAGAAACTGTACCTTTTGAAGATAAAACAGAACTATTAGCGTCAACAGTGATATCGTATTTTACTTTTTTGAAGCTGTCGGCAACCTCTAAAATATATTTTCCTTGAGGGAATTCTTCTAAACTGAAAGTTCTTAAGATTCCGTCTTTACCAGAAGCATTCTCAGTATAGATTAAAGTACCATTTGTATCATATATACTAATAACTGCTTTTTGTAATTGATTAATTCCAAAAGCAATTACCTTGCCATTTCCTTTTAATACATGAAGATTTAATGCTTCATTTCCATCAATTGCATATGTACTCATTCCTGTTAGAAGTACTGCAAATACTAAACTTAATTTCATAACCTTTTTCATATTCTATAGTATTAAATTTTTTTCGTTCATTTCTCTGATGCAAAGTTATAGCAGCATGTGTGGTATTTTAACATCTATATTTTCCAATTTATATGCTATATTCTCATTTACGAAACCGTTATATGTTAAAATTTGACTTTAATGTTGTGTTTTTGTTAATTTGATTGTTTTTATTCAAAGTTTTTCAAAAACTGAATACTTCTTAAAATTTCTATTTTTCTTACAAATTTTAACATATTGGAATAAAATTGAGTTTTAAATAAGATAAATAGAAAAAAAGTAAGGAAAAAAAATAAGACCCTAAAAAAAAGCCGAATTTGGTATAAATTCTTCAGCGTTAAGAACGTTATTTTAATGTAAAATTCGCATTTACGAAACCGTTATAGGTTAAAATTTAAATTATTTTAGGTGATTTTGTTAAATTTGCTATTATTTTTTAAAGAAATTATCATGAAGACTATTGCCCCAGCTCTTGAAGTGATAACTAACTCATACGGAAGTTCTTTTACCTACGCTAAACACGCCGAAAAGACCAATAGCAAAGCTCATTTATGGCACTATCATCCAGAAATTGAGTTGGTCTATATAAACGGTGGGGCAGGAAAAAGACAAATAGGAAGCCATGTTTCTTATTATACCAATGGTAGTTTACTTTTAATAGGAGCTAATTTGCCGCATTGCGGTTTTACAAATGAGCAAACAGGAAATACAACGGAAACCGTTATCCATATTAAACCTGAATTTTTAGGAAGCGACTTTTTTGTTGCGCCCGAAATGAAAAAGGTGCAGAATATTTTGAAACAAGCTAAAGGCGGAATCGCTTTTGGAGGTGAAACGAAAAAACGTATTGGTAAGAAAATTGAAATGATGGAAAATGAACCGCCATTTCAAAGACTTATAACGCTTTTGAGTGTTTTAGACGAACTGGAATCGGCTGAGGAATATACCATTTTAAACGCCGACGGATTTTCGATGGAATTGCAAACTCAAGATAATGATCGTATGAATGTGGTTTTTAATTTTGTAAAAGATCATTTTCAGGAATCTATCTCTATAGATGAGGTTTCGAGTCTGGTTAGTATGACTACGCCTTCTTTCTGCCGTTATTTCAAGAAGATATCCAATAAAACATTTACTGAGTTTGTAAATGAATATCGTCTCGTGCATGCTTCAAAACTTTTGGCAGAACAGCCAATGAGTATAAATGAAGTTTGCTACGAAAGCGGTTTTAATAACTTCAGCCACTTTAGTAAATCGTTTAAACAATATACCGGTAAAAGTGCTTCGCAATACCGCCACGAGCATAAGATTATAATCAGTTAGTTTTAGCTTGAGTTTTTTTAGCCACCAATTCACGAATTTTATTTAATATTAATTCGTGAATTCGTGGCTATCTTTTTTTACTCCAAAGCAAGTCGGATTTTTCATATATTTTATTCTGAAAAAAGTTATATTTACAAACCCTAATCAGAAAAAAATATCAAAATGAAGAAATTTAAAATGCTATTGTCTGCATTTTTGCTTTGTCTTACCACCATGACATATGCTGCAAAAGTAGACACACTTCAAGTTGCCAGTACCGCAATGGGAAAAACCTATAAAGCAGCGGTAGTTTTGCCAAATTCTTATGCAAAAAGTAAAATGTCTTTTCCTGTAATGTATCTTTTGCATGGTGCTTACGGACATTTTAGCGACTGGCTAAAAAGTACTCCAAACAAAAAATTGGTTCACAATCTGGCGGATCAATACAATATGATTATTGTAATGCCAGAGGGGGAAACGTTTAGTTTTTATATTGATAGTCCTGTCAATAAAGAAAGTCAGTTTGAGACTTTTATTACACAGGAAGTAATTCAGAAAGTAGATAAAACCTATAAAACAATTGCCAATAAAAATGGTAGAGTTATTACAGGTCTGTCTATGGGCGGACATGGTGCATTGTATTTGTCAGCCAGGCATCCAGAATTATTTTGTGCAGCAGGAAGTATGAGCGGGGCAGTAGATATGAGTACGATGCTTAACAGAGATTCCTCAGCGCAGGTTGTAAAATTGATGCAGCCCGTATTTGGGGATAAAAGCGGTAATACAGAATTGTACGAACAAAATTCTGTTTTAAGAATGGCCGATAAATTGAAATCGAATAAGCTTCCTTTAATTATAGATTGTGGTGTAGACGATTTTTTAATCGAGCCAAATAGAGAACTGCACAGAAGATTGGTTTATAATAAAGTTGACCACGATTATACAGAACGTCCAGGGGCTCATACTTGGGATTATTGGGAAAACTCACTTCCGTATCACGTATTATTTTTTAATAAAATACTAGCTAGAAATCAAGTGACTGTGAAAAAATAAGGACATTTTTGTTGTAAAATAAGCCAAATCACTTTTTTTGGTTTAATTTTTGGAATACCTTTATATATAATCCTTAAAAAAAATAATTATGAAAAAGATACTTACCTTATTTGCAGTTATCGGTTTAATTGCATTTTCTAGCTGTGAAGGACCAGAAGGGCCTCCGGGAGTTCCAGGAGTTCCAGGTGAATCAGTAGCTGCTGAAGTTATTGATGTAAATAATGTCTCATTTGATGCCAATGGAAATGGTGGTGTTAGATCTTTTGGTTTTACACTTTTTCCAGGTGATGTAGTTTTGGCTTACAGAGCAGATGGAGTAAGTGCAGGACGTACTGTTTGGGTACAGATTCCAGAATCACATTATTACAATGATGGAACTTTATTTTTCACTTACAAATTTAATTTTACTCTAGTTGATTATGAACTTTATCTTCAAGGTTTTGAATTAAATGAAGTGCCAGCTGATTTAAGAACTGGACAAAAATTCCGTATAGTAGTTGTACCGGGTAATGATCCTGTAAACACTAATAAATCTGTTAATAAGCCAGATTATTCAGATTATTATGCTGTAATTAAAAAATATAACATTGATGATAGTAATGTTAAACAAGTAAATTAATTTTAAAATTGATTTAGAAACAAAAAAGGAAATCCTAAGATTTCCTTTTTTTTATGAATATATGTTTTAAAACTAATTATTCTTCGCTTGACGAATCATTTAAAACTTTTTCTGGTCCGAATTTAAGAGAAACTAAAATTCCTACTAGAAGAGATAAGGCGATAAATCCTAAAGAAGCCCATTCTGGAACGTGGAAGAAATCGTGTAAAAGCATTTTTAATCCAACAAAAGCTAAAATTGCTACTAAGCTGTATTCTAAATAACTGAATTTTGCTAACATATTTGCTAAGAAAAAGTACATAGAACGTAATCCAAGAATAGCAAAAATGTTCGAACTGAATACTAAAAAAGGATCTTTGGTAATAGCCAGAATTGCAGGGACACTGTCTACGGCAAATAAAACGTCCATTACTTCAATAACAATTAAAGCTACAAATAGTGGAGTAGCTGCTTTTTTTGCCGTTTTGGTCGAAATGAAAAATTTCTCGCCATCTGTTTCTGCTGTAATCGGCATAACTTTACCTAAAGCTTTATAGATAAAAGAATCTTTTGGATGAAAATCTTCTTCTTCTCCAGAAAAAAGCATTTTTATTGCGGTAAATATTAAGAAAACTCCAAAGACATACGTTGTCCAAGCAAATTTATTGATCAGCATAACTCCGAAGAAAATCATTAATCCGCGGAAAACAATAGCGCCTAAGATTCCCCAGAATAAAACACGGTGCTGATATTTTTGTGGAATTTTAAAAGAAGCAAAAATAATAGCAATAACAAAGATATTATCGACACTCAAAGAAAGCTCGATTAAATAACCGGTAATAAACTTCATTGAAGCAACAGCAGGTTTGAGATTATCTGGATTGTCGATATAGTCAGTGGTGTATAGCCAATAAATTACTCCTGAAAACAGGAATGATAAAGTAACCCAAACCAAGGTCCATTTGCTGGCTTCTTTTGTGCTAATAATATGGGGTGTTTTGTTGAAGACACCTAAATCTAAAGCAAGAATAAAAACTACAGCAAGTAAAAAGAGTGACCAGACTATCATAATAATTTTTTTAATGATTTACAAAGATAAGTTTTGATGTTTAACTTAATTAATTTAAAAATTAAATTAACCTTAAAATTAAGTAATATTTGTTATTTGTAAAATGTTAAGTGTTATAAAGTTATGAGGTTTAAGAGTGAAAATAGGTGATGTTGAAACTTTGTCAAAGTTTAAAACTTTGACAAAGTTGGCAGATAACTTATGATTTAAAGCTCTCGGGTTTAGTATAAAAAAAAATGCCAGCAAATAATGCTGGCATTTTTAGAATATAATTTAAGCTTAAAATTATAGTGCTGATTTAACAGTTTTGATAATTCTAGCAGCAATTTTGTAAGGGTCTCCGTTTGAAGCTGGTCTTCTGTCTTCCAACCATCCTTTCCATCCTTTTTGAACAGTCATTAAAGGAATTCTGATAGAACATCCTCTGTCTGAAACTCCATAAGAGAAATCGTGAATAGAAGCCGTTTCGTGTTTACCAGTTAAACGTTGGTCGTTGTAAGCTCCGTAAACTGCGATGTGCTCAGCAGTAACAGGACGGAAAGCTTCGCAGATTCTTTCGTAAGTTGCTTGGTCTCCACATGTTCTTAATACTTCGTTAGAGAAGTTAGCATGCATTCCAGAACCGTTCCAGTCTGTATCTCCTAGAGGTTTTGGGTGATATTCAATATAGTAACCATATTTCTCAGTCAAACGGTCTAATAGGTAACGAGCAACCCAGATTTCATCTCCAGCTTTTTTAGCACCTTTAGCAAATAATTGGAATTCCCATTGTCCGCAAGCAACCTCTTGGTTGATTCCTTCAAAGTTGATTCCAGCAGCGATACATAAATCAGCATGCTCTTCAACTAATTTTCTTCCGTGTGTATTTTTTCCACCTACTGAACAGTAGTACATCCCTTGTGGAGCAGGGTATCCTCCAACAGGGAAACCAAGTGGAAGTTGAGTTTTAGTATCCATAATGAAATACTCTTGTTCGAAACCAAACCAAAAATCATCATTATCATCATCAATTGTAGCTCTACCGTTAGAAGGGTGTGGAGTTCCGTCTGCGTACATAACTTCAGACATAACTAACCATCCATTGATACGAGTTGGATCTGGATAAATTGCAACAGGAACTAAAAGACAGTCAGAAGAACCACCTTCAGCTTGTTTAGTTGACGAACCATCAAATGACCAGTTTCCAAGTTCTTCTAATGTTCCTTTGAAGTTTTCGTGTTCTTCAACTTTAGTTTTACTTCTAAGATTTTGAGTTGGTTCATATCCATCTAACCAAATGTACTCTAACTTAATTTTAGCCATAATAATATAAATTAATTTTTTTGTTTTTTTTCGTTGGGTCAAATATAGATTTATTTTTTTAGTCCTAAAAATTAGGGGGCTATTTTGTTTTGCGAAGTATAATTTTTTGGATAAGCGCAATTTTGTGAGGGGTATATTTTAAAAAAAGCAATTTTAGTAAGCTTAAAAAAATAAATTCGTAATAATTACGGCTCATTTTTGAATTTATGAGTTAATAAATTATGAAAAAATGTTTATTTAATCAATAATACCGTACAGTTTTGTTATATTTCTACGATTTGAATTCATTATTCTTCGAAAAAAGCGTTTTATGTTGAAAAATCATTGACTAAAAATCTATAATTTATATTCTAAACAGGCTTATTTATTGTTTATATTTGTTGCTTCTTTTTTTAATGAAAATTAGTACGAATTTAAAATATACATACCATGTCAACATTACGTTTCCAAGCTTTACAACAAGCTTCTAACAGAAAGCCGGTACATTTTGAAGAAATTGGCCGAAAATCAAATCTTTTTGGTGCAAATGTGTTTAATGAAAAGGCAATGAAGCAATTTTTAACTTCAG
The DNA here is from genome assembly GCF_058135255.1 of Flavobacterium sp. LK-23. Classification (NCBI taxonomy): domain Bacteria; kingdom Pseudomonadati; phylum Bacteroidota; class Flavobacteriia; order Flavobacteriales; family Flavobacteriaceae; genus Flavobacterium; species Flavobacterium sp. LK-23. Next base: position 314,965 of record NZ_JBYUVT010000005.1, read on the forward strand.
ATGCATTTAAAGGAGTAAGAGATGCCATCCAGCACGGAACTAAAATCGACAGAAAATTAGCAGATTATATTGCTATGGGAATGAAAGAATGGGCTCTTTCTAAAGGAGTGACTCATTATACGCATTGGTTTCAGCCTCTTACTGGAACAACAGCAGAAAAACACGATGCTTTTTTTGAAACTTCTTATGACGGAAGCGACCCTGTAGAAAAATTTGGAGGAGCACAATTAGTGCAGCAAGAGCCAGATGCATCTAGTTTCCCGAATGGCGGAATCAGAAATACTTTTGAAGCAAGAGGATATACTGCTTGGGATCCGACTTCTCCAGCTTTTATATATGGTACAACTTTATGTATTCCAACCGTATTTATAGCTTACACAGGTGAAGCTTTAGATAATAAAATACCTTTATTAAGAGCATTGTCTGCAATTGACGAAGCTGCAACAGAGGTTTGTAAATACTTTGACAAAAACGTAAAAAAGGTAACTGCAACATTAGGATGGGAGCAGGAATATTTCTTGATTGATAAAGCGCTGGCAAATTCTCGCCCTGACTTAATGATGACGGGAAGAACTTTGTTAGGCCATACTTCTGCAAAAGGCCAGCAGTTAGACGATCACTATTTCGGATCTATCCCAACTCGTGCTCTTACTTATATGAGAGATTTAGAGCAAGAATGTATGTTATTGGGTATTCCGGTAAAAACACGCCATAACGAAGTAGCGCCAAATCAGTTTGAGTTAGCACCGATTTTTGAAGAAACGAATTTAGCGGTTGACCACAACTCTTTATTAATGGATGTGATGCAGAGAGTTGCAGAGCGTCATGACTTTAAAGTGTTATTTCACGAAAAACCATTTAAAGGAGTAAACGGTTCTGGAAAACACAATAACTGGTCGCTGGCCACAGATACAGGAGTTAACTTGTTGAGTCCGAGTAAAACGCCAATGAGCAATTTACAGTTTTTGACTTTCTTTATTAATACGATAAAAGCAGTAAACGACAACGAAACTTTATTAAGAGCCTCTATCGCAACAGCAAGTAATGACCATAGGTTAGGAGCAAATGAAGCGCCGCCAGCAATTATGTCTGTATTTATTGGGGCTCAATTAACTAAGGTTTTATCTGAATTAGAAAGCGTAACAACAGGAAAACTTTCGCCAGAAGAAAAAACAGATTTGAAATTGAATGTTGTTGGTAAAATTCCAGACGTACTATTAGACAATACAGACAGAAATAGAACTTCACCTTTTGCTTTCACTGGAAATAAATTTGAGTTTAGAGCTGTTGGATCTAATTCAAACTGTTCAAATGCGATGACAACTCTGAATGCGATTGTAGCAAAACAGTTAATTGATTTTAAAAATGAAGTAGAGAACTTGATTGAAAATAAAGACATGAAAAAAGACGATGCGATCTTTAATGTCTTAAGAGAATACATCAAACAATCTAAAAAAATCCTTTTTGAAGGAGACGGTTATAGTGAAGCTTGGGAAAAAGAAGCGGCTAAAAGAGGTTTGAGCAACTTTAAAACTACTCCAGAAGCTATTAAAGCAAAGGTTTCTAAACAAGCTTTAGAGTTATTTGAACAATTAGGAATCTTTAATCACGTAGAAGCTGAAGCTCGTTACGAAATCGAATTGGAAGAATACACTAAAAAAATCCAAATTGAAGGAAGAGTTTTAGGAGACATTGCGAGAAATCATGTAATTCCGACAGCAATTCGTTACCAAAATACTTTAATTGATAATGTAAAAGGGTTGAAAGAAATTTTTGCAAAGGAGTTTGAGGCTTTAGCCAAAGAACAGATTGTTTTAATTAAAGAAATTTCGGGTCACATTGAAGGAATCAATTCTAAAGTATTGGCTATGACCAATGAAAGAAAAAAAGCCAATCAATTGACCGATGCTCAAAAAATGGCAGAAGCGTATTGCAATAACGTAAAACCTTATTTTGATGAAATTCGGAATCACTGCGATAAATTAGAATTATTAGTAGATGACGAAAGCTGGACATTGACCAAATACAGAGAATTATTGTTTACCAAGTAATTATATTATAACAATTTGTTAAAGCCTGTCTCAAAAAGACAGGCTTTTTTTTGAGATTATACTAAAAAAAAGGTTTGTGAAGAACTTTTTTGCTACTTATACCCCCTTAAAGGTAAAGAAATTGTAATAAGTATCTTTTTTCCTATGAAAATTTTTGCGCATTTGGGCAGTTCATCGAGATAGTATTACAGTTCATCGAAAAGAGGTTAATATGTTGTAAAATAGGTATTTATACGTGAACCAATTTTACAGAAAGTTTTCTAATTTTGGTCGTGAAGTTGAGAAAATAAGATTAAAAATCTATTTCAAATGATGTTCTGAAGCCCCCTTCAAGTTGCCCCCCAAATTGTAAACCTGCAAGTACCTACATAATAATTTGTATTAATAACCAATTAAATATATTTATTATGAAAAAAGTAATTTTAAGCATCTCCGCGATGCTGTTTGTAGGTGTAGCAGCAATTGCTCAGGGAAACACTTCATCAGTAAACCAGGTTGGAAATTCTGACACAGGTATTGTAAATCAAAATGGTCAAACGAATGATTCTAAAATTGACCAATTAGGAGATTCGAACAAATCTGAAGTTTATCAAGGAATTCAGCCAGGAGTTTATAATGCAAAAAATAATGCAGCTGATGTAAAACAAAAAGGAAATAATAATACTGCATTTGCTTCTCAAAGTAACCATGACAACAAAGCTTACCAAACTCAAACAGGAGACTGGAATAAAGCAACAATTTGGCAAGATCAGATCGCTCCACCAGCATCAGCTTTAGGCGGATTTGATAAAGCAACTCAAACACAAACAGGAAAAAACAACGAAGCTATTATTGATCAAGGTACAACAGGAAACGAAAAACCAACTGGAGCTCCTTTCAATGCAGCTCAATTGGCAGCTGTTAATGCTGTGAGTGTGCCATTTGCTCCTCATAACACTAATGAAGCTACTCAAACTCAAAACGGAGATGGTAACTACGCTTATGCTACTCAAGGAGGGGTTAAAAACAAATCATGGCAGACACAAAAAGCTCCAGCTGGAACTTCTGTAGCAGATGGTAACAAATCATACCACTATCAATATGGTAATGAAAACAAAGCTACTACATCTCAAGATGGTACTAAATTGAAAGAAAGCACTTTGCAAATTGGTAACAACAATACTGCAACTGTAACTCAAACTGGTGCTTCTCATAGCAGTGTTGCATTTTCACAAGGTAACTTGAATACCATTACTGTTACTCAATCAGGAATGTAAGAGTAAAAACAAAATGTGATAGCCGTAAAACGGTTATCACATTTTTTAATCTAAATTATTAAATGATGAAAGCTTTCATTTTATACATAATACTTTTGATCTTTTATTGCCCTGTGTTTTATGCTCAGGAAAAAGCAGATAATTCAGAATTTAAAAATTATAGTTCATCTCTTTTTAATTCAAAAGAGAAAGCATTTAGTATTGTTTCTAATTTGAATAAAAAAGAAAAAAACGAATTGAATTTTAGAATTCCATCTGGTGTGCAAATTCAGCAGATCGGAGATTTTAACACAGTTTATGCAGTCTTAAAATCTAACGATACAAAAGTTGCTATAGATCAAAATGGCGACAGCAACGCATTATTGTTAAATAAAAATGCTAAAACAATTACTCAAAGTGTTGTTCAGCAAGGAGACAATAATAAGATTACTGATTTTACATTGCACACTAATTACAATGTAAATATGGAAATGATCCAAAAAGGAGATAATCAAAGCATTCAAAACATTGGAACCAATTCACTGTCCAAAAACATGAAAATTACACAGACAGGAAATGGAGCCTCAATTATTCTTATAAATAATTAAAATAACATGCATTTTATCAACAGATATATTACAATCTTTTTAATGCTTTTTGCAGTTTTAGCCTACGGGCAAGTTCCGCAGGATAAGATAAAAGCAAAAATTGAAATAGAGAAAGTAGAGAACAGCGTAAAAATTACAGGTACTGCAGAGAACTTAACAGATGTTATTCGAAGTGCCGCTTATCGCTTGTCTGTTATAAAAAATAATGATAAAAGTAATAATCAATCTAATAATGAGCAAGTTGGTGTTTTTACCTTACAGCCCAACGAGATTCAGAAACTATCCACCTCTCAAATTAATTTGGCCACAGATGACGAAGTAATTGTTTTACTATTGTTTTATGATGAAGACAAACAAATTGTCGCAAAAGATCGTGTGGTATTAGGTGAAAAAAAAAAGATAATGTAATAGTCCTTCCTACTGATGGGTTTGTTTTAAGAGGTATTATCACAGATGATACTAAAACAAAAGCAGGAAAAGATTTTTACGATAGGTATTATTACAAATACAATGAAATAGGGATAAACGCCGAAAAAATAGTAACAATAGGTGAAGAATATAGTTTTGCCAGAAATACTGCAATATCTATAGTAATAGATAATGAAGTTATTTATAATTTTCTAATTAGGCCAGACGACGAATTTTTAGATGCGGTTGCAGAAGAAGCTGTAAACGCAACCTTTACTTATTTGAAAGAAAAAGAAAAAGAACGCAAATATTTCACTCAGTATTAATTTTATTATTAGCGCTATGAAATTTATTTTAACCTTCGCAGTAGTACTCTGCATTTCTCCGTTTATAAATGCTCAGGCATTAGTTTATAAACCAGTCAATCCGGCTTTTGGAGGAGACACCTTTAATTATCAATGGCTTTTAAGCAGTGCAGAAGCACAGAATAAGCAAAAAGATAAGACAGCAGTTCCTACAACACAAACTGATTTAGAACGATTTAAAACCAATTTAAATTCGCAATTGTTAAGTCAGATCTCTAGCCAGCTTTACAAACAGCAATTTGGTACAGATGGTATAAAAGAAGGCTCTTATACTTTTGGGAGTTATTCGGTAGATGTTTTTCCGTCATCAGATGGATTAACACTTAATATTTTGGATACCAATACAGGAGAGCAAACACAAGTAATCATCCCAAATCAATAACATGCGATTACATCACTACCTATTTATTTTATTTGGATTTCTTCTTAATGGCTGCGGCGCTTACTATAATCAACCCACTGGAGTTCAAAAAGCTGTTTTGGGAGAGGGAACGCCTGCAACATCATTACTAAAAGATTTGCCAAAACCTAAGGAACAAGTTGTGGTTGGGGTCTATAAATTTAGAGACCAAACGGGACAATATAAGCCTCAGGAAAATGGAAGCAGTTTTAGTACAGCTGTGACCCAAGGAGCCACTTCTATTTTGATAAAAGCGCTGGAGGACTCAAAATGGTTTATACCAATTGAGCGTGAAAATATTGGAAATCTATTGCAGGAGCGAAATCTTATTCGTGCTACTCGTCAAGAATATATAAAAAATGCTGATCCGAATGAACCGCAACTAACTCCTTTATTGTATGCGGGTGTTTTATTAGAAGGAGGAATTGTTTCTTATGATTCTAATATTATTACGGGCGGATTTGGTGCGAGATATTTTGGTGCAGGAGCATCTGTAAAATACCGTCAAGACCGTGTAACGATTTATCTTAGAATGATTTCTACATCAAACGGTAAAATTTTAAAATCTGTTTATATTTCAAAAACGATCTTGTCGCAAGCAATCGATGAGAGCCTTTTTAGATATGTCAATTTTAAAAGACTTCTAGAAGTAGAAACGGGATATACTACCAACGAACCAGTGCATATGGCTGTTACAGAAGCTATAGAAAAAGCTGTTGAATCTTTAGTATTAGAAGGAATAAAAGATAATGTCTGGGAAGCCGATGCTCCAAAATGGGAAGTTGATAATTTACTGAAAGCATACGCAGAAGAAACCAAAACTGCCGATGTAACTGGTTTGTATGACAGAGTGCTTGAAAATAGAAGAAGTAAATTTGCCATAGAACTTTCTGGCGGTACTACTTTAATGGATGGAGATTACCGAGATCCGCTATTACGACCTTTTGGACGTGGAGCTTTAAAATGGATGCTTACTCCAAGTTTTACAGTAAGTGCTTCTACCAATGTTGTAAACCTCGCTAACAAAAATTTATTGGATGTCGGCTACATTACCTATGATCTTAATATGGAATGGATTATTCTCCCAAAAGATCGTTTTACTCCATATTTATATGCTGGAGGAGGATATGGTATGAATAGGAAATTTGAAAACACGTACGGAAAATTTCAATACGGTGCGGGTTTAGAATATATGGCATCAGATCGCATAGGAATAAAATTATTTGCTGAGCAGAATATCAATTTCAGTGACAATCTTGATTATATCGTAGCAGGAACACGTGATGATTACTATTATAAATTTGGGTTAGGACTAACGTTTTATTTCGGCAAAAAGAAGAAGTAATAGGTTAGAAATTTCGAAAATAGAAGACACACGTTTAAATCTTAAAGCAAGCTAATCATGAAGAATTTATACAAAATAATAAGTGCAATTTTTTTAGTGGTTTTTATTTCTTGTAGTGAAGAAAAAATTGGATCATCTGATTATGGAACCGTTACCGGAAAAGTCGTTAACAGCGAAACTTTTGTGCCGATGGAAAATGTAAAAATAATGTCTAGCCCAACAACTAGTACAGTTTTTACAGACGCCGAAGGAAAGTTTACTGTTTCGAATGTAAAAGTTGGTGAATATTCTTTTCAGGCTCAAAAAGATGGCTTTACAGCAAAATTTGAATCAGTCAACGTGACAGCAAATAATACCTCAGAAATTGTTTTTGAATTAAATAAATCTACGGCAAATAATAAACCGCCAACAGTTCCTGTCTTAACAGTTCCTGCCGATAATAGTATAAACCAACTCGTAAATTTAGATTTAACCTGGACTGTTACAGATCCAGATAATGATGCAATGACCTATACTATAACGCTTAGAAATGATAAAAATAGCGATGTGGCTGTTTTTAATGATGTGAAAGATAAAAAATTGACAGTCACAGATCTGATTTATGGAACTAAATATTATTGGCAAGTTACAGTAAATGATGGAGTAAATACGCCTGTATTAAGTACTATCAGCACCTTTTCTACAATAGCATTTCCTGCAACAAGGCATTTATTTGTGAAAAGTATCAGTGGCAATAATGTAATTTTTACTGCAGATGATGCTGGCAAACAATACCAATTGACAAGTTCAGAAAAAAATAGCTGGCGTCCTAGACGAAATAATCAGGCTCAAAAAATTGCTTTTATAGGAACAAGCGGTTCGCAAAATGATATTTATACTATGAATTTTGACGGAACCGATATTAAAAAGGTGACAAGTTCGGTTTCTATTGCAGGATTTAATGCCGATTATTTAGGTTATTCTTGGAATGCATCAGGAAGCGAATTTATCTATCCAAATTTTGATAAATTATACCGAATAAAAAGCGACGGCAGCGGATTAACAAAAATCTTTCAGACTCCAAATGGTAAATTTATTTCAGAATGCGACTGGAGTGCAGATGGAAGCAAAATAGCCTTAAAAGTGAATGATATAAATGGATATAATGTGGAAATTTACGTTATAAATCCGTCGGGTGTAATTGTCACACCTGTGTTGGCAGGAGAGCCAGGTGCCGTTAGTGGTTTGAATTTTTCTGTTTCAGGTCTAAAATTAGTTTACACAAAAGATGTTTCAGGATTTGAGAGTTCAAATTATCGTCAGTTGGATTCTAAAATTTTCGAATACAGTTTTATTCTTGGAAATTCATATCAATTGGCTACAGAAAAAATAGCAGGAACAAATGATTTAGATGTTCGATACTCTCCTAATGAAGCAGAATTAATTTTTCTAAATACTTCAAATGATGGCATCTCTGTAAAAAACGTCGTGAAATGCGGTATTGGAGTTGCGAATTCAAGAACTACCTTGTTCACAGGAACCTCAATGCCCGATTGGAAATAAAAAATAATAAACCAAGCTTTAATAACCAATTTTATTTCGGGAGATCGGCAGAATATATAATTCTGCCGATTTTTTTATCAATCAAATAATCGAATAAGGCAAAGAATTAAAAAAAGGGATTATCTTTGCTGCACATCAACACAAACTAATTTTCATGAGTTCAGATTCTAGCAAAAGATATGCACAAAGAGGTGTTTCGGCATCAAAAGAAGACGTACATAACGCTATAAAAAATATTGACAAAGGTTTATTTCCGCAAGCATTCTGTAAAATTGTTCCTGATTATTTAACTCAGGACGATGAGCATTGTCTTATTATGCATGCTGACGGAGCAGGTACAAAGTCGTCTTTGGCATACATGTACTGGAAAGAAACTGGAGATCTTTCGGTTTGGAAAGGAATCGCTCAAGATGCCCTAATCATGAATATTGATGATTTATTGTGTGTTGGTGCAACAGATAATATTTTGCTTTCTTCAACAATTGGAAGAAACAAAAACCTGATTCCAGCTGAGGTAATTTCTGCAATCATCAACGGAACAGAAGAATTAATCAACGAATTAAAATCATTCGGAGTTACCATTCATTCAACAGGAGGAGAAACTGCCGATGTTGGAGATGTAGTTCGTACTATTATTGTAGACTCTACCGTAACAGCTCGTATGAAACGCAGTGATGTTGTAGACAACGCAAAAATTAAAGCGGGAGACGTAATTGTTGGTTTGGCTTCTTTCGGACAAGCAACTTACGAGAAAAGCTATAATGGCGGAATGGGAAGTAACGGATTAACTTCTGCACGTCATGACGTTTTTGGAAAATATTTGGCTAAAAAATATCCAGAAAGCTACGATGCTGCAGTTCCAGAAGAATTGATTTATTCTGGACAGGTTAATTTAACAGATGAAGTTGAAAACAGCCCGATCAATGCGGGGCAGTTAGTGCTTTCTCCAACTAGAACATACGCACCAATTATCAAGAAAATTTTAGACAAATACACTCCAAATGATATTCACGGAATGGTGCATTGCAGTGGAGGAGCGCAAACTAAAATTTTACATTTTGTAAAAGATTTACACGTTATAAAATACAATTTATTTCCAGTGCCACCATTGTTCAAATTAATTCAAGAACAATCAAAAACAGATTGGAAAGAAATGTACCAGGTTTTCAATTGCGGTCACAGAATGGAGCTTTACGTTCCAGAAAGTATTGCACAAGATATTATCGAAATTTCGAAATCATTCAATGTTGATGCGCAAATTGTAGGTAGAGTAGAAGCTTCAGATGCTAAAAAGCTTACTATTACAAGCGAATACGGAACATTCAATTATTAAAATAAATTAACCATATAAGTGATATAAGTTCATTTTAAACTGGCAGATTTGATTGTCAGGCTGAGGGAAGTCGAAGTCCTATTTTGATTTGACAGCTTTCGATTTCACTCAGAAAGAATTTATATTTTCTTATATCACTTATATGGTTTAAAAATATTTAACTATGTACGAATTACTTTTTTGGAAATATCTAGACGAAATCTACCTGAACAATCAGGAAGTTTATGAAGCTCTTGTTGAAAAACAAGAAGTGGAAGGTCTGGCTGAACTTCAAGTTGAAGTAATCGTAAATAGAATAAATTCAGTCTTTTCTGAATGGGAAAGAGTGGATGAAAACAGCTGGAAAAACCCAAAAGGAAAAGGTGCGTTTCAAGTTGTTACTACACCCCAAAGCATAAAGATTGACTGCTACGGAACGGAAGGAAAAACCATGAATAAATTGGTAGATATCATGGAAGAATTCAAATGTCCACTTTACGACCCACAAGTTCCAGAACGTTACGATGAAATGAATGAGTAGTTTTTTGTTTAAAGTTTCAAGTTTAAGGTTCCAAGTTTTTCCACAAAGTTTTGGAATTTGGAATTTAAAAAATTGGAATTTCTTAACCCTATCCATTTTTCAAAAGCAAATCCTGTTCTTTTCTCATTTTTTCTGTCAACTGATTGATGTACGTTTTTATTTTCTGCGGAAGCGTATTCCAATTTTGATCTTTTTCAAAACTTCTGCAATCATCTAAATCGCATTCAACCGCGCGGATGACATATTTTTTGTTTTTATAAACCGTAATAATTTTTACGCGTCTTACATAGCCATCTTCATTGCGAGTTCCATAAACAATAATAGGTTCAATATAACCGTCGCCATCAATATCTTTTGTGCTGCAATATTTTGTCCAGAACCAAATGTTTATTTCTTTCGGAATAGTATTTTCAAGCAAATCATTAATTCGCCATTTTTCTAGAAATCCGCCGTGATCATTGACTACGCAAATGGCTTGTATTTTGGTATTTAAAGTGTCTTTTTTAGAAACTGTTTTCTGATTTTCGCCTAAAACCAATTCGTAAACACCGCCTTTATCGCTAAATTCAAATGCTTTATAAATAGGAAAATCAGTAACGTTTTCAAGCTCTCTTTCTGAAATTTCTTGTTTGGTCAATTTATAGCTTTCTACTTTTTGAGAAAAAACAAATGTCGAATAAAAGGAAAGAAGAATTAAAATATATTTTTTCATATTTAGTGGTATACTTTTAGTATATCAAAGATATTTAATAGAACTTAGTTTTAATTATTAGCCTAAATTTTAATATCTATATTTTGCAATTTTATACCTATTTTTAAAAGCTCATTAATTAATAAAAAAGATTCTTCTATAATATAGTCGCTGGCATTATTGTATTTAGAAAAACTGGCATCCGAAGTTTTAAATTTACTAGAATCCCTTGATGGCTGTTTTACATATTTCTTTTCATTAACGCCCCATTCAGTTTCTTTATTAGATGGTATAGGTAAAAACAATGTATGACTTCTAAGTAACATTGATGATGTTGTAATTCCTTTTTTATAAATTCCAGCCCAAATTCCTTTTCCTAATTGTATATTAATTTCAATTGTCCAATCAGGTAATTCTTTGATGAAATTACAGCTTTTTGTTATTTCAAAAAGGCGTTTTTCTATTATTTGTCTTTCATTTTGCAAATTTTGAAAGTCAAACATTTCAGGGTTTAGATTTACTTTAAATTTCATTTTTTTTATGCAAAGATATTTAGAAATTAAACGAAAGAAAAATCTTGTTTTTTTTAATATTTTTTTAGTGTAAGTATATATTTTTTTAAAACTACATTTTGTTGTATTTTTCTACATTCAAAAAGCAATAAAAGACAATTCTAAATGATTATAAGAAACTCCAAAAAAATTCTTCTAGGAATATCGGTTTTAATATTCTCTTTTTCGAATAATATAACAGGGCAAAAGAAAGCAACCGAAAAACGAAATTTAATTCAATATGTTGATCCAATGATTGGAACAGCAAAAATGGGACATACTTATCCAGGTGCAACAGTTCCTTTTGGGAGCGTGCAATTAAGCCCAGAAACCGATACTATTGCTTACAGTTTAAACGGAAAATACAACGGAGAAGTTTATAAATACTGCGCTGGCTATCAGTATGAAGATAAGACGATTGTAGGTTTCAGCCATACCCATTTCAGCGGAACGGGACATTCCGATTTAGGCGATTTCTTAATTATGCCAACAACTGGCAAACTGCAATTGAATCCTGGTGTAGCATCAAAACCGTTGTCTGGTTATAGATCTGCATTTTCACATTCGACAGAAAAAGCAGAACCGGCATATTACAGTGTTTTTCTGGAAGATCATAAAATAAAAGCAGAATTGACAGCGACAACGCGCGTTGGAATGCATCAATACACTTTTCCAAAATCTAATGAAGCACATATCATTTTAGATCTGACTTCAGGAATTTACAACTACGATAAAAAGAATGTTTGGACATTTGTTCGTGTAGAAAATGACACTTTAATAACGGGATATCGCCAAACAAACGGATGGGCGAGAACTAGAACGGTTTATTTTGCAATGTCTTTCAGTAAACCAATTAAAAGTTACGGACAAGCTGCTCATGAAAAAAGCGTTTATAGAGGTTTTTGGGGAAGATTCGATCAAACAAAAAACTTTCCAGAAATGGCAGGTCAGAACCTAAAATTATTTTTTGATTTTGATACGAATGAAGGCGAGAAAATTAAAATCAAAATGGCACTATCTCCTGTAAGTTCTGCCGGTGCATTAGAAAATATGAAAAAAGAAGTTCCAGATTGGGATTTCGAAAAAGTGAAAAAACAAAGTCAAGAGGTTTGGAATAACGAATTGAATAAAGTTCAAGTAGAAACCATTCAAAAAGAAGATTTGGTTAATTTTTATACCGCAATGTATCATGCATTTTTGGGACCAACAGAATACGTGGATTTAGATAAAAATTATAAGGGGCTAGATATGAATGTGCATAAAGCGGAGAATTTTACCAATTATACCAGTTATTCACTTTGGGATACGTATCGTGCTTTGCATCCGTTATTTAATATTGTGCAGCCAAAAAGAAACGCCGATATGGTAAGTTCTATGTTGGCACATTCAGATCAAAGTGTTCATAAAATGCTTCCAATTTGGTCGCATTATGCCAATGAAAACTGGTGTATGATTGGATATCATTCGGTTTCGGTTGTGGCAGACGCAATTGTAAAAGGCAATATTAGTTTTGATGCCGAAAAAGCGCTTCAAGCTTGTGTAAATACTGCAAAAGTGCCGTATTACGATGGTTTGGAATTTTACATGAATAAAGGATATGTTCCAGAAGATAAAAACGGTGCTTCGGTTTCTAAAACTTTAGAATATGCTTATGACGATTGGGCAATTGCACAGGCAGCTAAGAAATTAGGAAAAACAGATATTTATAATGAATTCATTACTAGATCGAAAAACTATAAAAATGTTTATGACGAGAAAACGGGTTTCATGCGTCCGAAATTAAATGATGGAACTTTCAAGAAAGAATTTGATCCATTAGATACACACGGGCAAGGCTTTATTGAAGGAAATTCTTGGAATTACAGTTTATATGTTCCGCAAGATCCTGCCGATATGATTAAATTAATGGGTGGAAACGAGCAGTTTAAAATCCGTTTAGATTCGTTATTTAATATGCATCTTCCAGACAAATATTTTGAAAGTACAGAAGATATTACCAGAGACGGAATTATCGGAAATTATGTGCACGGAAATGAGCCTTCGCATCACGTTGTATATTTGTACAATTGGACCGATGCTCCGTGGAAAGCGCAAGATAAAATTAGAATGATCTTGAAAAAAATGTACAGAAATGGAGCCGACGGTTTAGGCGGAAATGATGATTTCGGACAAATGAGTGCTTGGTATATTTTTAGCAGTTTAGGATTTTATCCAGTTGCTCCAGGCTCTGATGAATATGCATTAGGAAGTCCGTTGCTTAAAAATGCTATTTTAAATTTAGAAAACGGAAAAACTTTTGAAGTTGAAACCGTAAACCAATCTGATAAAAACGTATTTGTGAGTAAAGTGTTGCTGAACGGAAAACAATTAGATAAACCATTTTTAAAACATTCTGATGTTGTCAATGGCGGAAAAATTACGTTTTATATGAGCAACAAACCTAATAAAAAGAGTTATTAAATGATAGGTGCTGAGATTCTAAGATTCTAAGGTACTAAGTTTTTTTGACCTTTAGAATCTAAATCTATACATAAACCTAACAGGTTTTTAAAACCTGTTAGGTTTTGTTAGAATAATTAATTCGTGAAAATTTGTGTAATTCGTGGCTAAACAACAAAAAACTTCACGAAATTTGCACTTCAAATAAAGACAATCGATATGAAGATCAATTTAAAATCAGGAATAGAGAAACTGCTTTTCGGAATGAAGCAGAATGATGTAACAGCAGCTTTAGGAAAACCTGATAAAAACTATAAAGACGAAGACGACAATGTGATTTTTGTTTATAATGCACACAAAATCAGATTGACATTTTATCAGGAAGAAGATTTGAAATTAGGTTATTTAGTAGCATCAAGCAATGATCTAGAAGTTTTCGGATTCAAATTAATCGGAAGAAAAATTGCTGACGTAAAGAAAGATTTTGCTGCAAAAGGAATCACAAAATTCAATCAAGAAACTTTTGATACTTTTGAAAATTACTTCAACGAAGACAACTGGTTTATCCTTCAAACAGAATTTGATGAGGTAGTGAAGTTTGAAATTGGAGCCATCATCAATAGTAAAGATGAGTTTGATTGGAAATTTCCAGTGAAAAAATAAACTTATTTTTGTCAGGCTGAGCGAAGTCGAAGCCACACAAGCCGAATCACAGTGTGGGACTTCGACTTCGCTCAGTTTGACAAACCTAGAAGACATAAAAAAAACCGACAATCACTTGTCGGTTTTTTTTTATGTCTTAAAAAGAAATTATCCTTTTAACCATGCATTTTTAAGTTTCTCTTTTGAAGCATCTGTAGCTTTAAAAGTTTCTGTTTCTTCAAATGGCAGTTTTACAGTTCCTTTTATGGTTTCTTCTTTAGTTCCACGTTTTACTTTAAGTGTAATAGGATCATTTTCTTTCCAGTTTTCACTTTCTGTAATTAAATCATAAATGTTATCTAGATTATATGATTTATTGTTTACAGCTAAAATTTTATCGCCACCTTTTAAGTTTAGGTTTTTAAAGAATGCAGTTGACTCTGATTCAGGACGAACCGCGATTTCTTTTGTTGCCTTATCAATAGTAATGTAAGGAGTTTGGCCTTTAATGAACGGATTTCCAGCCTTTTTCTCGCTTGCTTTTGTAACACCCACTTTTGCTAGATAAAAATCGTAAGGAATTGGAGTAGTTCCAGCTACATATTTATTTAAAAAGTCACCAACTTCAGGATAAGTCAAAGAAGTGATTTTTGCGAATAATTCATCGTCATTAAAAGGTTTTTCAACCCCATATTCATCAGATAATTTATGCATTAAATCCAAAATACCTCTTTCTCCATTACTTTTCTCTCTAATGATAATGTCAATACACATACCAATTAAAGCGCCTTTTTGGTAAACATTTAAATATTGATCTTTATAAGGCTGATCCAATACATTTTTACTCATTACAGTAAACGACATCGTATCATCTAACTGTTTAGATTGTGCAATCTTGTCTGCAATACGCGTATAGAATTCAGCTTCGTCAATTAAACCTTGGTTAATTTGAAATAGATTAGCAAAATATTCTGTTACCCCTTCGTACATCCATAAATGTTCTGACATTTTTGGTGCATTGTAATCAAAATACTGAATTTCTTTTGAGTGAATAGTCAATGGAGTCACAATGTGGAAGAA
Organism: Flavobacterium sp. LK-23; assembly: GCF_058135255.1. Classification (NCBI taxonomy): domain Bacteria; kingdom Pseudomonadati; phylum Bacteroidota; class Flavobacteriia; order Flavobacteriales; family Flavobacteriaceae; genus Flavobacterium; species Flavobacterium sp. LK-23. The sequence continues at coordinate 330,175 of NZ_JBYUVT010000005.1, forward strand.
TTCGTGAGAAACTACATCTTTTAATGTTTCTACCAATTTTTCTTTTGGCATTGATTCTGGTAAAACTACAGTTGTAGCAGTTGGGTGTTCTAAAGCTCCAAAACCGTGAGCATCATCTTTAGCCATGCTTGAGAGATAGACCAAAACAGTGTATTTTTTAGTAGAATTTACTTTTCCTAAAAAGTTTTTCTGTGCGGTCATCATGGTTTTCATCTCTGGAGTAATGCTCTCTGCAGTATATTTTCCGGTAGGAGAGTACACAGCAATTAAGATGTCCATTCCGTTTACATTAAAAGTAGTGTAATCAGGTTTAGAATACATAATTGGATTTTCTACCAAAATAGCATAACGAGAAGTGGTAAACACATCAGAAGTATTGCTAGCATCTTGATCTGTCATAGAAGTAGCTCCCCAAAGTGTTTCAGGATGCGTGATCGTAACTTTGTACGGAACGTCTAATTTATCTTGAAAATATCCTACAAAACCATGAGTGTTAACCATGAAATTTTTTCCTGCATCGATGTTTGTTCCTGCTGGAGAAAAAATATCGTCATTTCCAAATCCAGTTCCTTTTTCTGTATCGAAAGTATCGTTTACCAGATAAGTAATTCTTTTTAATGTCTTTGCGTTTGAGATAGACCAAGAATTATCACCTAATCTCTTTACAGTAAGAGCATTTCCTTTAGCATCAAAAGCTTTAAAATCTTCTGAATATTTTCCGTAATTATCTGTTGAATAAGTACCAGGAACGGTTTTAGGAATACTGTAGGTAATTTCATCAGTCTTAATGGCTGGAGGAGTGACAGTTACTAAAACTTTGTCGTCTTTAACATCGGTTAAATTGATATTAACTTCAACTATATTGCTTTTCGCGGCTCCAGTGCTACCTGTTTTACAGCTCCAAAAAGTTACCGCTAGAGCTAAGGTGTAAAGTATTTTTTTCATTTTTATATGTTTAGTTATAGTATTTGACACAAAAAGTACCGAAAAGTTACTAAAAAATCACATTATATTTACAGATAAAAAAAAACTCCTGAAAAACAGGAGCTTTATTTTAGTCTAATTTATTTTTGATATAATATTTTCCGTCCAAATCTTCATCAAAATCATCTATTTTAACTGGTTTTGGTTTTGGTTTATTTGCAATTGCCTTCTTTTTCCACATCTCAAATTTTTCAAGAGGCATTTTCTTTTTCATGATGTCCAGGACTTCTTTTTCTGCCAATCCAAATTCTTTCTTTATAATTTCAAATGGATTTCTTTCTTCTAAAGCTAACGAAACAAGTCTTTCGGTTTGTTCCGGAGTTAATTCTTTGCGGCTACTCTTTTTCATCTCGTGAAAATTAATTCAAAATAGGGTGTTAATTATTAATAGATTGATTTTCAATTTCTGTATCAATATTAAAAAAAAAAATAATAAGTTGGTTCAGTAAAGTTCAATTTTTTTAATGATTTTAACTGTTTTTGAAGGATCGTGATTTTTGAAATGAAATTTTTAACAGATTCTTCAATTCATTGTTTTCTTCAGACTGCATATGAGTGTCTACACCATATATAAGTTGATCTTTAGGTAAGTAGGTAAAGGTTTTAAAAAGCCTGTCCCAAATAGAAAAAATATTGCCATAATTGCTATCTGTATAAGGCAGCACATAATGATGATGCACTTTATGCATATTAGGCGAAACAATAAAGTAACTTAAGAATAGATCCAATTTTTCTGGAAGTGAAATATTGGCATGGTTGAATTGCGAAGCAACAACTGATAGTGATTGATAAAGAAAAACCATCCACATGGGAGTTCCTATAATTAAAACGCCTAAAGTGGTAAAAATAAAACGGACTACACTTTCTCCAGGATGATGTCTATTGGCAGTAGTGGTATCGATCCAAGTGTCGGTATGGTGCACCAGATGAAACTGCCAAAGAATTTTTACTTTGTGTTCTACCAAATGAGCTAAATAAGCTCCAATTAAGTCCAAAAGCAGTAAGCCAATTATAGTATATAGCCAGATAGGCATTTCTGGAAGCCATTGCAGAATTCCAAAATTATGTTCCATTGTCCAAGCAGCAGTTCGTATTAAAATAAACGCAAGAATAAAATTGACAACAATGGTAGTGAAAGTAAAAAAGAAATTGATACCTGCATGAGGCCATTTTTTATATTGCATTTTAAACAAAGGAAAACTGTTTTCAATTAGCCAGAAAATAGTAATACCGCCAACCAAAATCAAACTTCTATGCGAAGAAGGAATCGTAGAAAAATAATTAATAATGTCATTCATGATGCATAAATATTTCAATTAATTAAATATTTCTTTCGGTTTTACTCCAATAAAAAAGAGAAAACCAAATATAAATATATCTGATTTTCTCTTTAGAAATTATTATTTAGGATATTATTTTTTGATGAGGCTGATTATAAATAATAAAACCCACGCACCTCCTACAGCAATCAGAATCTGCCATAGAAGACCTCCACCTCCAATGCCTAGTTTTCCAGCGATCCATCCTCCAATGAATCCGCCTATGATTCCGACAATAATATTGCCAATTAAACCAAATCCGGCACCTTTCCAGATTTGACCCGCTAGCCATCCAGAAATGGCACCTATAAGTAAGAAATATAAAAATTCCATATTTTTATTTTTTTGATGATGTGTTGAGTTCTTTTTTTAGTTATTATGCTTCTGCGTGATTTTGAAGCAGTGTTTTATAAAGAAAACCTGCAGCTAATGCACCAAGAATAGGGGCAACCCAAAACAGCCAAACCTGAGTTAATGGCTCTCCGCCAACAAAAATGGCTTGAGATAAAGATCTCGCTGGATTTACAGAAGTATTCGTAATCGGAATACTGATTAAGTGTATTAAAGTTAACGCCAAACCGATTGCGATTCCTGCAAATCTGCCATTTGCAAATTTATCAGTTGCTCCTAAAATCACTAGTAAAAAGAATAAGGTAAGTACAAATTCTGCAATGAAAGCAGATTGTAGCGAATAGCCATCAGGAGAAAAAGCTCCAAAACCATTAGATGCAAAGGCTCCCGCTTTTGTACTGTCAATTGCAAAACCAGCTTTTCCAGAAGCTATTGTATATAGAGTTCCTGCTGCCGCAACAGCTCCAACACATTGTGCAATGATATACGGAATAAGATCTTTTGCAGAGAATCTTCCGCCAGCCCACAAACCAAAAGAAACAGCGGGATTAAAATGACCGCCAGAAATATGGCCAACAGCATAGGCCATTGTAAGTACCGTTAAACCAAAAGCAAGCGCAACACCAGCAAATCCGATTCCTAAATTTGGAATTCCCGCTGCAAAAATTGCGCTTCCGCATCCACCAAAAACAAGCCAATAAGTTCCAAAAAACTCTGCAAATAATTTTTTCATAATAAAATAATTTAAATGGTTAATGTTAGAATGTATATTGGTAAGCCCAATAAATTAAAACAATTTGTAAGGGCAAACGTACAAATAAAATCCATAATGGTAAACCAAATCCTGCTTTTTTATTTTGAAACATGTACAAATTGGCAGGGAAAACAGCAATTAATAGCATTATAATTCCCCAGGCGGCAATTTGTGTTGTAAAAGGCAGGATTAGAAAGATGCCTAGAATAATCTCAGCGGCACCACTTAAAATATTTATTAATTTGGGGTTTTTAAATGCGGGCGGAATGATCTTTATGTACATTCCAGGTTTTCTAAAATGATTTAGTCCAGCAAGAATATAAAGGAAAGCCATTAAATATAAATGCCAAGGTAAAATCATGATATTTAATTGTTTATCACGAATTTATAAAAAAATTAACAATTATTGCATTACAAGACTTCTTTTTTTGAAATTATGTATTTTGGGCTATTTTTTTGACTTGAAATTTACATTCATAATAATTATGGCCAGAATAATCAATACAATGCCGACCCATTGAGAAAAGATTACTTTTTCGTTTAATAAAACATACGCCATCAATACAGAAACGGGCAGTTCAAGAGCAGAAACAATACTTCCTAGTCCGATTCCAGTTAACGGAAAACCTGCTGTCATTAAAAGCGGTGGAATTATGGTACCAAATAATGATAATACAATTCCCCATTTTAGGAAGATTTCCATATTAAAGGCTGTAACTTGTGTTGCAAAAGCAAAAGAAAATACAATAACAGCACCTCCTAAAAGCATATAAAGACTTCTTTGAGCAGATGAAATTTCGGTTGCTACACTATTGGCAGTAAACATAGTTGTAGTAAAAGATGCAGCAGCGAGCATTCCCCAAACTAAACCTCTCCAATCTAATTCGATATCATTATTGATAATATTAGTGGCTAAAACAGTTCCAAAAAGCACTATTAATACCGCAATTACCTTTTGTTTTGAAGGCAGTTTTTTTTCTAAAATCATTTCAAGCAAAACACCCATCCAAACCGTTTGCATCAATAAAACGATTCCGATAGAAACAGGAATGTATTTTACCGCCAAATAATAAAATAAGCTTGTCATTCCTAAAGAAGTTCCAGCCAACATTAAACTGAAAATATTTTTACGAGATGCTTTTACGGCAGGTTTGTTTTTGTTTTTAATACGCTGAAAAAGATTGATGGCAAGAATACCTAGAATTCCGTATATAAACTGTGAGGTCGTTACTTCTGCAGTTGTGTATCCTTCAGAATAGGCCATTTTTACAAAAGTAGCCAACATTCCGTAAGTAGTTGCTCCCAAAGCAACAAGAAAAACACCCTTTAATACATTATTTTGCGACGTCATAAATTATCTATTTTAAAAAAATTAAGCCGGCAAAGGTAAGCTATTTTGTTTAGGATTCTCTTGTACTATGTTGAAAATAATGATTTAATTGTAACAGAATTGATTTTTAAAGGCTTAAAATAAGAATTCTTTAAAAAGTTAAAGAGTGAAAAATAGAAAAGCCATCAAGAATAATTCTGATGGCTTTTTATATCTATAAAGAATAAAACTTCTCTTTTCTAATTACTTAGGCTGGTTTTGATACGTTTCAATTTCAAAAATTAAGGTTGCATTTGGAGGGATAACTCCGCCAGCACCTTTTTCGCCATACGCTAAATTTGAAGGTAAAAAGAAAGTCGCTTTTTCTCCGTCTGTCATCATATCAAGAGCTTCAAGAAAACCAGGGATCATTCCCTCTTTTTTACCAACTGTAAAAGGAAACGCTTTGTATCCGCCTTGCGCATCTCTATTGGCATCATATTTTCCGTATACTTTTGCTACTGGAGCCATGCTGCTGTCAAATAAGTTTCCGTCTTCAAAATACCCAGCGTAGTGAAAATAGATGTTAGAACCTTCAGCACCTTTAACGCCAGTACCTTTTTGAGTGATTACATATTTTAAACCAGAAGCTGTTGCAGTTGCTTTTGCTTTTAAGTCTTTAAAATAAGCTGCTTTTGCAGTTATTACTTTTTTTGCTTCTTCTTTTTTAGCCGCTTCTTTTTTTACATCATCGCTTAAAACTTTTAAAGCATCAAATTTCTTTGCAGCAGCACCTTTGCGTGTAATAACAATTTTTGTCATTACATCGTCCTGAACAATTTTATTTACATTATCCATTCCAGATACTACGTGGCCAAAAATAGTGTGTTTTCCGTTTAACCAAGGAGTATCTTTATGTGTAATGAAAAACTGACTTCCGTTTGTTGCCGGACCAGAATTTGCCATAGCAAGAACACCGCCTTTTTCGAATTTTAAATCGTCTACAAATTCATCTTTAAAAGAATATCCTGGACCTCCAGAACCATTTCCTTCTGGATCACCACCCTGAATCATGAAATCGTTAATTACTCTATGGAATTTTAGTCCGTTGTAAAATGGTTTTCCTTTAAGAGATGCTTTAACGTTAGGATTTGTACCTTCTGCCAAAGTAATAAAGTTTGCTACTGTAACAGGTGCTTTTACATACTCTAAAGAAAGAACAATGTCTCCTTTTGTAGTAGATATTGTAGCGAAAATCCCGTCGCCAGGATTTGACGCGGCAGCTGCTGTAGTTGTAGGTTTCGCTGCTGGTTTTGCCGCAGGCTTTTTAGTTTGAGCTTGTATATTTACTATTGCTAAGCAAAATAAAAATAGAAATTTAAATTTCATTGCTTTTAAAATTTTAAGTCTTTAATTCAATTACTGTTTGTCTGAAATCTGGATTTCGAAAATAATATTAGCGTTTGGCGGAATTACACCTCCAGCACCAGTTGCTCCATAAGCTAAGTGAGATGGAATAAAAAGAACTGCTTTGTCTCCATAAGACAATTGCTCAACTCCTTCAATAAAACCAGGAATTAAACCGTCTTTTTTCCCAGCTTGAAATTGAATGGGTTGGTAGCCATTTTGCGCTGCTCTTGCAGGATCAAATTTCCCGAATGGTTTTGCCACTTCTTCAATGCTAGTGTCAAATAAAGTTCCGTTTTCAAGGAAACCAGCGTAGTGAATGTAAATTTGATTTCCAATAGCAGGTTTCTTGCCACTTCCTTTTTCTGTAATTACATATTCTAAACCGCTTGTAGTTTTAGTTGCTTTTGGTTTTAGAGAAGCGTAATAATCTACTTTTTCTTTTTGAGCTCCAGCATATTTTTGTTGTTCTTTTGCAATGTCAGCAAAATAGTCGTGGAATACTTTTACAGCATCAAATTTTTTCGCCGCTTCACCATTTCTAATAATAGTTACAGCAACAATATTGTCTCCTTGAACAACTTTGTTTACTACTTCTTGATCTTTTGCGCTTACCACATGACCGAAAATAGTATGTAGGTTGTCTAACCAAGGAGTTTCTACGTGAGTGATAAAAAACTGGCTGCTATTTGTTCCAGGTCCGTTATTTGCCATTGCTAAAACTCCAGCTTTGTCAAATTTTAAATCTGAAAATTCGTCTTTAAATTTATATCCAGTATCTCCAGAACCAGTTCCTAATGGGTCACCGCTTTGAATCATGAAACTTTCAATTACTCGGTGAAATTTTAAACCGTCAAAAAAAGGTTTCTTTTTTAATTGTTCGTGTGTTACAAACTCGTTTTTACCTTCAGCTAAAGTCACAAAGTTAGCCACTGTAATAGGTGCTTTTTTGTAATCAAGCTCTACAATGATGTGACCTTTATTTGTTTCGATATCGGCATATAAACCATCAGGAAGATTACTGTGGTCATCTTTACAAGAATAAAATGAGCCTACGGCTATTAGTAATAATAAAATACTCTTTTTCATTTTAAGATGTTGTTTTTATTGAGTTAATGTAATGTATCTTTTTTAGCTGGCGCAGCAGGTTTTGCAACTGCAGGTTTTGGTGTTACGGCTGATGGCTGAGCAGCAGGTTTTACTGTTTGTGCCGCAGGATCTGGAACAAAATTTCTAAGCGTTATTGTAACGATTAGAGATTCGTTTGTTCCAATTTTTTTATTATCTCCGTGATATCCGTAAGCCATATGCGATGGAAATAAAAACGTGACAGTTTCGTTTTTATGCATTCTTTTTATTCCGTCACGAAGCCCCATCATAATGTCTTGTTTGTCTACATAGTAAGTTTGAGGACCAAGATCTGATTCAGAATAAATGACATTGCCTTTTATGTCTTTTACTTCCATATTGAAGTAAGCAATATCGCCTTTTCTTGGAGCTGCAGTTTCATTTGTATTTCTTTCGTCGTAATAAAACCAATAGCCTTTTGGAGTAGCATAATATTTTACCTTCGGATTGCTTTTGATTATTTTCTTAATGACATCTTCTTCATTTGCCACTAATTTTTTGTTTCGGTCAGCCGATTTTTTCATGAATGTTCCCGAAGCTCTAGAAATGGGTCTTCTGGCTTCTTCATGATGCTTACAGCTGCTTAATAAAACCGTAAAAAGCAAAGTGTAAATGCTAAGTTTTAGGTAGTTCATGATTTGGATTATAATTTTAGTTTTTTTACTAAATCTTCAAATTTATTAACTGTTTCTTGCATCGAAACTTCAGATCTTCCGCCAGCTGCATTACTATGTCCGCCACCGTTGAAATGGTCTCTCGCAAACTGATTTACATCAAAACCTCCCTGCGAACGGAATGAAATCTTGATAATCCCTTCGTCTTTATTTTCGATAAAAATAGCAGTAAAAACAATATCTTTTATACTTAAGCCATAATTAACAATTCCTTCAGTATCACCTTTAACATAATTAAAAGAATCTAGCTCTTCTTGTGTTAACGTGGTATATGAAGTTTTATGATTTTCGAGGATCTTCATGTTCTGCAAAGCACGTCCTAATAATTGTAATCTGCTGAAAGAGCTATTGTCAAAAAGTAATACAGGAATCTGAGTGTTTTCAACTCCTAAATCAATTAATTCGGCTATAATTCTATGTGTATTTCCTGTTGTGCCAGGGAAACGGAAAGAACCAGAATCGGTTAGAATGCCTGTATAAATACAAGTTGCAATGGTTTTATCAATATCTTCTTTTTTGTTTAAGAAAGTGATAAAGTTATAAACCATCTCACAAGTAGATCCGTATGAAGTGTCAGAATAAGTATATGTAGCGTAATCATCAGGTTTTTGATGATGATCGATCATAATGAAAGTTGCTTTTAGCTTTGCTAAAGTATGCTCCATTTCGCCTGTACGGTGAAAAGCATTAAAATCAAGTGTGAAAATGATTTCAGCTTCTTCTAAAATCTGTGTGCAGATTTCGGTTTCTTTTTCGAATATTTTTACGGTTTCAGATCCTGGAAGCCAAGCTAAAAAATTAGGAAAATCATTCGGAGCAATTACTGTTGCCTGATGATTGTTTTTAATTAAAAAATGGTATAAACCTAACGTTGATCCCATTGCATCGCCATCTGGTCCTCTGTGCGGAATGATGACAATTTTCTTTGGGGTGGCGAGTAATAATTGAATCGCTTGAATATCTTGTATTTTCATAGTGTGCGAATTTACATTTTTTTAATGTAATGCTGAAAATAATTTTAGAGGACAGTCGGAGTAGTTAGTGTTCAGTTTTTAGTGTTCAGTTTTCAGTCGCAGTTTTCAGTCTCAAAACTAAGTCTCCTTATTTTTGGATTCAGTTTTCAGATATTTTAGGGTTAAAAAGAATGTACGCGGATGAAACGGATTCGCTATCGCGAAAACGCGAATTTGGACGGATTTTTTTATTTTGAAACTGAGAGTGTAAACTGCGACTGCGACTGAAAACTCCATTAAAGAAACTTTTGATACAATTTATATTTAGCCCCCTTTACAATCTGTGATTTGTAAATTCCAACAGAACCAGAAGAAAAATAAGCAATTGTACAGGCAATTGCGATGAATATTCCAGGAGCAATTCCGAATAATTCCATTCCCATAATCGTGCAGGCGATAGGAGTGTGGGTTGCGCCTGAGAAAACAGCAACAAATCCGATTCCTGCTAAAAGCGCAATAGGCATTGGAATTACGATCGATAAAGCACTTCCTAAAGTCGCACCGACAAAAAATAGCGGCGTTACTTCGCCTCCTTTAAAACCAGCTCCTAATGTGAATCCGGTAAATAAAATTTTTAGCAGAAAATCATACCATTGGTTTGGATTCGAAAAAGAATCGACAATTACAGGAACTCCTAATCCAGAGAATTTTGTAAATCCGAAACCGGCAATAGCAATAGCCAAAACGACTCCACCAATTACAGGACGAAGCGGAGGATATTTAATGTTTTTCGAAAAAAGTGAACCCCAAAAATGTGTGCTTCTAGAAAATAATAATGCTGCAAATCCAGATAAAACCCCAACAATTAGAGTGAAAATAATATTATTTAGACTAAGTTCTGGAACAACAGGAATACTGTAATGCGTATGTTTGATTTCCCAGAATTCTACAGTAAAATAGGCCGCATAAGCCACTAAAAAAGAAAGTAAAATGCTTTTAAAATTAATTTTACTGAAGTATAAAACTTCTAAAGCAAAAATAGCTCCCGCAAGAGGAGTTCCAAAAACAGAAGCGAAACCGGCACTGATTCCGAGAATAATCAGAATCTTTCGTTCTGAATTATCAAGTTTGAAGAATTTTGTAAACTGATCGGCAATTGCACCTCCCATTTGTACCGCAGTTCCTTCTCGTCCTGCAGATCCTCCGAATAAATGTGTCAATAATGTTCCTAAAAGTACTAAAGGAGCCATTTTAAACGGAATAACTTTTTTAGGATTTTCGTATTCTTCCAATAAAAGATTGTTTCCTTTTGCAACTGATTCTCCCCAATAATAATAACTCAATCCCACCAGAAATCCGCCGAAAGGCAAAAGCCATATAATCCAGTCATGGTGAATTCTAAATTGTGTCACCCATTCTAAAGAAACTAAAAAGAAAGCAGATGCAGAACCTGAAAGTATGCCTATTAAGACACAGATAAGAATCCATTTTGGAAGAGAAAGCAGAAAATGTTTTGGATTTAAGGAAGTCATTAATGAATTCTAAAAGTTTGCCACGAATTTCACGAATTTTCACGAATTAAAAGATAAAAAAAAAACATTTTTAATCCATTAATCTCTGGCAAAAGAAAAAAAATAGTAAAAATTCGTGAATTCGTAGCTATAAAAATTACTGAACAACAGCAGTAAATTCTATTTCAACCAGATATTCTGGAGCAACCAGTTTACTGATTTCATAAAATCCTGTTGTTGGTTTTATATCTTTAAAGAAAGCAGAGTGTGCTCTTGCTACTTCTTCAAAAGTAGAAACATTGGTAGTAAAAATTCTAGTTCTAATCACATCTTTCATACCCACATTTAAATCTTCTAAAACTTTTTCAACTCGCTCCAGAATGTTATAGGTTTGAGCATAAGCATCATCAGCTTTTACTTTTTCACCGTCAACAATGGCTACAGTTCCAGAAACTTCTACAATATTGCCAATTCTTACGGCACGGCAATATCCCATTTTGTCTTCCCACGGCGATCCGGTTAAGATGTTTTCTCTTTTCATTTTTTTAGTTTTTTGCGAATTTGTCTATACGTTTTAAAAGCAAATTCAGGTTAATTAAAGATGCTGCAATTTAAGAATTATGGTTCTGAAAGGAATAAAAAAAAGCTTGAAATCAATTCAGAAATTCAAGCTTTTTTGTGATATAAATCGTTATTCGGTTTCTTTTTCTTCGTAAAGGCGAAGCTTATTTTGTATCGTATTTAAATTTTGCTGTAAGGTTTCAATCTTATTTAATAAATGTGCAATGGCATCAATTCCTTCTAAATTAATTTTGAGATCGTAATGCATTCGAATCATTTTTTCTATTGTTGGCAACTGTTCTGGTTCCAGAAATTCATCATTTTCTTGGGTAATAATATGAATGAGTCCGTAATTATTAAGTTCGGTTATGAAGGTGTTTTCAATTTCGTGATAGATACAAAACTGTTTGATCTGGATTAAATTTTTACTTTTCATGACTTTCTTAGTTTTGCTAATTCTTCAAATAATTCTTTTTCTTTATCAGAAAGTTTTGTTGGGATTTTGATGGTGTACGTAATGTATAAATCACCAAACTGATTTTCTTTTTTATAGACAGGAAATCCTTTTCCTTTCAGTTTCACTTTGGTTCCAGGTTGTGTTTCTGCTGGGACTTTAATTTTTACTTTTCCATCAAAAGTATTAATAAACGTTTCTCCGCCTAAAATAGCTGTGTACAAATCAATTGGTGCGTCGGCGTATAAATTATTTCCTTCACGTTTAAAATCTGAATTATTTGAAATTATAAAGGTGATGTACAAATCGCCGTTTGGTCCACCGTTTACACCTGGCCCGCCATGATTCGGAATTTTAATAATCTGCCCATTTTCTACACCAGCGGGAATTGTAATTCTAATATTTTTTCCGTTTACAGACAAGTTTCGTTTATGTGTTGTGTAAGCTTCTGCTAGGTCTAACACCAGTTCAGCATTAAAATCCTGACCTCTATATTTAGATTGCGATCTGCTTCTTCCTCCGCCGTACATCGAATTGAAAAAATCGGAGAAATCGCTTCCAGAATATTCTCCGCCTCCAAAACCAGAGAAATCACCTTCAGAATATTGATAACCGCCTTGCTGTCTGCTTTGCTGCTGGTTCGGATCGTAGCCTGCTTTTTCAAATTCGTCAGCATGTTTCCAGTCTTTACCATACTTATCGTATTTTTTTCGATTTTCAGGATTGCTTAAAACTTCGTTTGCTTCATTTATTTCTTTGAATTTTTTCTCGGCTTCTTTATCATTCGGATTTAAATCTGGATGATATTTTCTAGCCAGTTTTCTATAGGCCTTTTTGATGTCTGCTTCTGTAGCCGATTTTGTAACATCCAATATTTTGTAGTAATCTATATAATCCATTTTGCTGTGATTTATAAATGGTAAATAAAGTCTTCAAGGTAAGAATAAGTTGTTAATAATCAAAATACTATATGCTTTTAAAAAGTAAGTCTTTGGAATTTGCAAATTGTAAAATTGAAATTTATTTTTTATGAAATAAAAAATTTTGGCAGGTTTTTTGATTCCAAAAATTAGCTTAATTTAATGTTATAAAACTCCTAAAGTTGCAGCACCTAACTAAATTATACTATTTTTGTGAAGCTAGACTTTTGGTTTGTATTAATTATAAAAGGCGATTCGATAATACTTTTTCAATGAAGCACATTTTATTTTTCATATTATTTTTTACTGCGATGTCTGTATCGGCTCAAATTGAGTCTAATACTAAATTCAAAGCAATTCCAGGGGGAAAGTTTACTGCGAAGCCCAAAAAGACTCCGATTCCTGAAGTCAAAGATCCGCAGGCAGATTTTAATGATATGCCGGCAATTAAAACGCCAAATGTTTTTGAAAATACTACTATAACTCCAAAATCAAAATTTCAGATTGGAGAAGAAAAAAGCAAATTTACCATGTCTACTGAAACCGATTTTGCTAATCCCGGTGACCGATATGTAGCAAAAATGGAAAAAGATTTAGATAAAAGCTTGAAAGATGCTGGTTTGCGAGAAGGACGCGGCGTGTTGGTAAAGAGGAATATTTCGTTGGGTGATTTTAAAACGAAATCAGAATATTTTATAGTGAAGTTTCGAGATTTTGGAGCAATTGATGGCGATTTGGTAAAAGTATCTTGCAATGAAGTTGTGGTAAGAGACCGAATTTTGCTAGATTCTAATTTCCAGCAAGTAAAAATTAATCTTGGACAAGGTTTTAATAAATTAGATTTTGAAGCTTTAAATATAGGAACGCTTGGAGGAAACACAGCAGAAATACAAGTTTACGACGATAAAGGCAATCTAGTTACCAATGATTACTGGGATAATCTTGCCGCAGGTTTTAAAGCGTCGATAGTGGTGACGAAAGAGTAATTTTTTTAAGATACTAAGGTTCTGAGGTTCTAAGATACTAAGTTTTTTTTTCAGAAGCTTAAACACAAACAAAAAGGAGATTCTAAAATAGAATCTCCTTTTTGTTATACAATCTGATTAAAATCTCAGAACCTTAGAATCTTAGAACCTCAGAATCTTAGCATCTTAGACTAAAATGGATCCGCAGTAACCTTAAACTTCATTTCTGCTTTTACGGTCACATCCTTTGTTAAAGTTTCTTTCAATGTTACTTTCGTTCTGATTTTATAACTGTCTGCTTTTATATATTCATCTAATCTTTTATCTGTACAAATCAAATCGATCGTATTGCTGGATACATTGATATTGTCAGCATACGCTAATTCAATTTCTTCTGAGTTAGCCGTAGAAATATATAGATGTACAGATTTTAAAAAGGTAAATGTTTTATCCGAAGGATCTGTAATTGATAATTTCAGCGATCTGATTTTTACGTCTTTCACCAAATTTGCTTTTGTTTTATTGTTTTCAAACTCAGCAGAAGAATTGGTCGTAACCTCTGGCGTAATAATCTCTGAAGGTAAATTGATTGGAGAAGTGCTTTGAATTTTAATCGAAGCATTGTTCGAAATAGTAAAAGTCAGCAAATCATCAACAGTGTTGCAAGAGCTAAAAAAGATCGACAAAAAAGCTGTCAGGGCAATAATTTTTGATTTCATGGTTAAATTAAATTGGGTTTTTCGTTAGATACGAAATAATTGGGTTTTTGGATTTGCAAAGATACTGAGTTGCTAAGGTTCTAAGATGCTAAGTTTTTTGTTTTTGAGTTAGAAAAAAGCTCAGAATCTTAGTAACTAAGTATCTTAGAATCTACAGTGAAAAAAAAATATTTTTTTTCACTGCTCCGATTTTTCAATTTCGAATATAAAAAGTATTTTTGCGCATGCAACACAACGTACTTATTTTAGATTTCGGATCGCAATATACTCAGCTTATTGCGCGTAGAGTTCGCGAATTAAATATATTCTGCGAAATTTTTCCTTACAATCACATTCCAAGTGATTTATCAAGTTATAAAGCCGTAATTTTAGGAGGAAGCCCTTTCTCTGTTAGAGGAGAAGATGCGCCACATCCTGATTTATCACAAATTAGAGGTAAAATGCCTTTGCTTGCTGTTTGTTACGGAGCTCAATATTTGGCTCATTTCAGCGGTGGAGAGGTGGCTGCTTCCAATACAAGAGAATACGGTAGAGCAAACTTGTCTTATATTAAAGAAGGTGAAACTTTCTTTGAAGGAGTTTCAGAAAACAGTCAGGTTTGGATGAGCCATAGCGATAGTATCAAAGCGCTTCCAACAAATGCTGTAAAATTAGCAAGCACGCATGACGTAGAATACGCAGCTTACAAAATTGAAGGCGAAACTACTTATGCAATTCAATATCATCCAGAGGTTTACCATTCTACAGATGGAAAAAAAATGCTGGAAAACTTCTTAGTAAAAATTGCTGAAGTTCCTCAAAACTTTACTCCAAATGCTTTCGTTGACGAAATGGTAGCAGAACTAAAAGAGAAATTAGGAAACGATAAAGTGGTTCTTGGTTTATCTGGAGGAGTAGATTCTACTGTAGCGGCAGTTTTATTAAACAAAGCCATCGGACAAAATTTATACTGTATTTTCGTTAACAACGGACTTTTACGTAAAAACGAATTCCAAAATGTATTAGATCAATACAAAGGAATGGGATTAAATGTAAAAGGAGTAGATGCTGGAGATCGTTTCCTTGGCGAATTGGCCGGAATCAGCGATCCTGAAACGAAACGTAAAACAATCGGTCGAGTATTTATCGAAGTTTTTGATGATGAATCGCACTTATTAGAAGACGTAAAATGGTTGGCGCAAGGAACTATTTATCCAGACGTTATCGAATCTGTTTCGGTAAAAGGACCATCTGCGACAATTAAATCGCACCATAACGTTGGTGGATTGCCAGATTATATGAAATTAAAAATTGTAGAACCACTTAGAATGTTGTTTAAAGACGAAGTTCGTAGAGTAGGTGCTACATTAGGAATAGATCCAGAATTATTGGGAAGACACCCTTTCCCAGGACCAGGATTATCAATCAGAATTTTAGGAGATATTACGCCAGAGAAAGTACAAATTTTACAAGATGTTGATTCTGTATTTATCGAAGGATTAAAATCTTGGGGATTATACGATAAAGTTTGGCAGGCTGGAGCAATTTTGCTTCCTGTAAACAGTGTTGGTGTTATGGGTGATGAGCGTACTTACGAAAAAGTAGTAGCGCTTAGAGCTGTAGAATCAACTGACGGCATGACTGCTGACTGGGTTCATTTACCTTACGATTTCTTGATGAAAGTGTCAAACGACATTATCAATAAAGTAAAAGGCGTGAATCGTGTAGTTTACGATATTAGTTCGAAACCACCTGCAACAATTGAGTGGGAATAGTAGCATAATTTAAAATTAAGGTCTTACATTTGTAAGGCCTTAATTTTTTATAACCTACTATTTATGAGAGAACTTTTAACGATTTCTCTTGTGTTTGTTTTGTCTTTTAACAAAATAACTGCACAAGATGCAATAATTGAACACAGAATTCAAAAAGGAGAAACCGCTTTTTTCATTGCCAAAAAATACAAGGTTTCTGTAGACGAGATTTACAAACTCAACCCCGAATCGCAAAACGGAATCAAGGATAATCAAATTATAAAGATTCCAGTTCATCACTCCTTAGAAAATACAAATTCAAAGCAGCAAACCCATATTGTTGCACCCAAAGAAACATTGTTTGGTTTGTCAAAACAATATCATGTTTCAGTTGAAGCCATTCAGAATGCCAATTCAGAAATTCTTGCCAGCGGACTCCAAATTGGTCAAGAATTAATAATTCCCCAAAATTTAGATAGTGCAACTAAATCAGAAGTTGGTGTTTCTTCAAAAACTACGCATCAGGTTGTGGCTAAAGAATCTCTATTCAGTATCGCGAGACAATACAATGTTTCGGTTCAAGATTTAGAAAATTTAAATAAAGACATTTTGATTAATGGATTGCAAATTGGTCAAACGATTTCAATTCCGAACAAAAGAAAAACTTTGGATGGGAGAGTTCGCGTAATTAATCAAGAAACCATTTTTCATGTTGTAGAGCCAAAAGAAACCAAGTTTTCGATTGCTAAGAAATACGGAATTTCAATTGATCAATTAGAATCTCAAAATCCTGAAATCGTAAACGGATTAGTTGTTGGAAACAAATTAGCCATTAATACTGCAGCCATAAAACCATCAAACGAAAGTGAAGAATTGATGTTGGCTTTGGCCGAAAAACAAGTGGTGGTTGAAAAAACAAAAGCTAAAACAGTCGAAATAGAGGATTTAAAAGACCGTCTTGTGGTTCAGAAAGAAATGAATCAGAAAATTATAAAAATTAATGATCTGAAAGTGAATTTGAACGATATGAATGGTTCTAAAGAAAACTCAGTTGAAAAACTCCGATTGGTTTTAGAAGCTAATAAGAATGTTCAGGATATTTTAATGGCAAAATTAGATTCGCTTGTCACTTCAATGAATAATGATTTGAAAGAATTGAAACGAATGGATATTCTCAATGTTGAGGAATCTAAAAGATTGGAAAAACAATCTTCTGAAGGAATCAATAAAACGAATGAATTATCGTCTCAATTGAAAAAGGAATTGGCCGAAAATCGAAAAGCCTACGCTGGTTTGATGAATAAAGTAGAGAAAATCGCAGTTGAGGAAAATCAGGAATACAAGAAGAAAATCCGCGAAAGCGAGAAAAAAAACAATACAGAACCTTTACAGCAGCGTTTGTCTTTAGAAGAAATTAAACGTTATAAAATCGAGCAGGAAAAAGGAGATGAAAAAAATCAGCTTTTAATTGCTAAAATAGATTCTTTGGATACTCAGAAAAAAATTGAGGTTAAAAGACACATCAGTAAAGCCTCTTATTATAGTATGGAAGCTCGAAAATTTGATGATAAATTGGCTTTGATCAAATTGAAAAAATATCAGGATGAAGCGGTTAAGAAACAGAAGAAAAATGGTACAGGAGAAAATTCAAAAACAATTTCATTGCAAGAAATGAAACAAGAATTGAAAGACAATCCGTTAAGACCTGACAAAACAGTAAAAGTTGAAGTTTATGATAATCTTAAAGAAGTTTCAAACGGGTATTACTTAGTTTTAGGTATATTTACAGACGCAGTTGACCGAGATAAGCTCATTATGAAACTCATTGATTCTGGCGAATTTAACGCTAGCTTCTTTTTCAACATTAACAGCCTTTCGTATTATGTTTACGCCGATAAGTTCGAAAACATGGAAGAAGTGCTTTATAAATGCAAGAAAAAAGAAGAAGATGAGTTATATAAAGAAATCATTATTGCTAAAGTAGAAATCGATTTAAGGTAATTTTTACAGCGATAAAGCAAACGGCGCGAATTTTGCTTTTAGTAAAATTGTAACTTATTTTAGAATTAGAAATTAAATTGTTTTAAGCCTTATTATGAAATATTATTTAACAGTATTGTCTCTCGTATTTTTTATGACTTCCAGCGCATTCTCGCAAGAAAAAGTGGTGAAGTACAAAGTATCGAGCGGTGAGACGATTAATCAGATTGCACAAAAATTTAAGGTAACGCCTTATGATATCTATCAGCTCAATCCAGATGCAAGAACGGGATTGGTGCCCAATTCTGTGCTGTTGATTCCGACAAAAACAGGAGAAGCAAAAAAAGAAGTTTCTGAAACTAAAACTGTAGTGGCTTCAGGAAAAGAGATTATCCATGAAGTGCAGCCAAAGGAAACTTTTTATAGTATCGAGAAAAAATACGGAATTTCAGATGAAGCTTTAAAAGCTGCAAATCCGTTTTTGGAAAAAACTGGTGTTCAAATCGGACAAAAGTTAGTTATTCCAGCAAAAGGATCTGCTCCAAAAGCAGCGACAAAACCTGCTAAAGAAAAAGGTGCCGAAAAATATGTTTATCATGATGTTCAGCCAAAAGAAACAAAATTTGGTATTGCAAAACAGTATAATATTACGGTTGACGAATTAGAAAAACGCAATCCAGATATTGTTAACAGCTTGCCAGTTGGTTACAGATTGACGATAAAAGGAACAGCTCCAAAAACAGAAGCTGCTCCAGTAGAAACGGCAAAAGCTGTAGAAAGTAAAAAGCCTGCTGAAACTTCTAAAAAAGCGGTGACTTATATGGAATATCAGGTTAAACCAAAGGAAACTTTTTATAGTTTAGGAAGGGTTTTTCATCTGTCGCAAGAAGAACTAGTGGCATTGAATCCGTCACTTTCTGAAGGTGTAAAAGAAGGAATGGTTTTGAAAGTTCCAACAGGATATGTGGCTCCAGCACCAATTGTTGCTGCACAAGTGCCAGATAAACCTGCTGATTCTTCAGTGTATAAACCAGTTGAAAATACTGGCGGTGGAATTAAAATTGTCGATAAAGTAAAATCGACTGAAAACGAAAACGTGGAAATTGTTGAATTGACCAAAAAGAAAGGTCTTAACGAGCGTAAAAAAGTAGTTTTATTGCTTCCTTTTAATTTGGCTAAAGTACAAAGCGATACTTCTGGAACAGCTAACAGAATTAAAAACGACAAGTTCTTAAACATGACTTTAGATTTTTATGCTGGAGCTATGATGGCGATTGATTCTGCAAAAACATTAAAACTTCCAATAGATGTTGCTATTTACGATTCTCAGGAAACTAAAACAACTTCTAATGTTGTAGGTTTAACTCCGAAGCTTCAAGATGCAGATGCTGTAATTGGACCATTTTACCAAAGTAACGCAGAAACTACAGCAAACATGCTGCGTTCTTATGATGTTCCGGTAATTTCTCCTTTATCAAAAGATAGTGCAAATCCGATAGATAATTTATACCAAACCGTACCTTCAAGTGATGTAATTAGAAATTCGGTTTTTGATTATATGCGTTCTAAAAACGGGAATATTGTAGCGGTAGTAGATAAGAAAAAGGAGTCGGTTATTAATTATATCAGACAAAACCAAAAAGGAGTTGCATTTGCAACTTTAACCGAAACAGGTGGTTTGGATGTGGCTAATTTAAAAAGCTTGTTGATGCCAAATCGAATGAATTATGTTGTGATGGAAACCGGTAATACAGCGATGGTTAAAGCTACGATTAAAGCATTGCTTGATTCTCAAAAAACATGTCAGGTTCAATTGGTGATTTTAGAGCCAAACAGCACATTGGATACAGATGAAATTAGTTTTGATAATTTGATAAAATTGAAATTAATGTATCCTTCTGTAACGCGCGAAAGTGACGAACAGCCAGTTTTAATTTATGAAAAACAATTTCGTTTGAAAAACAAAGCAAATCCAACAACTTATGCAACTAGAGGATTTGATGTAACTTTTGACACGATGATGCGTTTATCTCAAGGAAAAACATTTCAAGAAACAGCTGATTTGATGACGACTCAGCAAGTAGACAATAAATTTCAATATTATAGAAAAGAAGATGGCGGACACGCTAATAAAGGTGTTTACATCTTATATTATGATAGTGACTTAACTTTAAAAGTAGCAAATTAATGACATCAAAAGTAACCTATTTAGGAGATTTAAGAACAAGTTCAATTCACGTGCAATCAGGAAGCGAAATCATTTCTGACGCGCCAGTAGATAATAACGGAAAAGGAGAGGCATTTTCTCCAACAGATACTGTAGCAAACGCATTAGCAAGCTGCATGATGACCATTATGGGAATTAAAGCCCGTGATTTGGAAGTAGATTTTGTTGGTTCTACAGCTGAAGTAACTAAGATTATGAATGCTGAACCAAGAAGAATTGGAGCAATCGAAATTGTATTTCAAATGAAAAGTAATGCTGATGAAAAAAGCAAAACGATTTTGGAACGTGCTGCAATGACTTGCCCAGTATTTCTAAGTTTAAGCAGTGAAATAGAAAAGAGAATTACTTTCAACTGGAATTAATTTTTATTAAAAATAAAAGAAGCCATCTGAGAAAATCAGGTGGCTTTTTTGTTTTATGAATGGTGTAAAAATGGAACAAGAGAGCAACATCTACTTTGCCCTCTTGTCGCTCTTTAACTAACCAATATATTTATTCTGAAAACTCTAATTTTTTAAGTTTATTCCAGCCTCCACGCGTAAAATCTGGAATTTCAACGGGAGCGGAATTATGGTCTAATGAAATTTCGGTTAATGGACCAAGGCAAGACCATTCGGCTAAATCGTACACGTCCATATCCAACGGAAGTCCTTTTTGCAGACAGTGAATTAAACGATAATCCATTATAAAATCCATTCCGCCGTGACCGCCGACTTTTTTGGCTTGTTCTTCGATTCCTTTTGCAATTGGATGTTTGTATTTTTCCATTAATGCTTTTTTCACTTCTTCAGGAACAAAAGAATGAGCACTTAATTTTTCGTGATTTGGTTTTACATCATCACCTAATTCTTTTCCATCCAAAGCATAACCTTCTAATGGATATTTGTTAGCAAAACCTTTTGTACCACTCAATTGATACATTCTGCTGTAGGGACGAGGAGAAGTCACATCGTGCTGAATTTGGATCGTTTTTCCGTTTTCGGTACGAATCATCGTCATGGTATGATCACCGTTTCTAAAATCTTTAATTTCTTTTCCTGATTTTTCTTTGATGTAAGCAGGATTTCCGACGGCTTTTGTATCCATTGAAACCAAGAAATTCATTTTGTCACCGCGATGAATATTTAGTGCCTGACACGCAGGCCCCATACCGTGTGTCGCATAAACATCGCCGCGGTGTTTGATATTGTAATCCATTCTCCAGTTATTCCAGTATTCTCCCCAAAAAGGCTGTAAACCGTGAATATACGAACCTTCAGCATGAAGAATTTCTCCAAAAAGGCCTTGCTGAGCCATGTTTAAAGTAGTCAGTTCGAAGAAATCATAAACGCAGTTTTCCAATTGCATACAGTGCTTTCTCGTTTTTTCTGAAGTATCAATCAATTCCCAGATTTCTTTCATGGTTAAAGCGCCAGGAACTTCAATCGCAACGTGTTTTCCGTCTTTCATGGCTTGAACTCCGATAGAAGCATGATGAAGCCAGTCTGTAGCTACATAAACTAAATCTACGTTTGGCAAAGCCGTTACTTTTCTCCAAGCATTTTCATCGCCATAAAATTCCTGCGCTTTTGGAAAACCTGCTTTGGTTAGAATTTCATTTGATTTTGCTGTATTTTCCTGAGTCATATCGCACAACGCTACAATTTCTACACCCGGAATATGTGTCATACGTTCAACGGCGCCAGGACCGCGCATTCCAAGTCCGATAAAAGCAACACGAACGGTCGGAATCGGATCTGCTGCCATTCTCAATACATCTTGCTGTCCTTTTGCACGCGCAGGAGTTTTGGTCTTAATCATTTGTGCGGTTGCAATTGTCCATCCGAACAAAAGAAAAAGGATGATTAGAGGTTTAAAAAAGGTAGTTTTCATAAGTTGGTAATTTGGTGTTCAAAAAATGCTTTTAGGGCATTTATTTTAATTAGTTGGATGTGATTTTTAACACATAGAAACATAGTCATTGCAAACTAAAAAAAGGCGTTTCACTAATTTTAATGCACATAGAGCTATGTGTTAAAGCTTGCTTTTTCTCTAATCTTAAATAGAAGCAACAAAAATCTATGTTTCTATGTGTTAAATTGAATCTTTTATAGCTGGTAATTCTAAAAGTAACCTCTCTAATGAACCAAATTAGAGAGGTTTTCAAAAACAAAACAGATTCTAAGAATTCCTATAATTATTTTTGACTACTAAATCTTTTCATTAATGGCGTTACATGTTTTTGAGTGTCATCATCTAATGAAGCCAATGCCTTATCTGCTTCGGCTGGTGCATATTTTGTTAATCCTGTTAATCCTGCAGCAATTACGTTGTATGATTGTTCTTTAATGCTTTCTTCCATTAACGTTTTGTAAGAAGCATCGCCAGTAGAAGCCAATTTTACAATTGCATTTGCTCTTGCAATGGTCTTTTTATCGTTTTTTGCAATGTCAAGCAGTGATTTTAAAACCTGATCTTTGGTTTGTTTTTCATTTAAATCAATTGCTTTGATGCTCAACACTCTTAAATCTTCTTGAGGATCTTTTAAACCTTCTAATAAAATAAGCTGTGATTCCTGACTTCTGTCTTTTGAAGCAAATTTTATAGCTTCAATTCGGTTATAATACGATGGTGCATTTTTATATTGAAAAAGATAATCAGCAACCGTTTTTTTATCGACATTAACTTCTCCAACTAGGATTTTATCTGGATCTAGATCAATAAATTCAGGTTTTGAAGGAAGATCAAAACTGAAACTTTGTTGTCTTTTATCAATTAAAATATTCTTTCTTATTTTAGTTCCGTTTACGTAAAAATCAACTTTTAAAGGCAGGCTAAAGGTTTGCACCGAACTATCTTGAGATTGACTTATTGTAATGGTAACTTTTCCGTTAGCGTATTTGTAAGTCACATCCAGAATCGGACTTCCAGCATTATAATACCATTGATCAAAATAAGGCAGCCAGTCTTTTCCAGTCACTTCTTCCATCGATAAACGCAACTGATGTGGTTCGCCAGATTTATAAGCGTTTGTAGTTAAATAATGATTTAAACCTTTAAAAAAAGCTTCATCACCCATTTGGTTTTTCATGGCATACAAAATAATCGAACCTTTCGAATAGCTGATATTATCAAACATATCGTCTGCGTTTCTGTAATGAAAACGGGCTAAGATAGGACTGTCACCATTTTTTTGAGAGCGTAGATAATTCTGCAATTTTTCATAACGAGATCTGTCTTCACCATCTTGTCCGGCATCATGCCCATGCCAAAGCACTTCTCCAAAAGTGGCAAACGATTCATTCATGGTTAAATTTGACCAAGATTCAGCCGTTACATAATCTCCAAACCATTGATGAAAAAGTTCGTGAGCAATGGTACTTTCTTGATTATCATCTAGTAATTCTCGTTCTGTTTTCTGAACATATTCACCATGAACGGTTGCCGAAGTATTTTCCATCGCACCCCCAAAATAGTCTTTCACCACAATTTGAGCATATTTTGCCCATGGATATTCTACACCAAGCATTTTGCTGTAAAAATTCATCATGTCTGGCGTTTTATAAAAAATCTGTTTGGCGTACGGTGCATATTTAGGCTCTAAATAATAGCTGACTTCTTTACCGTTATAAGAATCTTTATAGATTTTAAAATCACCAACGGCCATCATAAATAAATAAGGCGCATTTGGCTGTTCCATTTTCCAGATATCAGTTCTGGTTCCATCTTTATTTACTTTTTGGGAAGCTAATTTACCGTTTGAAAGCGTGGTATATTTTGCCTCAACAGTCATTGCAATTTCAGAAGTTGTTTTCTGATTTGGTTTGTCAATTGTCGGGAACCAGCAAGAAGAAGCTTCAGTCTCGCCCTGAGTCCATATTTGTGTTGGTTTGTCACCTTTTCCATCAGGATTAATAAAATACAATCCGTTTGAATTGGTAATCGATTCGCCAGCTTTGCTTTTCAGCTCTGCTGGTTTTGCGGTGTAATTAATGAAAATCGTGTACTTTTCAGTTCGTTTGTATTTTCTGTTTAAAGCAATAGAAAGTTCTTCGTTATCGTATTTGTATTGTAAGGGAATACTTTTTTTACCATCAATAATAGCGATTTCTTTAAAATCCATTCCTTTTGCATCCAATTTAAGCGAATCGGTTTCGTAGAAATGAGGTTTTAAAGTAATCCATTCTTTTCCGTACAAATAACGTTTTCCGTAATCGAATGAAACTTCCAGTTTGGTATGGATTAAATCATGTGTTTTTAAAGGCGTAGCGCGGTAAATGGATAATTCATCAACCTTTTCCGTTTTGTTTTGTGCCTCTATTTTTGGTGCCATCAAAAGGACAAGACCAAAAAAAGTATATTTTAAAAAATGGTTTTTCATTTTTATTGTTTTAGAAAGTTCTTTACAGTTTTTCGATAATTCTGACTTCACCGTCTTTTTCATCTTCACTCAAAATATTAGATGGTTTTTTGGTGTAAGACAATAAAGTCCACTGCACTATTTTATTTGTAGGATATAAATTGGCTTGAGTTTTAATCCATTTTTCAGCCTCTTGCGCAGAAGAAGTTTTTTCTATTGCCCAAGCCGTAACCAATTGATTTGCCGGAAGGAAATTCATAACCGTATTATCAATCACAGGACGGAAAGCGACAATTTTGTCCAAAGATTTAGAAGCCATTTCTTTGTTTCCTAAATTGGTATAACATTCATAATCCAGCCAGTTTTCTAATCTTTCATCTATGTTTTCGTCATACGGTTTTCCAACGCCTAAATTCTCTGGAAACAGTTTGGCATCGGCAATAAATTGTAATGCTTTTTTGTACTGCTTGTTTTTGATTTCTGCTAAAGCCTGCATCAATTTAGCTTCGTGATACAATTGTCTTCCTGCTGTTGCGCCTTCAAACGGAAGGATTTGCAATTTGGTCAAGAACGAATCTGCTTCGCGGTATTTTTTATTTAGTATTAAAGTTTTAGCGTAAAGCATTCCAATCAAATAATTATCTTGATGTTTTTTATAGAAAGACTCTGCCGTTGTAAGTGCTTTATCAAATTGTTTTTGAGCAATATAATGTTCTGCCAGCATTTTATGGTATCTCCAGCCTTGTGGATCTAATTTTATTGCCTGTTGAAGACTTGCCAATACGATTGCCGAA
Organism: Flavobacterium sp. LK-23; assembly: GCF_058135255.1. Taxonomy (NCBI): domain Bacteria; kingdom Pseudomonadati; phylum Bacteroidota; class Flavobacteriia; order Flavobacteriales; family Flavobacteriaceae; genus Flavobacterium; species Flavobacterium sp. LK-23. The sequence goes on from NZ_JBYUVT010000005.1 coordinate 355,257, forward strand.
TCATCTTTGAATAAAGAAGCTTTTGCGCCGTAAAATGCAGGATCAGTTGGTGTTGTACCGCATTGTGAAAACAATTCTTTAGCTTCTGAAATACGATTGCGATTCCATTCAATTAAACCTAAATGATATTTTAATTGATACTGATCGTTTGTTTTAATTAATGATTTTAGGATTTCGGCAGTTTCATTTCTAAAAGGGAAACTAGTTCCTGGTTTGATTTTGCTTACATCAACCGATTTATTTTCTAAAAAGGCTTTCCAATAAATAATTTCAGCACTTGGTTCAGCGATAGAAAATACTTTTAAAGCTTCTTCTTTTCGGCTAATATTATTGTACCAAATTCCTAATTCAAGAAAAGTCTGTTCTGGCATTTCGTTTTGAATCGCTGTAATAAAAGCATTTTTTGAATCGTTTGAATTGTTCAAAAGGTATTTTTCAAAATCAGCAAAATGATTCAGCGGATCCAATTTTGTAATGGTTTTTAAAACCAAATTTGCTTTATCTGAATTATTCTGTAGACGATATAAAACCGCTAAAACCTGTAAACCTTCAACATTGTATTGATTATAGATTAAACTTTTCTCAGCATATTCAACCGCTTTTGAAAGATCGTTTTCGGCTAAATAAATTTTGCTTAAAGCAGTATAAGCAGGACTTCTAAATTCAACACTTGCAGCTGCAATATCAAAACCGTCTTTTGCATCGGTAGTATTTCCTAAATGGAAATTTGCCAAAGCATAAAAATAATTGGCGGAAGGATCGTAAGTGTCTATTGATAACGCTTTGCTTGCTGAATTTACAGCCGCTTTGTAATCTAGTTTTCTGATTTGCAGAGAAGCCAATGCAGAAAGAGCAGGAGCGTAGTTAGCATCTAATTTTAAACAGGCATTTAATTTGTCTTCGGCAAGTACATAATCTTTAAAACTGATGTAATTTTTCCCCTGCAAATACAATCCGTAAACCGAATTATGATCAAAATCTTTTGGTATTTCTAAAGGGCGATTGATATTTCCGTCTTCTGGAGCAGAATTCCAAACCAATTTATTGCCGCCTAAAACAAATTTCAATTTATTTGAATCGACTTTTACTTGAATGGAATCTTTGAACGTTTGCATGGTATTCAAAGCAATATCTTTAGAATACACTTTTTTGTCATTTTCAAAAACTTCAATTTTTTCATTTAATTTTTGAAGGGGAGAAAAATAGATTTTCAGCCAGCCGTTTTCGTTTTTAATGTTGACTGAACCATAATTGTTGGCTTTTACAAAACCTTTTGTGTGTTTTACAGGAAACCAATATTCGGTCCAAGTATCCGTTTGATATGGTGCAAATGAACGTTGTTTGAAAGGCGTAAGATTACTGCCTTCGCTCGCTTGATTAAACAATCTTCCGCTTTGCACTTCTACATATTGTCCGTCAGTATCCGTCAATAATTTTTCCCAAATCATGCCTTGCTGCGACAATCCCCAAATCCAGATTTTTTTACCCGGTTTATCGTCGTGATTGCCATATCTTCCCATTCCGAAATCTTCGTCATGATAATATCCGCCAAAAAAATCATCATATTTCCCGAATACGTGATACGATTTGTAACCGCCAAAATTGTTGTTTTTGTAGAAAGATAGATCTTTGCTGTTTTCTTTGTCAATTGGCCACGAATTGTATTCTCCGTTATGACCAATATAAGTTTGTCCCGGATAAATAAATTGCAGATTTTCGGCTGCTTTTATACCCGTATTCATCCAAGTATAATAAGGCTGTTCGAATTCGGTTGTGTTTGACCAAAACGAATTTGTGGTAAAATAGGCTTTGTCTTTTGGCAGATTGATGTCTAATTTCCAAGAAGTTCTCGTCAATAAATCTAAAACCCCGATAACGCAGCTAATGCTTCCGTCTTCTCTGTTTATGATTTTGTAATCGACAGGAGTGGCGCAGTTTGGCGTGTGTCCGATAATTCCATAATTGCCTTCAACACCTCCGCTTGTCCACGGTCCGCGCATGGCAATGTCTCTAAATTTTACAACATGATTATTGTAAACAATATCTTTTCCTGTAGATTTTTCTATAGCCGACCAGACTTTTCCGCCAATTTCAGGCAGAATCATCAATTTGATATAATCGTTTTCAATTTCGATTACTTTCCATTCTTTCTGAACGGGTTTATCGGTAAAACCATCAAAACGAAAATACGGATAAAACTTAGTATCTGGTTTCGGAATCGGATCAGGATCTGAAAACGGATATGTGGTAAATACTTTTTTGTATTCTTTTATAGTGGGTTTGTTTTGTGCTGAGACAAAGAGGCTTCCAAGGAGTAAAAAGGATAGTAATGGTCTAAATTTCATAATGGAGAGCTTGGTTTTTTGGTTGTTTTTTTGCCACAGATTACACAGATTAAAAGGATTTTTTTTAAATCTGTGTTAATCTGTGTAATTTGTGGCATTAAATTTTAGTTGTATTTACTTCACAATCAATAACCAGCCTTTTCCTTTAGAAACTGGTATTTCGTCTTTTGTTGTGAACGTTTTTGCAGGTTGGAAATTGGTAACCTCTGGAGCTGTAATTGTTGCTTTTGCAGGATTGATTCCCAGTTTTTTCCAATCGATATTTAGTTTCACATTAACATCAGCATCTGCCCAGCTTGCAATCGAAATTAAAGCCGTTCCATTCTTTTTATAAACTGTTGCAAGAACTTTGTCATTGTTTGTTTTTACAGGACAGTTTTCGCTCCAATATCCAATCATTTCAGAACCTTTGATTCCGAAAGAATCCCAAAGTTTCCAGATGTTTCTTGGGTCAGCGCCATCGCTCCAAGGTAATCTGTTTGTCATTCCGTAAACCATTCCTCTCCACGGATTTCCTCCATCCTGAAGCATTTCTCCCATTAATCCAAACGGAATTCCGCTTACCTCAGTCAAGAAAAAGTCAGGCTGATTTTTCTCGTAATCAAAATATTCTCCAAACCATAATTTATTGATGTACGGAAAGTGCTCCATGTATAAGTTGGCACTGTTATTAAATCCGTCGCTTTTATTGTATTGGTTCGCGCTATGTAGATCGATAATTCCAGGATGACTGTCTTTAGTTAAAACTCTTTTGATACGTTTCATTGTGATTCTGTCGAAAGCAACGTCGTCTAGATAAATTCCGTCAATACCCACATTTTGAGTTAGCCAATTCATTCCTTCTACATAATAATTGTGCCAACGGTTCATACCGCTATTAACAATTGCTGCATCTTTAATTTCAGGAACAAACCAAGCTGCGATATAATCGTCGCCCACATGTTCTTGAAGCCAAGAGAATCCGCCACCTTTTCCTGGAGAATAGATTTCGTGACCTAAACTTCTAAGAGCAAAAGTCTCATAAGCTTTGTTTGAAACCTCTCTAACCGTATTGTAGATTTTTACTTTTAATCCTTTTTCATGCGCTTCATCGATATACGATTTCATCTTTTTAAATTCGATAAAAGGATAATTGATATACGGATTGATTGCATTTGCGTGGTGAATATTAATTACCGTTGCACCAGTTTTAGCAATAGAATCGATTGGACTGTATTTGTGGTAAAACTTTGTATCCCATTGAAAATCTGTGTTAATTGTATGGAAAGGGGTAATTAACAAATTGAAATTATAGTATAACACTTCTCCTTTTTTCATTGTTCTAGCTCCGCTGTACGCATTTACTAGAACCGATTTTTGGTTTGGTGTAATCGTAATTCCACCTTTATTTTCGTTACCCCAAGAAGTTGGCAATAACAAAGGTTTTTGTAAATAGAAATTCGTGTTTAATGGACGGCTGTATTTTTCGTCTCTTAAAGAAAACTGCAATCCAGAATTTACAGCACCAATCCAAGCGCCGTCTTGATTTTTATGAGCTACATCCCATTTCCAGTCGAAAGTTGCAGGGCGATCTCCACCTTTTTGACCTAATCCCATCATGTATTTTGCAGATGCTGGCTGCATTGGCATTTGGAAATTAATATCATTAAAGGTAACGTATTCAAGAGCTGTAACTTTCACAATATAATGTACAAAACCGTCAAATTCAACAGAAGCATTTACATCCATTTGAACCGATTTTGAAGTTGAAGTGTTTTCCCAAGAAACTATTCCAGCTTCTTTTTTAGTGAATTTTACACCGCTGTTTTTCCATTGCGCTTCTTTTCCAGAAGCGTCAACAAAATGAAAATCGATTGGTGAGCTTAAAACATCATTTGCTTTTGCTGTTACAGAAGTCATTTCTGGAGTAAAGAAAGTCTGAATTTGCGCTGGGAATCCGTTTGGAGCTAAAACCAGTTTTCTTCCTAATAAAGCAATTTCAGAATTGTTTACGACTAATGGAGTATAAGGAGCAATAACGGTATTTTCCTGAGCTAATGTTGAGTTTAACCATTTTAGACGTGTCATTTTTTCTGGACTGTCGATGCCTCCGTTTTTCGTTACTTGGTTAGAAACCGTAATTTGTAGATTGATTTCTTTTGATTTCCCGTCAGCAATTACAGTTGCTTTTCCGTTGTAAGTCCCTGCAGCAGCTGTTTGCGGAACATCGATACCGCACCACATTGCTTGAATTTTTCCTTTTGAAACAGAAACCGTATTGGTGAAAGGATTACCGTCATATTTAGTTCCGTCAGTATTGATACAGCTAATATCTTTCGCTTCGATTGTTGCGCCAGTTGTACTAACTAAATTAGTAAAAGTTACTTTTATGTTTTTTAAATCTTCAAGAGCATAAACCCCTAATTGAAAAGCTAAATATTCGCCCTTCATTGCCGTATCTGAAAAATTGTTTTGAACGCCCTTCTGAATCCATCTTTGTGGCAAATCTGATTTTAATTTGATAGAATGTTCTCTGTCTTCTGGGAAAACCAAGAAAGAATTTCCGCTGTTTTTTGCCACAAGAGCAGAAGTTTCAGCAGCTGTAGCAATTACTTCCATTGGGTAAAAACTATTGAAAGCATTTACACTCTGAATCTCTGTTACAGCGGCATTGTCTTTTAAGTTTGCCTTTATGTTAGAAAGCCATTTAGCATCGGCTTTATCTTCAGGTTTCTGATAAATTCCTTTTGGGTAATTTGCAGTTCCTTCATCAACATAAGGCATATAATAAACGTAGTATGTTCCTTTTCCTGAAATGGGTTCAAAGAAAATAGTTCCTTTTTCTCTATTGATATTTTCGGTTTTTATGTTCTGAATTTCTTTTCCAGATGCATCCTGAACGATAATCTTTTTAAGTTCTGGATTTGTGTCTCTTCTTCGCCATTCGATAGTCGTTTTAGCAACATTTCCTGAGCCAGAAAAAGCAACTACAGCGCGGTGATTTCCTAATTGATTCGGATTCCAGCTCTCATTTCCGTCTGAATATTTAATTTGTGCAATTAGAGGAATGCTGATCGTGATAAAACACATTATCAATATTCTGCTTAAAAGCGTTGTGTTGTTTAGGTTTAGTTTCATTGTATTGTATAATCAGGTTAAATAGTATATTTTGAGTTTAGTAAACGGCTTTCCATCCTTGTTTTTTCCAGTAGGCAATAATGGGTTTGTAAGGCCCATATTTATGCTGTTCTTCAGAGAAATTATCATTAAACGGACTGTGTGCATAATCGATCGGTTTGCCCATTTTGTTTGGATAATCCAATGTTTTTGGGTTTGGTCTTGTATGTTGGGAATCGTCATTTACATAAGCAGCAATATCAAGCGCTTGTTTGTCTGTAAGATATGGTTTTCCAAGTTGTACTTTATCATAAGGCATATTGCTTTTTAACCATTGCGCCTGTTTGATTACGCGGTGCATGCTTGAGCCTGGCTGATAACCGTATTGTCCCCAAAGAGGAGGGTAGGTGTAACCCGATTTGTCGGCATTGTAAACTCCTTCACCATTGTTTCCGTGGCATCTTGCGCAGTTTTCAGCAAATAAAACTTTTCCTCTTTCTGGACTTGCGGCAACATCTGGAAATTCGATTTCCAAATTTTTAGCTCCTTTGAAATTACCATCTTTTGGCACAAATTTGCTGATCCATTTAAAGTATGATAAAAATGCCACCATTTCTTTACTGTCCAGCGGAAGCGGTTTACCAGAATGTGGGCGCATAATGCAGTTATTAACTCTTTCTGCTAGTGTCAGCACCTTGTTTTCGCGCCCGCGATATTGTGGATAATTATCGTGTGAAGACATCAAATTGAACGCATGAGGTTTTGTTCCTGCATCTTGATGACAGTTGGTGCAGTTCATTTTATTGCCTAAATATTGTCCGTTTTTTCCGTTTGGCCCAATGTAATAAGCCGTTTTCATCATTAATTCTCTACCGTAACGAACCGATTCTCCAAATTGATCGTCAGGAATTTTAGAGGTGTCGATTGTGATATAGCTTTCATCTTCTTCTCCTTCTTCGGTTGTTTTTGAAGCCAAAGTCTGAGAATTGCTTTTGGTACAGGAATTGAAAACAGCCATTGATAATGCTGAAAAAAGTCCGATAAGAATTGTTTTTTTCATGTCTATTATTTTTATCCTAACAGGTTTTAAAAACCTGTTAGGTATTTATTCTTATTTTATTTAGACCTGCAAGGTTTTGAAAACCTTGCAGGAGAGTCATTTTTCTAATTCAAAAAAAAAGGTTTCAGTTTTTCTTCTGGAATAAAGATGGTTCTATAAGGCGGAATTTCAGATTCTAAAGCCCATAACAGAACTCCTTTTTTATTGGTTAAAACGGTAATATGTCTTTTAGAGCAACAAACCAAAAAGAGGTCTTTATTGATCATATAAGCGCTTCCCATTCTATCGTTGTATATATCTTTTGGTAATTTGATATGAAAATCAAGTTTTACATCATTATTTTTTTCGTCCACTTTTAAGGCAAAAACAGAAGATTGTTTGATATCGACTCCATTATCAAAAAACAATAAACTTCCTTCTTGATCGATATGTGCGGCATGTGCCTGAGAGAAATTGGTATCTGGAGCCATTTTCATTGTGCCGCCTTTTCCTAATTTCCAGATTACTTTTCCAGTTTTAGAATTGATTTTCCAAATCTGACCGTTATTATAGAATGAGATTAAGAAATTTCCATCTTTATCGTAACTCAAACTGTTGGCATGCGTCCAATCCTTTTTAGTTTTAAGTAAATCTTTATCTTTAAACGGATCTAAATCATCAAAAACGCTCCATTTCCAAAGCTGTTTTCCTTTTTTATTTAAGATTATAATTCCGTCTCCGTTGATTGTATCTTGTTTTTTCCCTCCAATAGAAGTCAAATCGATTATTTTTTGCTCAACAGTTAAAGCGACAATTTCGTCTGCCGATTTTTTTATGATTTCATGATGAAGAACCTGCTTCAAATCGCCTTGTCCTTTTTTGATGTGGGTTAAAGTATCGCCTTGAAGATTAATTTCTAGGATTTCACTTCCATAACTTGTTGGTTCATCATTTGTTCCCAAAATAGAAAGAATGGTTTGCTCTTTTGTAAAATGAGTAACTTTAAATCCAGTTCCTTCAAGCGTATGATACCATCTTAAATTTCCTTTATAATCTACAATATAAGCCGTTCCAGGAGTTTCTCTTTTCGCTAAAAGCATAAAGCCTTTTTTGAAGTTTTCAGGAAGCAATTCTGGTTTCGGACAATTGGCTTTGAATTGTTTCTGCAGCCATTCTGGAAGCTTTCTCGATTTGAAAGTATAAATTTTACTGGTTTGTTTATTGCCGTCTTGAACTGTAACTAACTGAAAACTATAATTGGTTTCAGGAGTTATGTTGCAAAGTACCAACGAGTGTTTAAGACCTGATTTTGAAATAGGAGAGATTATTTTGTGTTCTATTCCTTTTTTGTCAGACCAATATTCTGCATATACCTGAGCTTGGTCATTCGTAGTAACATCGATCTGAATTTTCAATTCGTTGTTGCCATGAGTGCCAATATTGATATTGGAGATAATTTGGTTGTTAGAACAACTTGCCAATGCAAGCAGGACTAAAATAAAACTTCCTATTTGTATTAATTTTTTGATCATCTGAAAAGCTTCTTTTGTGAAACAGAAAAGTACTTTTATTGTTATAAAAATTCAAGAACAGACAGACATTTAACTGTCTGTTCTTGATTTAGATATTCTTTATTGTCTGTCGGCGTTACTTAAGTTTGGATTAAGGTCTACCTGACTCTGCGGATACGTGTAATATTTGTTTTGCGGCATTTTGATTAAAGCTGCCTCACCAACTCTAAGGTGGTATGCATTTACCAAAACATCATATTTGTTCATTCTGATTAGATCTGAACGACGTTTTCCTTCGTAGAAAAGTTCCCAACCTCTTTCTTGTAAAATAGCATCTCTCAAACTAGTTTGCGTATGATCTGATAAAACTAGAAGTTTTGCATGCGATCTTCCTTTTACTTGATTAATAAGGTCAATCGCCTCTTGAGTTGGCCCACTGATTTCGTTTAATGCTTCAGCTCTGCTTAACAAAACATCTGCATAACGAAGAATATTTACACTATGACCATCATAATATGTAGTAGTTTCATCATCTGCATATTTTTTTGTAGAAACGTCTTGCATGTAGAATTCTCCAGCAGGTGGTTGAGCTCCCAATGAAGGTGCTTGTTTATGAAGAAGACCATCTGTACCCATAAATTCCGGGAAGAAGCATTGTTTTCTTTCGTCTTCATCACCAAAAGTGTTGTAGAAATCCCAGTTTACGGTATAATACTGCCATCTATTTTGAACAACAGGATGATCAACTGGACCAAAGTGGTTTAATAACTCTGTTCCGTTTGTGTTGGCGTCACTCAAAGAAGAGAAGATGTTTTCGCTGCACCATTTGTTACTTTCTTTAAACAAACCTAAGTAAGAAGGATAAAGTTGGTATTCGTTTAAATCCATTACTTTTTGTGTATAGGTAACTACTTTTTGCCAATCGTGGCTTCTCAAGTATAATTTTGCTAATAATGTGAGAGCAGCACCTTTTGTAGCGCGTCCCACATCATTTGTACCATAAATATCATTGTTTTTATAATTAACCGGAAGAACATCAGCAGCTTCAGTCAATTCTTTAATCATAAAAGCATCGATTTCTTCTACAGATGATGGCGGAGTTTGTTCTAAATACCCAGGATTTCCAAGGTTGGCTTCGGTAATCAAAATTACTGGCCCCCAAGAATCTGTCAAATCCATGTAAGCAGAACATCTTAAGAATTTAGCTTCTGCAATAAATTGTGCTTTTTCTGCAGCTGTAATGCCACCCATTGGTGTAATGTTGAAAATAGCATTGTTTGCATTGGCAATCAATTTGTACATCGCGTTCCAGTCTTCTTTCAAAAGACCGTTTGCTGAGTTCCAAGTTCCTAAAGATAATTGTCCTGGATCTCCTCCAAATTGGCAGTGTCCTAAATCTGTAGCAATATCTGTTAGAGCAAAGTGCCTTGTAGCCCAATATGAGAAGTTATCGCCTACAGAAGGTCCTTTTAATCTTCCATAAATGGAATTGATAGCCGCAATAGCATCCGATTTTGTCTGATACCCATTGGTATTAGTCAAGCTGCTGTATACCGTAGGATCCAAATCTTGGTTACACGAAAATTGTGTCCCAGCGGTAAGTAAAAGTAATAAGATTGTATATTTTTTCATTTTAATCAATTTAATGTTACTGTAAAGCATTTTAGACTAGTGAATTGCTACTTTAATTCCAAGTATAAAAGTTCTTGAAGCTGGGAATGAGTTAAAGTCGATTCCACCACCTAAATTGTTTGTAGAGTGTCCGTTTACCTCAGGATCATTTCCAGAATAATTTGTAATCGTCAATAAATTTTGTCCGATTGCATATAATCTGATGCTATCAATAAATTTCACCGTTTTTAATGCACTTTCAGGAATTGTATATCCGATAGAAACATTTTTCAAACGTAAGTAAGAAGCTTCTTCAACAAATTTAGAATTCACATAACTTCCGTAAGTGCTTTTGTAATAACCATCTCTAGGAATATCGGTGTTTTCGTTTTGTCCAGCGACCCAGCGGTTTAATGCATCTGTGCTTGTAGAAGACTCACCAACCATTTTAGTCATATTGTAAACTGAATAGTCAAAAGCGCCTTGGAAAAAGATATTCATATCGAAATTTCTATACTTAAAATCGTTATTGAAACCTGCAACATAATGAGGAATAGTATTTCCTAAATAGGTTCTGTCTTTTGCTGTAATTTGTCCATCACCATCAACGTCTACATATTTAGGATCTCCAGGAGCAGATAATGGCTGAGGGGCATAAGTTTCTCCTGTTTTGATAACTCCTGCATACTTGTATCCAAATAAAACTCCCATTTCTTTTCCAGGCTCCAATCTTGTAAATTCTTGACCAGAAACTGTTCCGCTTGGGTTTGAAGTGTTTGTACTAATAATTTTTACGTTATCTGCTAGAGATACTACTTCTTGTTTATTGTATGCTACGTTTAATGAGGTAGTCCAAGTAAATTTATCTGTTCTAAAGTTTGTAGTGCTAATTCCTAACTCAATACCTTGGTTATCAATAACTCCTGCGTTAACTCTTTGAGTGCCAAATCCCCACCATCCTCCAACAGGAACATTTAAAAGCGCATCTGTTGTTCTTTTTTTGTAATAATCGAATGTAATTGAAAGTTTGTCATTAAATAAACCTAAATCTAAACCGATATCAGTCTGAGCGGTTTCTTCCCATTTTAGATTTGGGTTGGCTAAGTTGGCTGGTTCTGTTCCTGCAACAAATTCATCTGGAGCAATAGTAACACCCCAAGAAGACAAGCGGCTCATATAAGAGTAGTCACCAATACCATCACTACCTGTAATACCATAACTCGCTCTCAACTTAAGTTCTGAAATTGCTTTTACGTTTTGCATAAAAGATTCGTTAGAGATTTTCCAGGCAACGGCTCCAGAAGGGAAAATACCAAATCTGTTGTTTGGTCCAAAACGAGAAGAACCGTCTTTTCTAATTGTAAAAGTGGCTAAGTATTTATCGTTGAACGCATAATTTAACCTTCCAAAATAAGAAGTCAATTTCGTTTCTGTTTTTTCTGTTTCAGGTTTTAGATACACTGAAGCTCCTTGAAGATTGTAATAAGTCAATAAATCGCTAGAGAAACCTGTGCCAGCCGCTCTTACTCTTTCATAAGTATCTTTTTGGTTCGAAGTACCAATCATAGCTGTTATAGAATGTACTTCTTTAATATCAAATTTATATGTCAAATACTGTTCTGTACTCCATCTGAAATATGTTTTATTTTCTTCAGAACCAGAACCTTTTAATGCAGCTCCCGCTACTAAAGTACTAGGAGTATATTTTCCTTGAATGTTTTCTTGCCATTCTGCGCCAGCACCAAAATGATACGTTAAACCTTTAATGATCTGGTAATCCAAAAACATGTTTCCGTTTACCAATCTATTGATTGTATGATCTGTAGGCTCAAGTAAAAGTGCTAAAGCATTATCCTTTCCTTGAAATTTATAGTACGAACCATCTGCATTGTAAATCGGAATAGCTGGAGGAGCCGTCTGGATAGAGAACATTGGAGATAAGATATTATCGCCAAAATCACTATTATTTCCTTCAGCAACAGCGCCATAAGCATTCATTCCCATGTTTAGCTTATCGTTGAATTTCTTTTCTGCACCCATTCTCACACTGTATCTTTCAAAATCAGTGTTTACGATGGATCCAGTTTGTTTTAAATAGTTTCCAGAAAGAAAGAATTTAGAAGTTTGGTCGCTTCCGCTAAAAGTAAGCGTTCTGTTAAGCACTTCTCCAGGACGAGTTGCAGCGTCAAACCAATTCGTATTGGCAACAGGAAAACTTGAAGGGAAAAGTGGCGGTCGTCCGTTTTCAGCATTAAGAGCATTCTGATAATCTGCATATTGCTGTCCAGTCATTAAAGATGGTTCTTTTATGATGTTTTGAAAACCATCAGAAATCTCAGCTTCCACATTCATTTTTCCAGCTTTTCCTTTTTTAGTAGTAATCAAAATTACCCCATTTCCTCCACGAGCACCATAAATTGCTGTAGAAGCCGCATCTTTAAGAATCTGAATATTTTCAATATCGTTTGGACTAATTGAACCTCCGGTGCTAGTAATGAATCCGTCAACAACATATAAAGGAGCATTCGAAGTATTGATTGAGTTTCCACCTCTAATTATTACTGACGGATTTGTTCCTGGCGCATAACTGTTTTGCTGTACCTGTACCCCAGAAGCACGTCCTTGAAGAGCTTGTCCAACGTTTGCAACCGTTCCGCCTAAGTTTAAATTGTCTTTACTAAGTGAACTCACAGAACCTGTAAGGTCTTTTTTCTTAGATTTTCCGTATCCAATAACGACTTCTTCTAATTTTTGTCCAGCTTCTTTCATGACAATTTTTAGAGGAGCGCTTCCAATACTTACTTCTTGGTCTTCCATGCCGATGAAAGTAATCACCAATTTTGTAGCATTGTCTGGAACTGTAATAGCAAAAGTTCCGTCAACATCGGTCTGAACACCTTTCGTAGTGCCTTTAACCACAACATTTGCTCCTGGAAGAGGCAAACCGTTTTGATCTGTTACAGTACCTTTTACTGTTTTTTCAAAAAATAGTACCGTGTTGTTTTTATCAGAAATATTTATAGAAGAAGCTGCAGAGGCTTGAAATGTAAAAACTAATAACGAGAGAACCGTTATTCCGATTTCTTTGCGGGATAAATTGTTAATCCGAAAATCTCTTGGCTTTTTTTGGGTTAATAATTTCATACTTTAAATTGGTTTTGGTTAATGTTTAATTGTTTTTTTCTTGTTTGTAGGTTTTAGATTTCTTTTTTGATCGTGGAATTCATTTTGTTTTTTTTAGTTACGTGTTGATTAAATTGTTTTCTATGCAAATAAGAGGTTTTGCTTTTGCGCTAAACACGGCTTGTTTAGTTCTATTTTCTTCTTTTTTAAAGGTTAAAATCGCCCCGATTTCTGCATAATTAACTTAGTTTTAAGATTAATCTCTGACGAAACTAGAGATTATATTTTTATAAAACAAGAAAAAACACAAAAAATGTGCTCGAACACACAAAATTTATGTTCTCGAGCACATAAAATTGTGCGAATCGTTTTTTTTGACTTAAATTGCTGTGATATTTTTAAAATAGTTTAGAAAAAACATTGTGTGTGATATTGGTGGTTTTTTGAATTATAAATAAGGATTTATTAAAAACTTGTGAATTTCGCAATCACTAAACGAAAAACTTAAAAATTAAGCAGTCTTTTCTTATGCTGAAAAGGAAGTGATTTTTAGTTTTAATTATGAATTCGGTTTGTTTTTTAATTCGATTTTTGAACTATATTGGTCAACGATAAAAAGGCCGAAATCGCGAAATGAATTAATGGTCATTTTGACCTTTTTTGAAAATGAAAAATTAACAGATTTTAAGAAGAAGAATTTTGAAAGAATACCACGTAGAAATTATCGATAAAAGTAAAAAAAACGTAAGTGAAATTATGGATCCTGTTTTTTGGGAAAAAGCAAATTGTTTAACCGATTTTACTTCGCCATGGAATAATGATCCAGTTTTAAAGATTGAATTTCGCGCACTTTGGGATTTAGATTATCTTTATTTTAATTTTCAAGTTTTTGATTCAGAGGTTTATATTGATCGAAAAGACAATTCCACAGACAGTATTTGTAATTCGGATAGAGTAGAGCTCTTTTTTAGAAAAAATGAAAAACTAAGTCCGTATTATTGTTTGGAAATGGATGTAGATGCGCGTATTTTGGATTTTGAAGCTTATCCGAATTGGAATTTTGATTACAATTGGAGATGGCCAGAAAAACAGTTGGAAATACAGTCGGTAAAAGCACAAAATTCGTTTACGGTTGTGGGAAGAATTAGTATTGCGTCTTTAAAAGAATTGGATTTAATTCAGGATAATATTATCGAAGCTGGAGTTTACCGCGCTAAATTCTCTAAAGATGAAAACGGAAATTACGAACCAACTTGGATTACGTGGATAGATCCCAATACTGCAGAACCGAATTTTCATATCGCTTCTTCTTTTGGGAGGTTTATCTTGAAGTAAAGTTTGCCGCAAAGGCGCTAAGGCACAAAGTTTTTTTTTAGCTTTGTGTCTTTGCGAAATTTAAATTGATAACGGTTTTAAAAAAAAAACTTTGTGCCTTAGAGTCTTAGCGGCAAAAAAAAATTAACTAACGTAAAAAGAAGCATTTTCTACATTTATAATATCAATAGGAAGCAATATAGTTTCCGGAATGTCTTTTCTAAATATAAAGTGATCTGCTAAAGTGCTTACGCCTAAATAAGCCTGTCTTTTTTGGTTTTGATGGATTAAGAAGTGAACCAATCCTTGATTTAAAAAACTAACATTTTTATCAATTAAATCATATCCAATCAAAGCGATCTTTTTGTCTGTTACGTTTGAAAGTGTAGAGGCAATTTGGTAGGCTTTTGAAGTGGTGATGAAAATGCCGCTTAAATCTGGATTTTCATTTATGAAAGCTGGTAGCTTGGTTTCAATGTTGGAATATTTTAGTTTTAAAGTGGTTAAAGAGAAATTAGAAAGTTTTTTTTCTTCAAAATAACTTCTAAAGCCGCGTTCTTTTTCCTGCATGTGAACAGCATTTTTAAGACTTTCATCAATATGTATAATCGCAATTTGCCCTTTCGGAAGAATCAGATTCATTAAACTGGCGGCAACTCGGCCGCTTTTGTATAAATCTTGTCCCACGAAACTTTTAATAGAAGAGGATTCCACCTGGTTGTTAAAGGTGTTGACCATAATCCCCAGTTCGTCATATTGATTTATGATTTCGATGGTTTCTTTATGGAAAAGCGGAGTCAATAAAACAGCATCTGGTGATTGCGATATAATAGTTTCATTTGTCTTTAAAAAAGATTTGGTGCTTTCTGGATTAAAGTAATGTATTTCTATAACGACATTATAAGCTTTGAATTCTGTAATGGCATCCTGAATTCCGTTAACACAAGGAAGCCAGTATGGATCAAATACAGGATCAGGAAGTAAAACGCAAATACGATACACTTTGGTGCTTTTCAGATTTCGTGCAATTAAGTTGGGCTCATAATCAATAACATTCAAAACTTCATTGATTTTTTCGAGTGCAGCAGGAGAGACTTTTCCTCTATTGTGTAGCACACGGTCTACAGTTCCCTTAGAAACTCCAGCCATTTGTGCTATATCCTTAATTGTGTACTTTTTGTCCATATAGACAAATATAAAAACTTTGAGTTAATAAACGCATTTTTTATGTAAGAATTAATAAATGTGCTCGAGAACATAAAAATAGTGTGTTCGAGCACATTTTTATATTTTTTCTTGTTTTATAAAAATATAATCTCTAGTTTCGTGAAATAAAAACCGAAAAACTAAAATAAATCTATAACCAAATAATGCTTTAATTTATTGAAATAAAGTATTTTAACACAAAGTGTTTAAGTGAAAAAAATTACCTCATTAGCTCCCGGCCGAACCTGTCTTTTTGGAGATCATCAAGATTATTTAGGGTTGCCTGTTATAGCCTGTGCGATAGATCGAAATATTAAATTAATTGCAAAAGAAAATCAGACCAAAACTTTTGTTCTGAATATGGTTGATATTAATGAAATTCGAGTTATCGATATATACGAGGCTTTCGAAAAATTAGAACCAAGAGATTATTTTGCATCTGCGTTGCGAGTATTGCGAAGATATGGCTGTAAACCAACATCTGGTTATACGATTACCATTACTGGAGATATTCCAATTAATTCAGGTACCTCAAGTTCGTCAGCCTTATTAATGGCTTGGATTCGTTTCCTGATAGAGGCTTTCGGAGTAGATCATGAAGTTACGCCTGAATTTCTTTCTAAATTAGGTTACGAATCTGAAGTATTGGAGCATGGAGAACCTGGTGGAATGATGGATCATTTTAGTATTGGCGTTGGAAATATCGTTTATATTAATACCCAAAAACCGTTTTCTTTTAATGTAATAGGAATAGAGTTGAAGGGTTTAATTACTGGAGTTTCAGGTGTTCCAAAAGAAACTATTGGATTGCTTGGCGAATTAAAAGGAAATGCTTTAATGGCAATTGATATTGTGAAGCAAAATTATCCGCAGTTTGACTTGAATTCATCTGAAATAGAGGATTTGGATAAATATAGAAATTGTCTTCCAGATCGTCTAATTCCGTTTTTTGAAGCGGCCATTAGAAATTATTATTTTACCAAAGAAGCTTTCAAGGAATTTGAAAAACCAGTTTTAGATCTTAAAAAAATTGGTGCTTTAATGAATGGGCATCATGAAATTTTACGCGATTTGCTGAAAATAACCGTTCCAAGAATTGATGCAATGATTAACGCAGCCTTAAAAGCAGGAGCATACGGAGCAAAAATTGTAGGCTCTGGCGGCGGCGGAAGCATTGTGGTGATCGCTGATCCAAAAAATGAAGATGGGGTTATTAAGGCAATTTTAGACGCAGGAGCACAAGAGGCTTATGCTGTAAATGTTGATCCGGGAGTACGAATTATTGATAATATTGAAAATTAAAATAAAATGCACAACAATTTAGTAATTCTAGCTGGTGGAGTTTCTTCTCGTATGAAAAAAGAAGCGCTCACCAATAATCTTTCTCCTGAAGAAATTGCGCAGGCCAATGAAAGAAGTAAAGGTTTAATAGGAGTTGGCGCAAGCGGAAGGCCGCTGTTGGATTATCTTTTGTGGAATGCAAAAAAAGCAGGCTATAAAAACATCTATATTATAATAGGTGAGCAGGGAGAATTGTTTAAAGAGTTTTACGGAAGTAAAATGAAGGATAATGATTTTCATGGATTGAACATCTCATTTGCGATTCAATATATTCCTGAAGGAAGAGTGAAACCTTTTGGAACTGCAGACGCTTTGTTTCAGGCCGTAGAGCAATATCCAGAATTGAATTCGCAGTTTTATTCGGTTTGTAATAGCGATAATTTGTATTCGGCTGAAGCATTGCGTGCTTTAAAAGAAACTGAAAGTCCGAATGCTTTTATTAGTTACGATCGCGATGCAATGGATTTTCCACTGGAGCGTATTTCTCGTTTTGCAATTGCAAAATTAGATGCAAATAATCAGCTTTTGGATATTTTAGAAAAGCCTTCAGAAGAGGATTTGGAACAATATAAAGATGCAGAAGGAAAGATACGTGTGAGTATGAATGCTTTTAAGTTTAAGGGAAAAACCTTATATGTGCATCTTAAAAATTGTCCAGTGCATCCAGAGCGTGATGAAAAGGAGCTTCCAACAGTGCTTTTGAACTCCGTTAAGGAAAATCCGAATACAACGATTGGAATTCCGTTTTCGGAGCATGTTCCAGACCTAACAGCCAAAGAAGATATTGCCGATGTAAAAACATATTTGGCAAAATATTACCCTGATTTAAACTGGAATAGCAAAAATTAACAAAACTTTCATATCTAAATTAGAAAATAAGGAAATTTAATGTAGTACTTTTGTTTTGCAAAAAAAATGCAGATATTTGCATAAATTACGCAATCAATAATGTGAGAGTTGATTCTAATTTAGATTTTGAATTAAATAAATCTATAAACTAATCAACCAAAAATTATGACAAACATTCAAAGTACATTACAGGTAGAGAAAAAAAGTGCCATTGTTCCGATGGTAATTTTAACCTTATTGTTTTTTATTCTAGGATTCGTAACCTGGCTTAACGGACCACTAATTCCGTTTTTTGAATTAGCCTGCGAACTAACTTCTTCGCAAGCTTATTTTGTGACTTTCGCATTTTATGTTGCCTACTTCGTAATGGCAGTTCCTTCTTCTTATATAATTGAAAAAGTGGGATATAAAAACGGAATTTCTTTAGGATTGCTAATTATCGCCGCAGGAGCTTTTATGTTTTATCCAGCGGCTTCTAGTCGTACTTTTCTTTTGTTTTTATTGGCCTTATTTGTAATGGGAACCGGTTTGGCGGTTTTACAGACAGCATCAAATCCATATGTTGTTGTAATTGGGCCTAGAGAAAGTGCAGCTGCAAGGATCAGTGTTTTAGGAATTGCAAATAAACTCGCTGGGTTTGTAGCGCCAATCGTTCTTACGGTTTTGGTTTTGTCTAATATGCAGGACTTTACCGCAGACAAAATCGCGGCGATGGATGAAGTTGCAAAAACGACTGCGTTAAATTCTCTTGCTTTGCAATTACAAACACCGTATCTTTATATGGGGTTGATTATTACTGTTTTAGCCTTAATGGTAAAATTTTCTCCTCTTCCAGAAATTGATTTGGATGAAGAGGGAAATGTTTCGAATTTAAGTGTTTTTCAACAGATTAAAAATGCATTTAAATATCCGCAGCTTGTTTTAGGAGTAATTACTTTAATGTTGTATTTGTCTGCCGAAGTTTTGGCAGGAGATTCTATTGGAGCTTTCGGAAAACAACTTGGAGTTTATGGTGAAGAAGGGAATTTCTATCTTAAACTAACCTCATTTACCATGTCGGCAATGGTTATTGGATACGTTCTTGGAATAGTATTGATTCCTAAATATCTTTCTCAGGTCACTGCTTTAAAAGTGTCGGGAATATTGGGCTTGGTGTTGGTTTTGGCAATTGTTTTGATTTCGCCAAAAATAATGATCGCAGTTCCTGGAACTCCAAATATACCATTGGTAATACTTTTGGTAGCGCTTTTAGGATTGGCAAATGCATTATGCTGGCCAGCAATTTGGCCAATGGCTTTGCAGGATTTAGGCGGTTATACAAAAATTGGTAGTGCTATTTTGATTATGGGAATTATCGGTGGTGCAGTTTTTCCGCTTTTTTACGGAATGATTACTGAAAGCATCAATTCTGCAAATATTGCAAAAAATATGCAAGGTGTTTCAAAAAGCGGTAATCAGTTGGCGTATTTAATGTTATTACCTTCTTATGCAATGATTTTGTTTTATGCTGTAAAAGGGCATAAATACAGGAAATGGAATAGTTGAACAAAAATAAAAAATTAATATATCATGTTAAAAAGTAAAATCGACAAAGCAACAGGTTTCGAAAAACGATTCGAAAACATTAATACAGTTGTTTTTGAAAACTCAACAGATGCTTCAAAAGAAGTAGCGCAAGAAATTGCAGCATTAATCAAAGAAAAAGAAAAAGAAGGAAAGCCATGTATTCTTGGTTTGGCAACAGGTTCTTCTCCAAAAGGATTGTATGCCGAATTAGTGCGTCTGCATAAAGAAGAAGGTTTGAGTTTCAAAAACGTAATCAGTTTTAACTTGGATGAATATTATCCAATGGAACCCAATTCAATCAATAGTTATGTTCGTTTCATGAAGGAACTTTTGTTTGATCATGTTGATATTTTACCTGAAAACGCTCATGTTCCAGACGGACTTTTAACAAAAGAACAAATTGCAGATTATTGCCACGAATATGAAGCTAAAATTGAAGCTTTAGGCGGAATCGATCTTCAGATTCTTGGAATTGGAGGAAACGGACACATCGGATTTAATGAGTCTGGTTCGCTTCAAAACTCTAAAACTCGTTTAGTGGCTTTAGATCATATTACAAGAGTTGCGGCAAGTAAAGATTTCTTTGGTTTAAATAATACGCCAAGAACAGCAATTACGCTTGGGGTTAAAAAAATCATGGAAGCAAAAAGAGTGATCTTATTAGCTTGGGGTGAAGGAAAAGCAAACATTGTAAAAAAATCCGTTGAAGACGAAGTTACAAACCGAGTTCCTGCTTCATTCTTGCAAGAGCATAACAACGCAGTTTTTGTTTTAGACAAAGAAGCTTCTTCAAAATTAACGAGAATCAACAAGCCTTGGCTGGTTGAAAAAATTGTTTGGACAGATAAATTGACTCGTAAAGCAGTTTTAGGATTGGCATTAGATCTTAAAAAACCAATTTTAATGCTTACAGATGCAGATTATATCGAAAACGGTATGAGCGATTTGTTGGCAGATTCGGGTCCAGCTTACGATACTAATATTAAGATTTTTAATAAATTACAAAATACCATTACAGGTTGGCCAGGTGGAAAACCAAATGCAGACGACTCAAATCGTCCTGAAAGAGCGGAGCCAGCTAAAAAACGTGTGTTGATTTTCAGTCCGCACCCAGATGATGATATTATTAGTATGGGAGGAACGTTTATGCGTTTGCAAGAGCAAGGACATGAAGTACACGTTGCTTATCAAACATCTGGAAATATCGCCGTTGCTGATGATGAAGCGCTTCGTTTTGCAAGATTCGTGATTGATTACAATGAGAAATTTGGAATCAAAAGCGCTGAGGCAGATAGTATTTACAAAAAGGCAGAAGCTTTCTTACAGAACAAAAAGAACAGCGAAATTGATATTCCAGAGGTTCGTTATATTAAAGGTTTGATCAGAAAAGGAGAGGCGAGAGCTACAAGTCATTTTGTTGGTCTTCCAGACGAGCAGATTCACTTTATGGAATTACCTTTCTATGAAACAGGGACAATCGAGAAAAAACCAATTGGAGCAGAAGATGTTCAGTTGACAGTTGATTTAATTGAGAAAATTAAACCACACCAGATTTACGCAGCGGGAGATTTAGCAGATCCACACGGAACTCACAAAGTTTGTCTAGATGCAATTTTTGAGGCAGTAAAAGTTTTAAAACCAAAAGAGTTCATGAACGATTGTTGGTTATGGTTATACCGTGGAGCTTGGCAAGAGTGGGGAATTGACGAAGTTGAGATGGCTGTTCCAATGAGTCCAGATCAAGTTCTAGAAAAACGTCATGGAATCTTCAAACACCAGTCTCAAAAAGATGGGGTTGTTTTCCAAGGAACAGACGCAAGAGAGTTCTGGCAGAGAGCAGAAGACAGAAACCGCGAGACGGCAGCTTTATATCACCAATTAGGTTTAGCAACGTATGCTGCAATGGAAGCTTTTGTGAGATGGCACTACTAAGATGCTAAGGTTCTGAGATGCTAAGATGCTAAGTTTTTTTAGCGTTTTTAGAAATTAGTAATAAGTCTTAAATGATATTTTTGAAGCAGGAAGAGGGAACGCAAATAAGTTCTTTTTTCTTGCTTCTTTTTTTTAAGCTTCTAAGTTGCTGAGATACTAAGGTTCTAGGTTTTTAATCTGTGAGAATCCTTTTAATCTGTGGCAAAAGAAAAAATAAATAGTAGTTTTGCATGAAATGAAATAAGCAGAAAATCTATGAAGTCTTTCATCTTGCTTCTTTCTTCTACAAGAAAACTATGGATCAAGATAAAAAACAACTCATAAAATTAGCGCACACCAAAATGCCTTTCGGGAAATACGAGGGAAAATATTTAATTGATTTACCTGAGTATTATGTTGTTTGGTATCATAATAAAGGATTTCCAAAAGGAGAGCTTGGTCAACAATTGCAACTTATTTATGAATTGAAATTGAATGGTTTAGAAGAATTAATTCGGAATATTAAGAAGCAATATCCCAAGCCAATGTAACATGCTTTTTATGATTATGGGATTTTTATATAATTAGATAAAATTTTCATTATAATGACTGAAAATCTTTTAAACAATAGATAAAAATTAATATATAGGAAGGTTTTCTTTTGATTTGAAAAAGCTAAAAAATCAGCATTCTAAAATTCTAAAAATCTAAGAAGTCTATTGTATAAATTGTCTAATTAAATTTGTACTTTTGCCAAGTTTTTTACACAACTACTTACAAACAACAACAGAATGAATCAAACAAAATATATTTTTGTTACAGGAGGTGTGACCTCTTCATTAGGAAAAGGGATTATCGCGGCATCTTTGGCAAAATTGTTACAAGGAAGAGGATATCGCACGACTATTCAAAAATTTGATCCATATATTAACGTAGATCCGGGGACACTAAACCCGTATGAGCACGGAGAATGTTATGTGACAGATGATGGAGCTGAAACAGACTTAGACTTAGGGCACTACGAGCGTTTCTTGAACGTTCCTACTTCTCAGGCTAATAACGTTACTACAGGAAGAGTTTATCTTTCGGTTATTGAAAAAGAAAGAAGAGGAGAATTTTTAGGAAAAACAGTTCAGGTTGTTCCTCATATCACAAACGAAATCAAAGACAGAATGCAATTGCTAGGTAAATCTGGCGACTATGATATTGTAATTACTGAAATTGGTGGTACAGTTGGTGATATCGAATCTTTACCTTATATAGAATCTGTTCGTCAATTAGTTTGGGAGTTAGGTGAAAATAACGGAATCGTGATTCATTTAACATTAGTTCCATATTTGGCAGCTGCAGGTGAGTTGAAAACAAAACCAACTCAGCACTCTGTTAAGACTTTAATGGAGAGTGGTATTAAAGCAGATATTTTGGTTTGTAGAACGGAGCACGAATTGTCTCAGGAATTGCGCCAGAAATTAGCTTTATTCTGTAATGTTAAGAAAGAAGCAGTTATTCAATCAATTGATGCTTCTACTATATATGAAGTTCCAAATTTAATGCTTGAAGAAGGATTAGATGTTGTGGCTTTAAAGAAATTAGATTTACCTAAAAAAGCATCTCCAGATCTTAAAAACTGGAATACTTTCTTAAAAAGATTAAAAAATCCAAAACAAACTGTAAACATTGGTTTAGTTGGAAAATATGTAGAAATGCAAGATTGCTACAAATCTATTTTGGAGGCGTTCATTCATGCAGGAGCTGCAAACGAAACAAAAGTAAATGTAATTTCTATTCACTCAGAGCATATTAATGCGGATAATGTTGAAGAAAAATTAGGTTCTTTAGACGGAGTTTTAGTTGCTCCAGGTTTTGGTGAAAGAGGTATTGAAGGAAAAATTGAAGCAGTTCGTTTTGTACGTGAAAATAACATTCCTTTCTTCGGAATTTGTTTAGGAATGCAGATGTCTGTTATCGAATATTCTAGAAATATTTTAGGTTATGCTGATGCGAATTCTACAGAGATGAACGATAAAACGCCTCATCCAGTTGTGAATTTAATGGAAGAACAGAAAAATGTAACCGATAAAGGAGGAACAATGCGTTTAGGTGCTTGGAAATGTGATATTAAACCAAACACTTTGGCACACAGAATTTACGGAGAAAAAACTATTTCGGAGCGTCACCGCCACCGTTATGAGTACAATAATAAATATGCTGATGAATTGCAAAAAGCAGGTTTAAAGGCTTCTGGAGTTAACCCTGATACAGGTTTAGTGGAAATCGTTGAGCTTGAAAACCACCCATTTTTTATTGGTGTTCAATACCATCCAGAATACAAAAGTACGGTTGCAAATCCGCACCCAATCTTTGTAAACTTTGTGGCTGCTGCAGTAAATGCGCATAAAAAACAGTAATTAATATTTTGAGAAGTTTGTAACTTTTGAGATAAACTCAGTACTAATAGACTTCAACGAATAACTTTTTTAAATTATAATGGAAGAAAAAAAATTAGACCTCAATTCGATCATTGGTTTTGTATTGATCTTCGGAATTTTGATTTGGATTATGTACCAAAATCAACCTTCTGAAAAAGAAATTGCTGCTGAAAAAGCCAAGAAAGAATTAGTTGCTAAACAAGAAGCACAAGCAAAAGCAGATAAAGCAAAAACGGCATCATTACCAGCTGCTGCTGTAACTCCTGGAGATACAGTTCAATTGGCTCAATTGCAAAAAACTTTAGGAGGATTTGCTTATTCTGCAACACTTCCTTCTGCAAAAGAAGCTTTTACTACAATCGAAAATGAAAAATTAAAATTAAAGATTGCTAATAAAGGTGGTTATATTGTTGAAGCTACTTTAAAAGAATTCGAAAGATTAAAAAAAGGTTCTGGAGAGCTAGTTGAGTTAATCAAAAATAACAACTCAAATTTAAATTTACAGCTTCTTACTACAGACAATAGAACATTAAATTCTAAAGATTTGTATTTCGAACCAACATTAGAGAAAATTGGAGGAGACCAAGTTTTATCTATGCGTTTGAAAGCTGGAGCTAATGAATTTTTAGAGTACAAATATGTTTTAAAACCAAACGATTATTTAGTTGGTTTTGATATCCGTTCTCAAGGATTAAACAGAGTTTTAAATTCTGCAAAACCAATTGATTTGCAATGGGATTTAAAAACATATAGAAATGAGAAAAGTGTAGCTTACGAAAACCGTTATGCGCAAATTGATTACAAATACAACGAATCAAAATACAATAACGTTAGTTCACACGGACAAGGAAAAGAAGAAACTCCTGAAAAAGTAAGTTATATAGCTTTTAAACAGCATTTCTTTACGACTATTTTATCTACAGAAAAACCTTTTGAAACTTCAA
This sequence comes from Flavobacterium sp. LK-23, assembly GCF_058135255.1. NCBI lineage: Bacteria > Pseudomonadati > Bacteroidota > Flavobacteriia > Flavobacteriales > Flavobacteriaceae > Flavobacterium > Flavobacterium sp. LK-23. The sequence goes on from NZ_JBYUVT010000005.1 coordinate 379,542, forward strand.
AGTTACAATCTGATGATTTAGTTAAAGACGAAAAGATCGATACTGTTTTTACCAAACAGTTTAGAGCTAATTTGCCTTTAGCGTTTTCAAACGGAGAGATCGATTACAAAATGAATTTGTACATGGGTCCTGCAGATTATAAAACATTAAAAGCTTACGATAAAAACTTCGAAAAAATTATTCCATTAGGATGGGGGATTTTTGGATGGATCAACAAATGGATTTTCATTCCATTATTCGGGTTCTTAAGTTCAACAATGGGATTGTCGTTAGGTATTGCAATCATTATTTTTACAATTATCATCAAATTGGCCATGTCGCCAATTACGTATAAATCATTTTTGTCTCAGGCTAAAATGAAAGTTTTAAGACCTGATATTGCTGAGTTGGGAGAGAAATTCAAAAAAGACCCAATGAAGAAACAACAGGAAACAATGAAACTGTACAACAAAGCAGGTGTAAACCCAATGGCAGGATGTATTCCGGCATTGATTCAGTTGCCATTTATGTACGCATCGTTCCAGTTTTTCCCTGCAGCATTTGAATTAAGACAGAAAAGTTTCCTTTGGGCAGACGATTTATCATCTTTTGACTCTGTTGTAAAATTACCATTTACTATTCCGATGTACGGAGATCACATTAGTTTGTTTCCAATCTTGGCTGCAATTGCGATTTTCTTCTACATGAAAATGACTTCTGGAGATCAGCAAATGGCAGCTCCTCAGCAGGAAGGTATGCCAGATATGGCAAAAATGATGAAAATCATGATTTATGTTTCACCATTAATGATGTTAATTTTCTTCAATAACTACGGTTCAGGATTGAGTTTGTATAACTTTATTTCAAACTTAATTACAATCGGAATCATGTTTGTAATCAAGAATTATATTGTAGACAGTGATAAGATTCACGCTCAGATTCAAGAAAACAAGCAAAGAGAGCCTAAAAAGCCAAGTAAGTTCCAACAGCGTCTTCAAGAAGTAATGGAACAACAGGAAGCAGCAAAAGCTCAGAATAAGAAAAAGAAATAATTCTATATCAATAAAACAAAAAAACCGTCTCGTTGAAAAACGAGACGGTTTTTTATTAGTAATTAGTTTTTTAAAATTTAGGTAATAAAACCTTATCAATAGCATGGATTATACCGTTTGAACATTGAACATCTGTTACAATAATATTACTAACTCTATTATTGGTGTCCGTAATTTTTGCGCCTCCAGTAAGGCCAATTGTGAAACTTTGACTGGCAAAAGTATTAACTACCTGTCCGTTTGTTAAAGAAGTCGATTGCACATTCGCACCAGCAACCACATGATATTTTAGGGTAGTTTCTAAAACATTAGCAGGAATAGCAGAAAGGCCAGAGAATCCAGTTTCGGTTAAGAAACTTGCAAATGCAGTATTTGTAGGTGCAAAAACAGTAAAAGGTGAACTTGCCGTTCCAGATAATATTCCAACAAAACCAGATGCAGAGTTGTAGCTCAATGCTGTTACAAGTGTTGTGAAATTTTTGTTAGCCACAGCATGGTTAACAATAGTAGGTAATCCTATTACACCATCAACCAAATGAATAACGCCATTTGAAGCTTCAATATCTGCAGTTGTTACTGTTGCACCGCCATTGGCTTTTCCGCCATTAATATCAACTCCTGTGTTTTTTTCAAGATACATACTTATGGTGTTTGATGCTGAAGCATTTCCTTTTGCCAGAGTTTTTACATATCCTGTAGTAATCTCGCTAGATTTTACTTTTGTGCTTAAAACATGGTTGAGTAATATTTCTTTTAAAGCAGCAACAGGAACTGCATTAAGATTAGCATAACCGTTTGCAGAGAGGAAAGCGCTAAAAGCTTTATTATTAGGTGCAAAGACGGTGTAAGAGGCAGAAGAGTTCAATGTAGCAGCTAGATCTGCTTTTTCTAAAGCAGCAACTAAACTGCTAAGGTCTGGATTTGCTTTCGCAATAGATACAATCGTTTGTGGAGTCTGTTGCGAGTCGTCGTCATCATTATTACATGAAATGCTAACGAAAGCAATTAATGCTAAAAAAGCAATTAATTTAATTTTCAATGTTTTCATAATATAGTTTTTAGTTTGTTAGGGCTAAATTATGAGTTTTTGTTTAAGTTTATTTACATAATGTTAAACAAAAGTTATATTCATTACATGTTTTACTTGCTTTATTTTTTGTTTTTATAGTATTGATATTTAGTTGTTTATGTTGATTTAGTTCTGATTTTATTATTCGTAGTGCCAAATATTGTTTAACATAATTTTAAATAGTATTTAAGACTTTAAAAATCGGTAAAAAAGTAAAATTGGTTATACTTTTGCAATAATAAAACACGCTTTTTAATGTTATAAAGAAAAACAGTTTATGAAAAAAATTTGGATCTTATTTCTAATCAGTACAGCAGCTTTTTCTCAAGAAACCAATAAAGTTGACGCAGCTGGAAAAAAAGACGGACTTTGGAAAGGCACTTATGCTGAATCTAAACGCCCTCGTTACGAAGGGACTTTTGATCATGGAAAGGAAACTGGTGTTTTTAAATTTTTTGATGATACTAAAAAAGGTGATGTCTTAGCAACAAGAGATTTTAGTGCCAATGATGGAAGTTCGTATACTGTCTTTTTTGATCAAAATAAAAACAAAGTAAGTGAAGGAAAAGAGATAGGAAAAGCTCGCGAAGGGGAATGGAAATATTACCATAAAGCTTCTAAAGTTTTAATGGCGGTTGAGAATTATAAAAATGGAAAATTAGAAGGTTTAAAAACTGTTTATTATCCCAATGCGCAAGTTGCGGAAGAGATGACTTATAAAAATGGTTTAAAGGAAGGGCCCTATAAAAAAATAGGGCAGGACGGAACGCTTCTTGAAGAATCGAACTTTGTAAATAATGAATACAATGGTGCAGCTGTTTTTTATGATTCAGATAAGTCTGTTGCTTCTAAAGGAAAGTTTATAAATGGTAAAAAAGCTGGAATCTGGCAGTTTTACCAAAAAGGAAAATTAGTGAAAGAAGTAAATATGAGTGATCCTAAAAACACGAATAAAGCTTCTGAAAAAGGACCAGCGCCAAAAAAGGAATAGCCTAAAAAGTTCAGAATTCATTCCTTGAAAAATAAAATAGATAAAGAATAAATTGTTTACTTTTGAGTAACCAATTTATTCTAACCAATGGATTTACAAGAACTTTTAGGACGATTTTTACTGTTGTTTTTTTCGATTTTGGTTTTGTATTTTTTCTCCAACAGAAAAGATAATGCTACTATAAATCCATTAATGGTTATTGTGGGACTTTGTACTTTTTCCCTTTGTTATCTTTTTACCAAAATAGAAATTGGAGTCGGAATTGGTTTTGGTCTTTTTGCTATTTTTTCGATACTTCGATTTAGAACACAATCTTTCACGGTAAATGCTATAATCTTTCTTTTTGCCACAATTACATTGTCAATTCTGGACATTATGTATCCGTTTGAAAAGATTGAACTGTTGCTGTTTTTTCAAATTATTATTATCGGATTTTATATTGCAGCTTCGGTTATTGTCAACAAAAAAGCTTCAAAATATCTGAATTCCGTAGATGTGAAAATTCCGCTTGACGATAATTTTTCTTTAAACTCAGAAGTAATTCGAAAATCAATTCAGCAGAAAATTAAGATTGAAGATTTCGACTTTAGAATTGTATTAATCAATACAGCAAGCAACGAAATAGATTTATTAGTGTTCTATTAATCGTTGAATGGACGGACTTGTTTGATGTACAAATCTCTTTTTTCGCCCACAATTTTAAATTCAATATCTACCGGATGAAATTGGTTTTTACGCCAATAGCGATACATTTTAGTTTCAATTTTTTTACTGACATCGTATAGATTACTCATTTCTTTTCGAGTCAATAACGGTTCATTATCATTCAAATTGGAATTGGAAGTGTAATCAATATCAAAATCGGTTTCATCTTTACCGTCATTGAAATGATAGGCTACAAACTGTTCGCAGATTTCTCCTTTTTCGGGTTTCACAACCGAATTTTCTCCCTTTTGAACATTGACCGTAATTCCAGGAAAATTTTCTCTAAATATATTTTTGGTAATAATTACGCCATTTGCCAATTCATCTGGAAAAGAGCGATGCACCAAGACGCCCATTGCAATATTTTGCTGGTCAATTCCAAAAAGTTCTCGTTCGTTATACGAGGCTTCATTCCAGACACTTGCCCAGACTTGCTTTATGGCTTTTTCGAAAGTTTTGATCGAATCACCTACAATTCCGGTTTTAGAATCGTACAATCCAGCGCCATTAAAATCATCTAAATCTTCTGCATTCGTAGACGAACGAAATCTGAAGTTTTTAAATTTGGCGTCTTTGAAAGCAAAATTCAATTTCGATATTAATTCAGGATCAATTGGTTCTTTTTTGATAGCGTCTCTAATTTTTTTAAGTTGTTTGTTAATCCAAACTGCAGAATCTTTTTGTGGGAAAGCTAAAAGCTCTGCAATTAATGGAGAAATAGCAGGGTTCTGAATATGCTTTGTATAATAGTAAAACGGAATAGCATGTGCATTTTCGGGAACTTTAAAGGAAATCTCTTTAGAAATGGCAATTAAATACGCCATGTTTTGTGCCTTCGAACCGATATAATTAATTCCCTTTTTTGGAATTTCAGATAGATTAACCAATTCTGTAACGCTATTGTCTATAACTAGCTTTTTCTTTTTTCCAGGAGACTTGGTTGGAATTTTTTTAGTGGTTTCTTTAATGAAAAAAGTATCGACTTCAATTTTTATTTCTACTTTTTTAGAAAGCAACCTTTTGATGTTTTTGTCTTTTTCAATATCCGTATAAGCCATTATCGGAATCTTTCTGTTTTTTCCTAAAAGAACCAAATGGCTTAATGGAGTTTGAAGTTCGTTGACAATAATTCCTCTCACATTTGGGAGAATATCAGGCGTTCCATCCAGAATAATAATCTCGTCAGAACTAGGTTTTGTAGTTTCTAAATCTTTGATTTTGTATTGTCGCAGAATCCCAATAGTACTTCCACGAACAACTTCCTGATATTTTAATTCGCCAAAAATATAATCAGATTTCACACACGGAATTTTGAATTCCTCGCGCTGGAACCAATTCATCATTTCTGGATTGTTCAGATAAAATTTCAGTTTTTCTCCAATAAAAGTGGAATTTTTAACCATAGTAAAAAAACGTTCAATCAGTGGTAGAGGCATATGATCGGATGCGGCGAGTTCAAAAATCCATTTGTCGGTTCCTTTAATGTGATTTAAATTTCCGAGAAGAAAATCTCTATTCTTTTCAGTGTTGCTGTAGTTTTCATTATTAAAGATTTCTAAATCATGGCTATATCCCAAATAATTAACTACAAAATCGTAATGAAGCAAAATAACACTGCTGTTGAAATAATACATTTTTTGTTTTCTGAGATCGTAAATGACTTTTACTGATTCAATATTCGAAAATTTATCAGACAAAGGTTTTCCTCTAAATGCTTTGTAAGCTTCATAATTTGGTAAAGACGCGCTAAATCGCTGCGCACTTAACGAAGTTAATACGAAAAGGAAAAACAAGCTATAAATGTATTTTTTCATATCATAAAAATGGATGATTAAATGTAATTAAAAAAAGAACTCATTGTGTGAAATTGTTTTTGTCAATTTTACCTCGTCCAATTAAATTTAAATCTTTGCAAATCTGCTTTAATCTTTTAAAATCTGCGTGAAAATATCGACTGAAAAAAGTATTTCACGCAGATTTTAAAAGATTAAAGCAGATCAAATTTGATTTTTATTCTATTAATTATTCTATTTTGCCCAATGGGTAAAAATAGAATAAGTTTTATCTACCGCGGGATTGCTTAAAGTAATGAAAACCATGGTGAAATTTTCTATTATTTGGCGTACCTTTGCAACCTTAAAAAATTAAACTTTTCAAAATGAAACGAGTAGTTGTTGGACTTTCAGGTGGAGTAGATTCTAGTGTTGCGGCGTATTTATTGCAACAGCAGGGATACGAAGTTATTGGCCTTTTTATGAAAAATTGGCACGATGACTCTGTTACTATTTCTAACGAATGTCCTTGGCTGGAAGACAGTAATGATGCTTTGCTTGTGGCTGAAAAATTAGGCATACCGTTTCAAACTGTTGATTTAAGCGAGGAATACAAAGAAAAAATCGTTGATTATATGTTCAACGAATACGAAAAAGGAAGAACTCCAAATCCTGACGTGCTTTGTAACCGCGAAATCAAATTTGATGTGTTTATGAAAATCGCTTTAAGTCTTGGTGCAGATTATGTGGCAACGGGACATTATTGTCAAAAAAGCGAAATAGAGGTAGACGGAAAACCAGTTTACCAACTAGTTGCTGGAGTTGACAATAATAAAGATCAATCGTATTTCTTGTGCCAATTGTCACAAGAACAATTGTCTAAAGCTTTATTTCCTATCGGAGCTTTGACAAAACCTGAAGTGCGCGAAATTGCTGCTGAAATGGAATTGGTTACAGCAGAAAAGAAAGATTCACAAGGTTTATGTTTTATTGGAAAAGTTCGTCTTCCAGAATTTTTACAGCAAAAATTACAGCCAAAAGATGGTAAAATTGTTCAAGTAGATAAAGATGATTCGATTTATACTTCTGAAAAATCAGCTGAACTTTCTTTGGAAGAAAGATTAAAGTTAGAATCTCAAAAACTAGATTATCTTCCAACAATGGGAAAAGTGGTTGGAAAACACCAAGGAGCTCATTATTTTACAGTTGGGCAAAGAAAAGGTCTAAATGTAGGAGGAACAACAGATCCTTTATTTGTAATTGCAACCGATGTAGAAACTAATACAATTTACACAGGTATGTCGAGCCAGCATCCGGGTTTATTTAAAAAAGCACTTTTTGTTGGAAAATCTGAAGTTCATTGGATTAGAGAAGATATGACTTTGAAATCGGGTGAGAAAATGGAAGTGATGGCTAGAATTCGTTACCGTCAGCCTCTTCAAAAAGCGGTTTTACATCAATTTGAAGACGGAATGTATGTAGAGTTTGAAGAACCACAGTCTGCTATTACAGAGGGACAATTTGTTGCTTGGTATTTAGAAAATGAATTAGTTGGTTCGGGAGTAATTTCTTAGCTTTATACTTTATTTGGGAGAAGATCCCTAAAAAGTATAGATGAATGAGATGTAGCTTTACTTTTCTTTTAATACTTCTTTCGTTTACAGTATTTGCACAAGAAGATGCATGGGTTTATTTTAATGGTAAGCCTAATGCTCAGGCTTTTTATGACAATCCTCAAGCTGTACTTTCGCAAAGAGCTCTGGATCGAAGAACGAACCAGAATATCGTTTTGGATATTACAGATGCTCCTTTAGAGACCTCATATGTTAATCAAATTTCAATAAGTACAGGAATTACGATAAAAGCACAATCGAAATGGCTGAATGCACTTCATATTCAAGGAACTCAGGCTAATATCAATGCTTTAAAAACGTTAGCTTTTGTTCAGAAAGTAGAATTTGCAGATAGAACTTTAAATACTACGGGAAAAAAAGTTTCAGAAACGACAATCAATCAGACGAAAAAGCAAATACAAACCGCTATTGATTATGCTTATGGTAATTCTGCCAATCAAATTCAGATGTTGAATGGGCAGGTTTTGCATCAACAGAATTACACAGGAGTAGGTAAAATTATTGCTGTTTTAGATGCTGGATTTCCAGGTGTCAATACCGCTCAACCATTTGAAAATCTTAGAAATAATAATAAAATTCTAGGAGGATACGATTTTACCACTCGAAATGCTAATTTCTATACTGGAGGAGATCATGGAACGAAAGTGCTTTCTACAATGGGCGGTTACAAAGAAAATGCTTTAATAGGTACGGCTCCAAACGCTTCCTACTATCTTTTTATAACTGAAATTGTTGCTGATGAGAATCCTCTTGAAGAATCACTTTGGGTTGAAGCGGCGGAGAAAGCGGACGCTTTGGGAGTAGATATTATTACGACTTCGCTTGGATATTTTCTTGATCGAGATGAAGTTAGGTACAATCATACATACAGCGATATGAACGGAATTACCACTTTTATTTCGCGTGGTGCCGAAATCGCTTTTAGTAAAGGAATATTAGTTTTGGCTTCTGCTGGAAATGAAGGAACTCAACCTGAAAAGCACATTGGTGCTCCAGCCGATGCTGTCTCTGTTTTGGCAATTGGATCAGTTACAGCTAACAAAGTAAGAGCTAGTTCAAGTTCAATTGGGCCAAGTTACGATGGCAGAATTAAGCCCGATGTTATGGCACAAGGAGCATCGGCGGTAGTTTCTGATGCAAATGGAACTATTGGTACAGCAAGCGGAACTTCATTTTCATGTCCGATTATGGCAGGGATGGCGGCTTCGTTGTGGCAAGCTTTTCCATCAAAAACGAACAAAGAAATTAGACAGATGATTTTGGCTTCTGCAGATAAATATGCGAATCCGGATAATAACTATGGATATGGAATTCCGAATTTTGGTACAGCATTAGGTGTTGATGATTTTATAGCTGAAGCCTCGTTTTTGGTCTATCCGAATCCTGCAAAGACTGAAGTTTGTTTTTCTTTTTTTAACGAAAGCAATACCGCATCGGTAACCATTTATTCTATTTTAGGGCAAAAATTAATCGAAGAAAAAATTAATAATTCAAATCCAGTTCTTTCCTTGCAATCACTTCAAAGCGGACTTTATATTTATAGTTTTGATGGTGATAATCTGCATAAAACAGGAAAAATAATCAAGCAATAGTTTTAATGAATAAAATTACCCAACTCTTTAATATAAAATATCCAATCATTCAAGGTGGAATGATCTGGAATAGTGGTTACAAATTGGCTTCGGCGGTAAGTAATGCAGGAGGTTTAGGACTTATTGGTGCAGGTTCTATGTATCCAGAAGTTCTTAGAGAACACATTCAAAAATGTAAAAAAGTCACAGACAAACCTTTTGGTGTCAATATTCCGATGTTATATCCTAACATCGAAGAAATTATGAATATTGTGGTTGATGAAGGTGTTAAAATTGTTTTTACTTCTGCAGGAAATCCGAAAACTTGGACTTCTTTTTTGAAAGAAAGAGGTATTACAGTTGTTCACGTGGTAAGCAGCAGTGTTTTTGCTTTAAAAGCGCAAGATGCTGGTGTGGATGCCGTTGTGGCAGAAGGTTTTGAAGCGGGCGGACATAACGGACGCGAAGAAACCACAACGTTGACTTTGATTCCGATGGTGAAAGAAAAAATACAAATCCCTTTAATTGCAGCGGGTGGAATTGCGACAGGAAGAGGAATGCTTGCGGCAATGGTTTTAGGCGCAGATGGTGTTCAGGTTGGAAGCCGTTTTGCAGCATCTTTTGAATCTTCGGCACACAATAATTTTAAAGATACGATAGTTAATACTATAGAAGGAGGTACTCATTTGACTTTGAAAGAATTGGCACCCGTACGATTAGTGAAAAATAAGTTCTATCAGGATGTTCAGGATTTGTATCAAAAATGTCCATCTAAAGAAGAATTAATACAGCTTTTAGGACGTGCAAGAGCCAAAAAAGGAATGTTTGAAGGAGATTTGGATGAGGGAGAATTGGAGATTGGACAGGTTGCAGGTCTGATTCATGAAATTTTGCCAGTTGAAGAAATTATTCGACAAATGATAGCCGAATTTGAAGTCGCATCCAAAGAAAAGACTACATTTGAGTTTTAATTGACTGCAAGAAATAATTTATGAATTCTATACGCACATATATACTATTACTTTTTTTAGTGTTAGGCCTTCAACAAGCTAAAAGTCAATCATATCATTTTAAAACTTCAGGATTTAGCGTTCTAGAAAAAAATGAAAGAGGAAAATGGGGCGAGTGGTCCAATCTAGATTTAGTAAATCTTTCGGTTGTTTTAGATACCAATAAACATAGAATTGTAGTTTATTCTCAAGAAATCCAGCTTTACAATATTTTAGATTACATAGAAAGAGAAGAAAACGACACAGATATTGTGTATTCTTTTATGTGCAAAGATAATGATGGAAAAGAATGCAAGCTGTCAATTATTACACGTAAAAAACAAGATTATAGAAAACAGCTTTATATTAATTATGATGATCATATCATCGTTTATAATATTATTACTGTCTAAGTTTCTAAGATGCTAAGATTCTAAGTCGCTAAGTCTTTTGAATTTAATAAAATAATAAACCCGACAGATTTTTTAAGAACTGTCGGGTTTGCTATATAAAAAAAGCTCAGTGTCTTGGAATCTTGGCATCTCAGAAACTACAAAGAATCTACATCCTTAATAAACTCATCATATTCTAAATAGAACATTTCTAGAGCGTGCATATTTTCGTTGAAGAAATCAAAAATAGCATCCCAAGTGTTTTTATTGCTGAAACCAACGCCAAGTTTTTCTACCCAAATTCTACTGATGTTTTTACCGCTTTCAAGAGTATAATTTTTTTCAAAAACCAAGTCTTTGATAAATTCTTCCTCTAGGATGTTTTTTAAAGCTTCAAGTTTTTCAAAGTAGGCAATACGTTTTTCATCGCTTCTGTGTTCGATATCAATTAAAACCTGTGCTTTCTTATTATCTACATAAAATTTAAAAGAAAAATCTTTGATTTTAGTGTCGTAAAGCACCCATTTGCGAGGGTATTTTTCGGCAAAAGCTACCCAAAATTCTCTTTTTATTCTTTGCGATTCTTCTCTGCTGTACATTTTTTTTGGCTTTAAGATTAGAAAACTTGCGGTACTGCGTTTTCTGGAGTATATTTATGTTTTATTTGAAAATACAAAAATAAGCTTTGATTATGAATTTTCAAGACTTTTTGAAATATGTTCCCAATATAATTCCGCTAGAATTACCAGCAGTAACGTCACACTTAAAAATGGCTCCAAAAGAGCGTATAGAGGGATTAAAAAATCTTGATATTGATGCATTAAATGCCAGAATGGCGGGAGTAATGATGCTGTTTTATCCAAAACAGGAAAAAACACATTTGGTTTTGATTGTTAGAAATGCTTATGATGGCGTTCATTCTGCTCAGATAGCATTTCCAGGAGGAAAATATGAAAAGGAAGATATTAATTTTGAAACCACTGCACTTAGAGAAACACATGAAGAGGTAGGGGTAACGAGGGATAAAATAAATATAATTAAACATTTTTCCCCAATGTATATTCCGCCAAGTAATTTTTTGGTGCATCCTTTTTTAGGAATTGCTACAGAAGAACTTTCCTTTTATCCTGATATACGAGAAGTGGCTGCAATTATTGAACTGCCTTTGTCTGTTTTTTTGAATGATGATATAATTATTGAAGCCAGATTATCAACTTCTTACGGAGCAAATATTTTAGTTCCTGCCTTTAATATTCAAAATCACGTTGTTTGGGGTGCCACAGCAATGATTTTGAGTGAATTGCGCGATGTTTTGAATGTCGCTATTGCAAAAGAAATTTGATAAAGTTTATTTAATGATTTGATATTCATTTGGATAACTGTTATTTGGAGAAATTGTTTTAAAGTGTTGCTAAAAGAATAATTTTTGTATGTTTGCGACCTAACAAAAAAATAAGATAAATTAGTTATGGGATTGTTTAAACGAAATCCTTTTGGGCATATATTATTCATCAAGAAATGGTTAATCCGAGTTCTCGGTGCCATGACTCATAGAAGGTATAGAGGTTTTAATGAATTGCAGATTGAAGGATCTGAAATTATTAAAACACTCCCAGATACTAATGTTTTATTTATATCCAATCACCAGACTTATTTTGCAGATGTTGTAGCAATGTTTCATGTTTTTAACGCCAGTTTATCAGGGCGTCAAGACACGATTAAGAATATTGGCTACTTGTGGCAGCCAAAAATGAATATTTACTACGTAGCAGCCAAAGAAACCATGCAGGCTGGATTACTGCCAAGAATTTTAGCTTATGTGGGCGCAATCACCGTTGAGAGAACTTGGCGTTCTAAAGGCGTTGATGTTACAGAAAAACGTGATGTAAATCCAAACGATACAGAAAACATCCGAATTGCTCTAGAAGACGGCTGGGTTATTACTTTTCCTCAAGGAACAACAAAATCATTCAAACCAGTTCGTAAAGGAACAGCACATATTATCAAACAGCACAAACCGCTTGTTATTCCAATTGTAATTGACGGTTTCCGCAGATCGTTCGATAAAAAAGGACTTCGAATGAAGAAAAAAGGAATACTGCAATCTTTCATTATCAAAGAACCTTTAGATATTGATTATGAAAACGATACAATCGAACAAATTGTAGAAAAAGTAGAATACGCAATTGAACAACATCCATCATTTTTAAAAGTTATTCCTGCAGAAGAAATCAAAGTACAAGAGGAACTGAATAAATTAAGACGCTGGGATTATTAGAATAGTTTTTTTTTGTTTAAAGTTTAAGGTTTCAAGTTTGCTTTGTCTGGCTGAGCGAAGTCGAAGCCTAACGTTGTGTCCTTCGACTTCGCTCAGGGTGACAAAATCGATTTTGTATCTGGTTTATGGTTTTTAGGTTTCAATTTAGTAGAAACTTTGTCCCTTTGCAACTTAGAATCTTTGTGTCTTAAAGAAAACTTAGAACCTTAGCATCTCAGAACCTTAGCAACTTAAATTAAAAATCTATCTTCTTCAACTCTTTATAATTAGCGTATAATCTGCGTAAAAGTGTTCCGTAAATAATTCGGTAAAAACACCAGAATAATCCAAAGAAACCTAAAATGACAAGGAATAATATTCCTATAGTAACAAACATGGCTTTTCCGTTCATCGCTAATTTTTCTCTAAGAAACTCCATATCTGGATTGTAGACAAAAGCAATAAAGAAGCTTAGAATTGCGGTAATCACAATCATTCCGAGATTATACCAAACATAATATTGTACAGTTTTTCGGGTTTTTAAAATAGCACTCATCAATGATTTTGTTGCTATTGTGGTCGAAATTGTTCTGTAGTTTTTATAGAAAATGTAAACAAAAATTAATACAACAACATAATTAAAGTAGGTTAGAAACTCTAAAGCTGTTACTATTTCAGGATGATTCATTTTTCGCAATACATCATCTGTATTGATAAACAAGTTGGAAAAAGTCCAAAACGAAATCTCCAAAATGCTGATGATTAAAATCCATTTTACAATTGAAGATGATTTTCTATGAATCATCTTGTAGATTTCATTTTCAGAAATTTGTTGAAAAGAATCAGAGTTCTTTTGCCAGTCTTTTTTTAGTAAATCCAGTTCTTTCATAATAATTTTTAAGGATTTAGTATTTTTTTAAGTTTCCCTTTAATTCTGTTCATTTTCACGCGCGCATTCACTTCGCTGATTCCTAAAGTTTCAGCTATTTCTTGATAATCTTTGTCTTCTAAATACATAAAAACTAATGCCTTTTCAATGTCATTTAATTGATAAACTGCCTTATACATCAGTTTTATCTGTTCTTCTTCTTCATAATTATAGTCAACATCTTTTACAAAATGCTGATGATTTTCATAATCTACGGTCGATATAGTTCTTTTGGTTTTTCGGTATAAGGTAATGGCAGTGTTTAAGGCAACACGATAGGTCCAAGTCGAAAATTTACTGTCGCCTCTAAATTTTGGATAAGCTTTCCACAGCTGAATGGTGATTTCTTGAAACAGATCTTTATGAGCATCTTCGCCAGCAGTATATAATCTACAAATCTTGTGGATTATATTCTGATTTGCCTGCAGCTGCGCAACAAATGACTGTTCTAGATTTTCACTCATAATGTATTAGTAGTTATGAAAACATTTTTGTTACAGTTGATGTTTTATTTTTTGCCACGAATTTCACAAATTTCCCGAATTACTTCTCAAAAGGGAAAAAACTAAAGTTTACTTTTTTTAAAATTCGTGCCAATTCGTGCAATTCGTGGCAAACTTTATAGTTGCCTTGTTTTATAGTAATTAATCGTCAAATCAATAAACTTACTATAGCTTTTCATTCCATCTTTTTGGTTATTTGTTTTTAAAAAACTATCCCATAGAAAATGAAAACCTTTATCTATAAAGGTGTCATATTTTTTCCAAAAATCTTGGTCTTCTTGATAGTTTTTTAAAATTCCAGTATTTACTTGTTTCTTTAGTATTTCAAAAATTTTCTCGTTTTTAAACTGCCAGATTCCTAGACAATAGCGTAATGCAAAACTATATCCTGCATATTGATAATATAAATTGTCATTTTTGACAGAAGCCAAAAGGCCAATAAAATTGCATTCACTTTCACTTGCAAAACCAATCTGATGTGCCATTTCATGAGATGTAGTTAGTGGAAAAGTGTACATTGGCAATAAGTCGTTAATTTGCGCTTCGTTTGTAAATGGATTTAAATAACCGCCAAATCCCATATAAGTTAAAGGAAGGCTAAACAGTGATTTTTTTACGCTTAATGTTTTGTATTTAAAATAAGGATGTTCTTTCGCTAAATTATCGTAACCGTTTAAAATCATGTTAAATGACTCTTTCTGTGAATATGGAAAGACAATTTTAGAGCTTTCATTTTTTGTAATTTGAAACTGAACTTCATTCGTCTTTGCAATTAATCTTTTAGTGAAAGCCAAAAGATCAGCATCGGTATATTCTCTTTTGATTTCCATTTTTTCAAAAAGAGGTTTACGGTAATAATTGAAAGCCCAAAGCAGGTGAAAGAAAAAGTAAAAAACAGAGATCTTACCTAGGATTTTAAGAAGATGATCCTTCCAGTCTGTTTTCCAAGTTTTTCTGGTTTTCCAAAACCAACTAATTATAGAAATCATTAAAAGAGCATAAATAATATCACCGACAGAAAAAGGAATTTTACCTAAGATTGTTCTTGAAAAATGAGAAATTCTAACGAATAAATTTTTGCTGTAAAAGCCTTCCACGAAGTCAGGAAAGAATGGTAGGATTTTATAAAAGATAATTTGAACTAAGAGAAATAAAGGTAAAACGTATTTTGATTTCACAGTATAGTTTTTAGATACGTAAATATAAACACAATATTATTATTAAAAAAAAGGATTGTATTTGTAGGAATTGATTTTAAGAATTTGGATTCGTGCTAATTCCTCAAATTTGTGCTCAAAAAAAGTTGAAACTTTGTAACTTTGGGACTCTTAATTGTTAAACATCAAACAAAATATAATGAGTCAAGAAATTAGAAATCTGGAGCCAAAAGCACTTTGGAATAAATTCGCAGATTTAAATGCTGTTCCCCGTCCGTCTAAAAAAGAAGAACGTGTAATTGAGTTTATGAAGAACTTTGGAAATAGCTTGGGTTTAGAAACTTTCGAAGATGAAATCAGAAATGTAATCATAAGAAAACCGGCTACTCCAGGAATGGAAAATCGTAAACCAATCGTAATGCAAGGGCATTTAGATATGGTGCATCAAAAGAATGCTGATACAGTTTTTGATTTTGATACACAAGGAATCGATATGTATGTTGATGGTGACTGGGTTCGCGCGCGAGGCACAACACTTGGAGCTGATAATGGACTAGGAGTGGCGACTATTATGGCAATTCTTGAAAGCAAAGATATTCCGCATCCTGCAATTGAAGCTTTATTTACAATTGATGAAGAAACAGGAATGACTGGTGCTTTAAACTTAAAAGGAGGAATCTTGCAAGGTCAGATTTTGTTGAACTTGGATACAGAAGAAGATGATGAAATTGATATTGGATGTGCAGGTGGAATTGATGTAACGGCTACAAGAACGTATCATGAAGAAGAAGTTCCAGAAGGATCTGTTGGTTATACTATTACAGTAAAAGGTTTAAATGGCGGGCATTCAGGAATGGATATTCATAAAGGTTTAGGAAACGCTAATAAAATTATGAACCGTTTGTTGTTTGATGCATTTGAAAACTTTGGTTTACAGGTTGTAGAAATCAACGGAGGAAGCCTTAGAAATGCAATTCCGAGAGAAAGTGTTGCAAAGGTGGTTATTTCTCAAATGTTTGATGAAGCTTTTGTTTATGATATGCAGGAAATTATTTCTGATATAAAAGCAGAATACAAAACAACCGAGCCTAATTT
This sequence comes from Flavobacterium sp. LK-23, assembly GCF_058135255.1. Lineage (NCBI taxonomy): Bacteria > Pseudomonadati > Bacteroidota > Flavobacteriia > Flavobacteriales > Flavobacteriaceae > Flavobacterium > Flavobacterium sp. LK-23. The sequence goes on from NZ_JBYUVT010000005.1 coordinate 395,636, forward strand.
GACTATTGAAATCGTAAAAGGAGATTTACCTGAGAAAGTAATGGATTTAGGTGTGCAGGAAGGAATTATCAGAGCGATTTATGCAGCTCAGAATGGAGTTTATAAAATGAGCGCTGATATGGCCGATTTGGTTGAAACTTCAAATAATATTGCTCGCGTCGTTATTAAAGATGGAGAAATCTTGGTAGGATGTTTAACACGTTCTTCTGTTGAATCTTCAAAATTTGATTTGGCAAATTCTTTACGTTCTGCTTTTGAATTGGTTGGGTGTGAAGTGGAGCTTTCTGGTTCTTATCCAGGATGGACACCAAATGTAAATTCGGAAATTTTAGAAGTCTTAAAAGAGATCTACGAAAAACAAAATGGAGAACAGCCTAAAGTTGTGGCTTGTCACGCTGGTTTAGAATGCGGAATTTTAGGAACAAATTACCCTGATATGGACATGATTTCTTTCGGTCCAACAATTCACGGAGCGCATTCTCCAGACGAAAGAGCAAGTATTTCTTCTGCACAGAAATATTGGAAATTTGTGTTAGAAATCCTTTCTAATATTCCAGTTAAATAGTTTTAGTATTCAGTCGCAGTCTCGGTAATCAGTTTAAAAGAACTGTAAACTGAGACTGTAAACTGAGACTAAAAATTAATCCCTCTTAGGAGTATTTTTCTTTTCTCTCTTTTCTTCTTTCTTTTCTTTAGCCGTTTTTAACGGTTCTTTTTTTGCTGTTTTTTTAGCGTCTTGACCTTTTGCCATAATATTGATTTTGCTGTTTTGTAAGTAAATGTAAGGTTTTTAAAATCCGAAACGCCAAAAAAAATCCCCAATTTTAAAAATTGAGGATTTAGGTGTTCTTTTATTGGTATTAAAAGTTTAATTGCGTTTTAATACTTTATATTGTTCATAACAAGCGCTGATTGCGTCCATAATCTGAAGATCATTTGCGGTCTGGATGAAAGAATCGGAATAGTTACAGCGATGCATAATTTCGGGGATTTCATCTTTGCTGACTCCTAATAATACGGCAACTGTTTCACGATCGTATTTTGATTCTAACAGCGTTCTTACCGTATCATCTTTTTTCATTTCCTTTAGTTTCTTGAGTTCTTTACCGTTCTTGCCAAAGAAATTATAGAGCATATCGGCAGGGTTAAAGATCGAACCGAGGACTTTTCCAAAAGCATTTGGAGCATATTCTCCAGCTTCATAACCTTGTGTAAGTCCCGAAATACTGTAACGATAGTTTTCTTTTGTTGGAATTAATTTAGAGTCAATTTCAAGATATCCTGTCAAAGAGAAAGGAGCAATAACAACTTCTTCCAAAGCAATTGCTTTTTCTGTAAGCTGAATTCTAGTCACTTTATTCTTAATCCAGTCATTTGTAACTCTAATTCTTAGTGATTGAAATCCTAGAATAGAAAAATGAAGTGTATCGTTTACTTGCACGTCAATTTCAAAATACCCTTTTTCGTCAGATTTTGCACCACGCACTTTGTTGGTGTTAATGATATTTACGCCAGCCAGCGGTTGTTTGCTGTCGTCATTAATAACGTAACCTGAAACTCTTTGTGGAACTGTTGGCTGTGCATCTTGCGTATCTTGTGCAAAACCAATGTTGGCGAGAAGTGTAAAAAAGAAAACTGCGAAATATTTCATATCCTGATTTAAAGCACTAAAAGTAGTAAATCGGGATTAAATATCTCGCAGTCTTGGAATTTAATTATAAGAAAATTAACAAAGGCAACAGTATTGCTTTTTTTGTGTTAAATAAAAAGGGATAGAGAGTTATATTCTATTGTTTTGGATTGCAAAACTTATTTATAAGGTATAAAATTCTGTAAATAAAAAAAATCCCAACTTCCAAGTATGTCTGGAATTTGGGATTTTGTATTTTAAGAAATTAAATTATTAATCTCTTCTAGATCTTCTTGGTCTTGAGCTGTCGCCGAAGTTTTCAGAACGTCTTGGTGCTCTATCTGAACCACCTTCGCTTCTTGGTGCAGAACTTCTGAAACCACCTTCTCTTCTAGGAGCTGAGTTTCTATCACCTCTAAAACCTCCTTCACGAGATCCACCTTCGCGTGATCCACCGTCTCTAGAAGAATTTCTATCACTTCTAAATCCGCCTTCACGTCTTGGAGCGAAGTTTCCGTCTCTTCTTCCAGAATCACGTCTTCCTCCACCACGGTTATTGTGATCACGTCTTCCTCCACCATCATTTTTAGAAATCTCAACATTGATACGACGACCTTCTAATTGAACGTTGTTTAAAACATCCATTACTTTATCAGTAAATTGAGGATCAGTATTAAAGAATGAGAATCCTTCTTTTACGTCAACTTTAAAGATATCATCACGACCTAAATCTAATGTTTCTTTCAAGTAATCTTTTAATGACATCCAGTCGAAGTTATCTCTAGAACCAATGTTTACGAAATAACGAACTGCTCCATTATTACTGAATTCTCTTGGTTCAGAATCGCCTCTTTCACGTCTGTCTGAAGATTGCGTAGAAATATCTCTGTTCTTTTTGTAGTATGCGATGAAACGGTTAAATTCTACTGATACCATTTTTTTGATCAATTCTTCTTTAGATAAATCTTCAAGAACATTATTGATTGCTGGTAAATAGTTGTCAATTTCGTGATCAACTTCAGTATCTTTAATTTTGTTTGCTAAGTGTAACAACTGAATTTCGCAGATTTCAATTCCAGATGGAATCGTTTTTTCTTCGAATTTCTGTTTGATGATTCTCTCGATAGAAGAAATTTTACGTAACTCGCTTTTTGTAACAATTACAATAGAAGTACCTAATTTTCCAGCTCTACCAGTACGGCCCGAACGGTGGTTGTATGTTTCAATTTCGTCAGGCAATTGATAGTTAACAACGTGAGTTACGTTATCAACGTCAATACCACGTGCAGCAACGTCAGTAGCAACAAGCATCTGAATTTGTCTTCCACGGAACGATTTCATTACACCATCACGTTGCGCTTGAGATAAATCTCCGTGTAACGCAGCGGCGCTATATCCATCTTCAATTAATTTTTCAGCTACAGCCTGTGTATCTCTTTTAGTACGACAGAAAACTACAGAGAAAATATCCGGGTTAGCATCTGCTAAACGTTTTAGAGCTTCGTAACGATCGCGAGCATTTACTAAGTAAAATTCGTGAGAAACTGTTGCAGAACCTGAGTTTTTAGCTCCAACAGTAATTTCAACAGGTTCGCTCATGAATTGTTTTGCAATTCTAGCAACCTCTTGCGGCATAGTTGCAGAGAACAACCATGTGTTTTTTTGATCTGGAGTATCTGATAAGATAGATACGATGTCTTCATAGAATCCCATGTTCAACATCTCATCAGCTTCATCCAAAATACAGTAATCTATATTTTTAATGTTAACTAAACCTCTGTTAATCATGTCTTGCATTCTTCCTGGAGTAGCCACAATAATTTGTGCGCCTCTTTTGATCTCTCTAGCTTGCTCTGTAATACTAGCCCCGCCGTAAACTGCTACCACATTAATACCTTTTTCGTATTTTGAGTAGTTTTTAAGTTCGTTGGTAATCTGTAAACAAAGTTCTCGTGTTGGCGATAAAACTAATGCTTGTGTGTTTCTATTGTCAGCATCAATTTTTTGAATTAGCGGAAAACCGAAAGCTGCCGTTTTCCCTGTCCCTGTCTGAGCCAACGCAACCATATCTGTGTCTTTTTCCAATAATAGGGGAATCGCCTTTTCCTGTACCTCTGACGGATTTTCAAATCCTAGATCTAAAATCGCCTTCAGTAACGATTCATTCAATCCTAATTGTTCAAATTTATTCATATATGTATTTAAAATAGGGTGCAAAATTACTGTTAATTATTCAGATAAACTAATGCAATTTCAAGAATTATGCATTTGTTATTATTTGATTATCAAAAAGTTACGATTTTGGTAAAATGATTTTTTGCAAAAAATCCAGAATTTGCCCTAAAAACACGTCTGAAAATGTAAAATTTGAGCTTTAAAATGTTGTATTTGAAACAATTATTTTGTGGTAGTCAGGTAATCAATTAGTTGCTGAACTGCTTTTCCCCGATGTCCAATTGTATTTTTGGTTTCCAAAGGCAGTTCTGCAAAGGTCTCGTTAAAATTTTCGGGTTTAAAAATGGGGTCGTATCCAAAACCATTTGTGCCTGTTTTGGTTAAAGTAATTTCTCCTTTTGCAATCCCAGTAAACAAATATTGTTTTCCATTTAGGTTTAAAGTTATAACAGTTTTGAACTGAGCGTTGCGATTTTCTTCGTTTTTTAAAGCATCTAAAAGCTTGTTCATGTTGTCGTCTGCATTTTTTTGCTCGCCTGCATATCGTGCAGAATATACTCCAGGTTCTCCATTTAAAGCATTTACTTCTAGACCTGTATCATCTGCAAAACAATCATAGCCATATTTTTGAGTTACATAATCTGCTTTTAAAATCGCATTCCCTTCTATGGTATCTGCAGTTTCCGGAATATCTTCAAAACAATTAATATCTTCTAAACTTAATATTTTGATGCTTTCTGGAAGCATACTTTGAATTTCGGTTATTTTATTTTTGTTGTTTGAGGCGAAAACGAGTTTCATAGCATTATGTGTTTAAATGATTTTCAACACAAATTTAGAATTCTTATATTTGATATGTTAGCTAAAATTCAAATAAATGCAATTATCAGTACTTTATAAAAAAATCCTGCCTTTTGTAAAGCCGTACAGAAAAATGGTAATTGCAACTTTACTGTTAACTTTCTTGGGTTCGTTTGCAGCACAGGTAAATGCTGTAATTTTAAAATATACTGTCGATACTATAAATAATTTGATGGTAGCTCACGAACCATTATCCAAAGGATTTCATTTGCTTGGTATAATTAGTATTGTTTTGTTAACTAAAGAATTGGTGAATTCAGTTGTTCAATTTGGACAAAAATTCTACGGAGAAAAACTCCGTATTTTTATTACGCGTGATATTTCTCAAACTATAGTAGAAAAAATTCTAAGCTACAGAATGGAATTTTATACTTCTGATGAAAATGAAAGCGGAAAACTCCAGACTAGAATTGATGCCGGAATTAGCAGTTTAACCAGATTGGTGCAAAACTTCTTTATTGATATTCTGCCATTATTTGCTAACGCTTTTGTGGCTTTGGTAATTATGTTCTATGCCAATGTTTATGTAGGTTTGGTAAGTTTGTGCATTATCCCGATTTATTTTTACATCAGTCAATTGCAGGCAACGAGATTAAGCGGATTCCGACGAAGAATGCGTAAGTATCGCGAAACTAAAAACAACGGAATCATTAGTTTAATTGAGTCGATAACGGTAATTAAGTCCTTTGTGCGTGAATCTACAGAAGCCGATCGTCATGAAAGGATACAATTTGAAATGACCGAAAATCAGCTGCAAACCAGAAAAACCAGTTTTATTTTTGAAAGTATAAAAAGCTTTGTTGAACAGATAGGAGTAGTAATTATAATTATTCTAACGGCTTATTTTGTTTTGAATAATCAAATGACAATTGGTGCGATTATGTTTCATATTATGCTCTTTAATAATGTTTCATCGCCAATTAGACAATTACACCGAATTTATGACGAGGTAAATGATGCATTAATTTATTCTGAAGGATTCTTTGATATTTTGGAAGCAGAGCATGAGACAGAAACTAGCGGTAATTACATCCCAGAAAAAATTGTTGGATTAATAGAAGTGAAAAATGTAGATTTTGTATATCCAAACGGAACTCAGGCACTTTATGATATAAATTTTACTGTAAAACCAAATGAAACCACTGCTTTGGTCGGATTAAGCGGAGCTGGAAAAAGTACCATTATTAATTTATTGGATAAATTTTACTTGCCTTCAACTGGTCAGATATTTTTGGATGGAGTTGATTTGGTTGAATACAATACCGATTTTCTGCGCAAAAATATTGGTTTGGTGCTTCAGAAAAATCACATTTTTAAAGGCACAATTTTAGAGAATATTTTATATGGAAAACCAGAAGCTTCAAAAGATGAAATTATAGAAGCGGCAAAGCAAGCTTATATTCACGAGCAGGTTATTCAATTGCCAAAAGGTTATGATTCTGATGCGCATTTACTTTCAGGCGGCCAACAGCAGCGAATAGCGATCGCTAGATTGTTTCTCAAAAATCCGCCAATCATTTTCCTTGATGAACCAACCGCTAGTTTAGACGCCATCGCGACAGAACAGATTAAGAAATCTCTGGATGCCATCAAAAAAGACAGAACCGTTATTATAATTTCTCATAGTATTTCGCAAATCATAGACGCTTCCAATATTATTGTTTTAGAAAAAGGAAGATGTGTCGAAAAAGGAACTCACGACGAATTATATGATAATAAAGGAACGTATCATCAGATATTCATGGCAATGGCCAACAGCTTAAACATCGAAAAAATTACACAGATTTTCGACTGAAATAATTCAAGGTTATTTTTTCAAAAACAAAAACTACAAGAACTCCAAAAGTATAAGCCAGAATATCTTCCCAAAGAAATCCCTGGCCTAAAACATATCTTCCAAAAAGTGTTTTTCTAAGTGCTACAATCCAATCGGCTTGATATAATTGTAAAAATTCAATTCCATAACAAATCAATAGAGAAAGACACGCAATTGCGAAAGCATTTTTGAAGGGAAGAAATATCCGAATCAGAAAATATATCATGACAGCGTATAGAAAATCACCAATCCATAAGGGGATAAACGATATTTTTCTGGAAAGGATTCCAAGGAAAATGATGCTTAGAAGAACTAGGAAATAGGTAATTCTGGTTTTGTTCAAGTTGAGATTGGGTTTTAGTTAAAGCAAATGTATGTAATCAGTTGTAATTCTTCTTCGTCAAAGTTTAAAACTTTGACAAAGAGAAGTATAACGGGAAAAAGTCTAAATAAAATGGTACACCAATAATCCACTTTTAGGTAACAAAAAATACAAACCCCAATTAGATTCACTTTATTTCATAAATTTATCGATTAAACAAACTATCAACCACATGAATGCAAAATTTTTTACTCTGATTGCAGCTTTGTTTTTTCTAGGAAATCAAGGTTATTCTCAGAAAGACAAAACGTTTAATATTAAAAAACAGTTAGATTATTGTGTAGAGCAAGCTTCAAAAACCTTAAAGGTGATTCCTGACGACGGAACTTCTCCGCGAACAGTTCCAAACGGAAGCAAAGAATGGAAATTTGTTGGCTATAAAGACTGGACAAGTGGATTCTGGCCTGGAGAGTTATGGTTTTTGTATGAAGCAACTAAAGATAAAAAATGGGAAAAAGAAGCCGATAAATTCAGTCGTTTTTTAACACCATTATCTGTTAGCAAAGCCGGTGATCATGATTTAGGTTTTCAGATTTTTAATAGTTTTGGAAACGGATATAGATTGACTAAAAATCCAGAATACAAGCAAATTATTTTAAGAACTGCCGATACATTGGCAACGCTTTTTAATCCGAAAGTGGGAACCATTCAATCTTGGCCTCATAACAAAATGGGAGGGCATAATACTATTATTGATAATATGATGAATTTGGAGCTTTTGTTTTGGGCTTCAAAAAATGGAGGAAGTAAAAAATTATACGATATAGCAGTTAAACATGCGGAAACCACAATGGGCAATCATTTTAGACCAGATAACACTTCTTATCATGTTATAATCTATGATTTCGAAACTGGAAAAAAAATAAAAGGAAGAACAGCACAAGGATATAGTGATGACAGTATGTGGGCGCGTGGTCAGGCTTGGGCGATTTACGGTTTTACAATGACGTATAGAGAAACAAAAGACGCTAAGTTTTTAGATTTTGCCCATAAATTAGCCCGTGTTTATTTGGATAAATTAGCCACAGAAGATTTAGTTCCGTATTGGGATTTTAATGCGCCAAATATTCCGAACGAACCTCGTGATGCTTCGGCGGCGGCTATTGTCTCATCTGCGCTTTTAGAATTAAGTTCGTACACAAAAGACAAGAATTTAAAAGCTGAATATTTGACAAAAGCCAAAAAAATGATCGTTTCGCTTTCAAACGATTATCAAAGTCATGATGTGAATTGGGCATTTTTATTGCATTCAACGGGCCATAAACCTGCAGGAAGCGAAATAGATTGTTCTATAAATTACGCAGATTATTACTATCTTGAGGCATTATTAAGACTTCAAAAATTAAAATAGAAAATTATGCTAAAGAAAATAAGCCAGATTGCCTTTGCAATAATGATGGTATTGACACTTGTGAGCTGTAAAAATACCAAACAAAAACTTCAAGAGTATGTTGTTACGTACAACAAAAACATTGCTCCAAGTTTTAGAGCCGAAAATGTAACGCTTACTACAGCAAGAGGTTATATTAATGATAATAAAATTGAATTGAGATTTGAAACGGACTTAGACCAAAATGAAGGCAATAAATTAGCTTCTTCTATTTCATTTGTAAGGTTGATAAGATCAATGATTGAAAAAGATCAGATTCCAAGACAATTAATAGAAGAAGGGGTTCAATTTGATGTTTACTTTTTAGCAAATGATAATACTGTTTTAGATAAAGAGGTGCTCACAGGAGAATCTCTTAAATATATTTTGAAATAATAGACCGATTAAAAAAAATAAAATATTTTTAAATTCTTACATATTGAAAGTCTCTTTAAAGTTTATTTAAAGAGATTTTTTTGTATTTACAGCTAAAAATTAAAATTTAAAATAGCGTTTTCATTCTTACAAATATTGGCATTTTACGAGTATAAACGGTTTGCATTCAAAGAATTACATATGTCTTTTTTATAAATTCATATTGGTTTTATGTTATAAATTAATTATGTTTGAGTTAAAAAATAACTATTAAACCAAAAAATTATGAAAAAAATTACCCAAATCGCATTTGCAATTGCTTTTGCATTATTTTTAATTAGCTGTAAAAATACCAAGCAGAAAATCCAGGAGCATGTAAGTAATTACAATAATTCTTCTTCTATAAAAGGAAGTGGCATTACGAGCACATCTGCAAAAGCTTTTCTAAATGACAATAAAATAGAAATTAGAATTGAAACCAATTTGGAAGAAAACGATGCAAACAAATTAGCTTACAAAGAATCTTTTCCAGATTTATTAAAAGAGATGATCAAGAATGACCAAATTTCATCTTCTCTTATTGCTGAAGGAGTAAAGTTCGACGTCTATTTCTTAGCTTATAATAATGCTATTTTGGCTCAAGAATTAGTAGATCAAGAAGAATTAGCCGTTTTAGAAGGAAATACAAGCGCAGGTAAAGAAACAGCAAAATTGTAATTAAAGTAGATTTTTAGAAAAAGCCTCTTCAATTTTTGAACATGCCCCAAAAAGTTAGACACTATTTGGGGCATTTTTTATGGAAAGAAAAACAAAGTATGACTATGCATTTA